>DYPD01000050.1 GCA_020720115.1 Thiomargarita sp. | reverse complement strand
AGCCTAAGCCTTAAAAACCAAAAAGCCTTGTCCGCCACAGCGGGCAAGGCTTTTTAAGGTGCGTGGGGACAAGCGAGGCGGCATAGCCATGTAGGGTGGGCGAATTCCGTCTAATGAATTTAATTCATTGGCGCATGATTATCACGGAATTTGCCCACCATTCAATGCACCAGCAACATCTGATGGTGGGCAAAACAAAAAGACGTTTTGCCCACCCTACCGGGAGCCGTTCACACGATTGACTTAGGATGTCTATAGTGCCTCTTTGCGTGCTATGCGGCATCTGTTTGCAAATGCTGCAATAACGCGGCTAATAAAGCTTCTCCGGTAGCTGCCAGCGTTAAGTTTCCCCCTTCATCTTTTAATTGCGTCACTGCTAACCCGGCATAACCGCAAGGATTAATGCCTTGGAACGGGGTTAAATCCATGTCCGCATTCAAACTTAAGCCGTGATAGCAGCAGCCACGTCGCACGCGCAAACCCAGCGCAGCGATTTTGCGCCCGTTTACATACACGCCTGGCGCTCGGTCGCGGCGTTCGGCGCTGATGCCCTGTGCTGCCAGCAGGTCAATGACGCTTTGTTCTAGGCTGCTGACCAGTTGTTTTACCCCCCAATGTCGCCGTTGTAAATCCAGCAACACATAGGCAACCCATTGTCCGGGTCCGTGATAAGTGACTTGTCCGCCACGATCCACTGAAAGCACTGGAATTTCTCCCGCATTCAGCACATGTTCGGGCTTGCCGGCTAAACCCAGGGTGTATACTGGCGGGTGCTGAAGTAAGTGCAGTTGATCGGGCGTATCAGCCCCGCGTTGCTCAGTAAATGCCCGCATGGCGTGCCAAACGGGTAAATAGGGCATTAAGTCGGGATAACGAATAATTTGCATGAGAAAATCCCATGTGGCATGAAGTTTATATAGGGCTGGGCAGCAATCTGCTTCAGCCGCAGCAGCAAATTCAACAGGCGTTTAAGGCTTTGGCGGCGCTGCCGCTGACGCGCTTGATGCAGCATTCGTCGCTCTACCAAAGCAAAGCTTTAACCCTGCCCGACGACCCGCACCCGCAACCGGATTATCTCAACGCTGTGGCTTGCTTGAGTACGCAATTAGCGCCCGAAAGTTTGCTCGATGCGCTGTTAGCCATAGAACAGCAACAGGGGCGCAAACGCACTGGACAACGCTGGCAGCCGCGCCCGTTGGATTTGGATATTTTACTTTACGGCACTTTAACTTACAGCAGCTCACGCTTGTCCATTCCGCACCCAGAAATACCGCAACGGGCATTCGTGTTGTATCCTCTGCATGAGTGCAACAGCAGGCTTTGTTTGCCAGACGGACGCTCAGTGCAAGAACTGTTAGCCCAGTGCCCCGCCGCCGATCTCATCAGGATAAACACATGAACAGCCACACGCCACCGAAAAACCTCGCGCAATTACGCGCCATGAAAATCCAAAACGAAAAAATCGCCTGCCTCACCGCTTACGACGCCAGTTTTGCCGCCCTGTGCGCAGCGACGGGCGTAGACGCGCTGTTAGTCGGCGATTCGTTGGGCATGGTGATCCAAGGACAAAACAGCACCTTGCCCGTTACCCTAGAAGACATGATTTATCACGCCCGTGCGGTGCGGCGTGGCGCACCGCACAGCTTAGTGATTGTAGACATGCCCTTCATGACTTACGCCACCTCTAGCGACGCGCTACACAACGCCGCCCGCTTGATGCGCGAAAGCGGCGCACAAATGGTCAAGCTCGAAGGCGGCGCCTGGTTACAAGAGAGCATTCAACAACTCGTTGAGCGCGGCATTCCGGTGTGCGCTCATCTGGGACTCACGCCGCAATCCGTCCACCAACTCGGCGGTTATCGTGTACAAGGACGCGCACCAGAACAAGCAGAAAAAATCCTCGCAGACGCGCTGGCAGTGCAAGCCGCAGGCGCTTCGCTGCTGGTGCTAGAATGCGTACCCGCGCAATTAGCCAAGGACATTACGCAAGCCGTAAGCATTCCCACCATTGGTATTGGCGCAGGTGTAGCCTGTGACGGACAAGTGCTGGTGCTGTATGACATGCTGGGCATCACGCCAGGCAAAAAACCTGCATTTAGCCAAGACTTTATGAGCGAACAAACTTCTGTCGCAGCCGCCCTGAGCGCCTATGTACAGGCGGTTAAACAAGAAAAATTTCCACACGCAGAACACAGCTTTTAAGCAAAAGGAAACCAGGAGCGCCTTCTTTTAAAACCACCATAGACACCTGTCCTGAAACTTGCTTTGTCTGACAAAAAATTCCTATAAGCAAGTCTTTCGGCAGGCGGGATTCCATTCAATGCCACGCATTACCACCAAATTATTCACCGATTTATCTATCTGGATGATCGGACTCGGTTTTCTAACCGGCGCTTCGTTTCCGTTCTTAATTCTCGGCTTGGGTTTTGAAGCTCGCCAAGTGCTGACGCTGCCGTTTTGGATGGCGACTTTAAGCGCCGGTATCCTGGTCGGGGCGCTTAATTACTTGCTGGCGCTGCGCGTGGTGCGCCCGCGTTTGCGCTTGCTGGCAATGCACATGCACGTCGTAGAAAGCACCATTCGCAACGCCACCTACTCTGGTGATTGGTCAAGCTGTGAGCCGGAAAAATGCCGCGTGCCAGTGGATTCTGACGATGAAATCGGCGACAGCGCCCGTGCTTTCAATGACTTAGTAGAAGCCTTGTTTCGTTCTCAAGAGCTTGAAGCCGCCGTCAGCGACATTAGCCAAACGCTCAGCAGCCAACTGGATTTGGATGCTTTATCCAAGCAGGCGTTAGAGCTATTGCTACGGCACACAGGCACACCTGCTGGGGTGATTTTGATTGAACGTGGTGGCGCGTTGAAAATTGCTGCACGGCATGGCGTTTCTCAAGCAGAATCTTTAGAACACAGCGACCATGTGCGCCGAGCCATGCGTACCGGCAAAATCCAGCGCGTTGAGTGTCCCGAAGGCGTCAAAATCGAAGCAGTGCTGACGCATTTCCGTCCGCAAGAGGTGATGGTGACGCCGATCAATTTCAAAGATACGCTGCTTGGTGTCGTCATTCTCGCGCATAGCCAGCGTTTCAGCCCCGAACATCTGTGGCTCATGGAGCTGTTTCGTCAAGGGTTCGGCTTGGCGCTCAACAATGCCTTGGCACACGCCAATTTACAGCAGATCGCTGCACTGGATGCGCTAACTGGCATGTACAACCGGCGCTTTGGCATGACGCGGCTGCATGAAGAATTTAATCGTAGCCAACGCACCCAAACGCCGCTGGGTGTGGTCATGATGGATATTGATTACTTCAAAAGCATTAACGATAACTACGGGCATCTGATCGGCGACCGCGTCCTTAGCCAAGTGGCGCATACTGTGCGCCGTGTGTTGCGCGAAGAGGATTTGATGGTGCGCTACGGTGGCGAAGAGTTTTTGTTTATTTTACCCGCCGCTAACCTGACTGAATCGGGCAAAATCGCCGAGCGTATGCGCCAACTGCTGGCAGAAATGGAAATTCAAGACGGCGAGACGCGCATTTGCTTTACTGCCAGCTTTGGTGTTACCGCTTACACAGGCGCCACTATTAGCCAAGTTGAGCAACTGCTTAAGCAAGCGGATGACGCCCTCTACCGCGCCAAACAAGCCGGACGCAATCAGGTTGTACGTCATCAAGGGGGCGCCAACACATAGCGTCCATTGCGCACGGCTATCTCTGGTGGCTGCCGTTGTTGCTCAAACCATTCGTAGCCTGCTTGTAAATTCTGCCAAAAGCTCAACCATTGCGAATCCGTGTGCGCTGCTAGATTTTCGTCCGTCAGCGGAAAAGGAAAAATATGCACCCGAAAAAACCCTTGTCCACCTTGCAAAGCGGCTTCGGCAAGCGCGTAAATTTCCTCAATACCCGCATCTGTCATGGCATAACAGCCGATGGACACACAATCGCCGTGCACCATCAAATAGCTGCCTGTGCGTCCATGCGCACGGTCATAGGCATTTGGATAGCCAAGATTAAACGACAAATGAAAACTACTATGAGGATTCAATTGCCGTGCGGTGACAAAATAAAAACCCTCCGGCGCTTGCTGATCACCTTCTTTGAGTTTGGGTCCCAAGCTGCCAGAATAGGCACAAATCGGATAAGTGCGGAATTTGACAAATTTTTTCTCAGAGTTTTCTAGCCAAACTTCCAAAATTGCGGGTTGCTTAAAAATGCGCATAAAAATCGGCGCACCATAACTGAATCCGGCTTTTTCTACCGCCTTTTTCAAGGATTCTGTGCCTCGTTGTGCAATAGCCGCCTGATGTTGCAGCAGACTTAAACCTAAAATCATGAGTAAAATCGGTAGACGCATACTTTTATCTTCCCCGTTGTCGCTCACTGAGCCTGTCGAAGCCTGAGCGTGTCGAAGTGCAAGCCTGTTGAAGGCTGGATGATAAACCTCATTGCGCCGCTATGTTTAGAGAGATACCCAAAAGTCAGGAGTCAGTCAACATGAACATGAACATGAATATGCCTTCTTTACCCCCTCTAAAGCAATGGCTAAGCGCCGCGCTGTTGAGCCTGTTGAGCTTTTCTGCCGGATTAGTCGAAGCCATTGATTTACCCGATATTGGCACATCAGCCGATCAGATTTTTTCTCCCCAAGAAGAAAACGCTTTAGGGGAAGCTTTTTTACGTCAATTACGCCAGCAAGTCACGCTACTTGACGACCCAGAAATTGAAAATTATCTCAACGCGCTAGGTAATCAGTTGGTTGCCCACAGCGACAACCCGAGCCAGCGTTTCACCTTTTTCGCTTTGGCAAACGACAGCATCAACGCTTTTGCCGTGCCTGGGGGCTATATTGGCGTCAACAGCGGCTTGATTTTACGCACCCGCGACGAAAGCGAGTTGGCAGCCGTGTTAGCGCACGAAATTTCACATGTCACCCAGCGCCACCTTGCCCGCACTGTTGAAGGCGTTGGCAACTTCTCAGTCGCCAGCGCCGCGATTTTACTGGCTTCCATACTCATAGGCACTAAGCACCCAGAAGTCGCACAAGCAGGCGTAGCCGCCGTCAGTGCGGGCAACGCGCAAATGCAGATTGACTTCACCCGCACGCACGAAAAAGAAGCGGATCGCGTTGGTATGCAAGTGCTTGCCAAAGCGGGTTTTAACCCCATGAGTATGCCCGATTTTTTTGCCGAACTGCAAAGCGCCACGCGCCTCTATGAAGGTGGATTGCCGGAATTTTTGCGCACTCATCCGGTAACGACTGACCGTATTGCCGAAGCGCGAGATCGCGCAGAACACTTGCCTAAACCCGAAACCATTAGCGCCGCCGCTAGCAGCCTGGATTATTACCTGATGCGAGCCAAGGTGCTGGTACAGACCAACACCCAATACCCAGAACTACAAAAACGCCTACAAGATGCACTAAACACCGGCAATTACCACGAACCCCGTGCCGTGCATTACGCACTGGCGCTGTTGGGGATAAAACTAAACCAACCCGAACAAGTACAAGAACACCAGACTTGGCTACAAAAAAATGATAGCGACCGCGTGGCGTATCGCCTATTAGAAATCCGGCTCGCGCTACTACAAAAAACCCTGCCACAAGCCCCACAAGCCTGCCAGCGGGCGTTAGAAATTTACCCAGGCGACCGCCAACTGACCCAAGAATACGCAGATATTCTACTTGAACAAGGACACAGCGAGCGCGCACAAAAATTATTGCAAAGCCTAACGCCGCCACATCCGCCAAGCTATTTCCGACAACTCGCCAGCACCCAAAAAGCCAACGGACAAGCCGCTGAAGCCTGCTTATCACTGGCAGAATTTTATTACGCCCAAGGGCAAAACGAGCACGCCCTAGAACAATTAGAAGTAGCGCAACGTTTGCCACACCTGGATTTTTATACCAACTCGCGCCTAGAAGCCCGCAAAGCGGCGCTAGAAGCCGAAATACTTGAAGAAAAACGCGCACGCGGCGAAATCCCTAAAAGCCGATTCGCAAGGCAAAACTGAAGCACAAAATGACCAATACAGGCTTGTAATCTGATTTTCTTCAGTTATGCTATGGAGCATCAAAGGGGGTAACGTAAGTTAATTTTTTAAGCAGTAGCGGCACAAAACTCATAATATTGAACCGTTGCACTAGACACCCGCATAAAACGACTCATCATGCACTCCTGCCTGAATATAAAACTATGCGACTTGTTGACACACCTAGTGGCTTAAAAATTTCTACTCAAAAACAGCCTATACACGCCGTTTTTATCCCATTTGAGCACGCCCTTTTTGGATTTAATCGCATCGGAGGATGTCATGCAAACAGCGTTGAAAACTATCACTGCCGTCAGCGCTATTACTTTGCTACTGAGTAGTTTTAGTTTTATGCCAGCACATGCGCAAGAAACCGCAAAAAGTACCCTAGAAGAAGGTAAAGAGCTGGCATTTGATCGACTCAAAGGTAATTGTTTAGCCTGTCATCATATTGATGACGGCGTATCGCCCGGCAATATAGGTCCCCCATTGCTGAGCATGCAAGCACGTTTTCCTGACAAAGCAAAATTGCGGGCGCAGGTTTACGACGCAACCAGCAACAATCCCAATTCCATGATGCCGCCATTTGGCAAGCACGGTGTGCTGACGGCAGCAGAAATTGACAAGATTGTTGACTATATTTACTCACTTTAATTTGTTTGCTAACGGAGAAAGCCTACATGAGCATGAAACGTAGAAGCTTTATTAAACATACCCTAGTTGGTGGTGCTGTTGCAGCCGGTTCACTGGCTTTACCTCAATGGGTTCTGGGCGAATGGAACAAAACCGCTTTTGAAGCCAAAAGCATTGATGAAGCCTTAAATGCCCTGCTGGGTTCTGCTGCAATGGAAGAAAGCAGCGCAGTCAAAATCAAAGCACCCGATATTGCAGAAAACGGTGCAGTTGTACCTATTCAAGTAGATGTTGAAGGTCTCGAAAACATCGAATCAATTGCCATTATCGCAGAAAAAAATCCCGTACCTTTAGTAGCCAATTTCAAATGTGTTGGTCAAGGCACCAGTTTTGTTTCTACTCGTATCAAAATGGGTAAAACGTCTGATGTTATCGCCGTAGTTAAAGCCGGCGGTAAGCTCTACAGCGCGAAAAAAGAAGTTAAAGTCACTATCGGCGGTTGCGGCGGTTAATCCCCTCGCACAACGAATTATATCCAGGAGATAATTGCTTATGTCATCAGGAATGCGTGTACAGGCTAAAGCCAAAAATGGCGTTACTCAGGTTAAAGCCCTGATTAACCACCCAATGGAAACCGGCAACCGGAAAGATGAAAAAACCGGCAAACTGATCCCAGCCCATTTCATTGAAGAAGTGGTTTGCGAATACAAAGGCGCTCAAGTGATGGTTGCAGAATGGAGCGGCGGCATTTCAAAAAACCCTTATATTGCTTTTGACTTCAAAGGCGGTGCAGAGGGAGAAACCGTTAAAGTGTCTTGGAAAGACAATCAGGGTGGTACTGATACGCTGGATGTTGTCATTAAATAATTCATTTGGCGCTTTTAGCGCATCAATCCAACCTCAGCTTGTTTATTAAGATGTTGAGCAACTGAGATTCTTGGCAAACCATAAAGCACTGCTGGATTGGTTTGTTAAAGAATCTCAGGGTTCATTAAGAAAACTCATAAGGCTCTAAAAATCCTAATCTGAATTACTCAGGTTAGTCATGCAATTCAGGCAGGTTTCTGCATATAAATTCTGAGATTTACCCAACAAGGAGGCAGCTTGCCTGTGCCCTTTGGCATTAGGGGCTGAGACTAACGATGAAAAAAAAATTTGCTCTGGCTTTAGGTTTAAGCGTTCTTATCAGTGTGCCAGCACTCACCTCGGCAAGCCCTGAAGAAGACCGCGAAGCCCTGATCAATCACTTCAAAAAAGCCTTCCCGCAAGTACCTTTTGAAGACTATGTCAATGGCGTTTATGCCTTAGATGCAGACGCACGTCAGCAATGGCAAGCCATTGAAGAATTTGCACCCTACGAAATAGATGTCGAAGAAGGACAAAAGTTGTTTGAAACCCCCTTTGCCAATGGCAAAAGCTATGCAGATTGCTTTGCTAACGGCGGCATAGGTATTCGACAGAACTATCCTTATTTCGACACCCAATCCGGTCAAGTGAAAACCTTAGAACTGGAAATCAACGAATGCCGCGAGAAAAACAGCGAAAAATCCCTGCCTTGGAAAAAAGGCGATATAGCCAAAATTTCCGCTTACATGGCTTATACCGCTCGCGACAAGGTGTTTGACATTAAAATCCCTGATGATCCCCGTGCGCTGGCTGCTTATGAAAAAGGTAAGCAATTTTTTTATGCCAAACGCGGACAATTGAATTTTTCTTGCGCCGATTGTCATATTTATAGCGCAGGCAAAAACTTACGCACCGATCTTCTCAGTCCCGCTTTAGGACAAGCCACGCATTTTCCCGTATATCGTTCGACATGGGGAGAACTAGGCACGATGCACCGCCGTTATGAGGGATGTAACGAACAAGTACGTGCCAAGCCATTTAAAGCACAGGGCGAAGAATACCGCAACCTGGAATATTTCCACACCTATATGAATAACGGCTTACCCGTCAATGGACCTGCCTCACGCAAATAAATCAAAGTTTATTTGTTTAGAAATAAAACGCCGCATCACGCGGCGTTTTTTTATGCTTAAAAACGAGCCTGTTTAGGGCAAGACTTTCAGGCTGTTATGGTTTTTAAACGTAACATAAATGATTGGATAGCCTTCATTTTTTCATCGCGCAACACCCACAATCACGCTGGGTAATGCCTTGAGCGTGTGCACAGCGACCCGTTGGAAATGGGCTTGTGCGAATAAAGACGCATATGCAGATAAGCTGCGTTCTCGCCCACCGGTTGCCATCAATAAATGCAAATCGCACAGACTTCCCGCAGGATGTTCTTCAGACAGCAGCATTTCGACAACAAAGACCTGCCCACCCACCGGCAAAGCGTTACGCGCACGTTGCAAAATCAGTAAAGCATCAGCATCATCCCAATCATGTAGCACTCGCGCTAAAATCACCGCATCGGCATTGATTTCCCAATCGGCAAATAAGTCTTTTGCTAAATAAGTAAGATGAGGATGAGGTGCATGTTGCACTTGAGCCTGTGCAATCACTTCGGGACGCTCCAACAAAGTCACAGATACGTCTGGATAAAACTGCAATAAACTCTTTGCCAACGCGCCCAAGCCACCGCCCGCATCAATAATTTTTTCCGTACCTTGTAAGTTCAGCACAGCAGGCACTTCCGCATAATCATGCTGAGCATAACTCAGTAGCATTTGATGATGACGTTCTCGGCGTTGTTCATCATGCGCAACATCAACAAACACCGTCGGTTTTTGCCAATTGCCCTCTTGTTTTAAGGCTTCTGGCAAATATGTCCACATGTTTGAAAAAGCCCCCGCGTACTCTTGCGCCGCACCCGCCAGCGTTTGGGGATGATGGGTTTGTAAATAGTATCCGCGCTCAGTGCAATGCCATTGAACGTGTGTGAATTGTACTAAATTCAATTCGGCTAAAGCGCGTAACAAACGCTCAGCGCCTTGTAAACTTAAACCACAACCCGCCGCCAATTTTTTCGTGCTGGCAGGCAACGACTCAAACACGCCTAATTCCACACCAGCGGCAATGGTTTGGGTACGCCAAAAACCCACCATATCAGCGGATAATGCGGCAAATTCACTGCGCAAAGCCGGTCTGAGTTGGATTAAAGTCTGTCCCGCTGCATCAATCACCTCTAAAGCCCCGTTGAAACATTCCACCCGCGCCTGCCCGTTGTAAAACGGCTCAACGGCTGCAAAACGGCGCGTATAAATGGGTTTGCCTTGCGCGTCTATGTGCATCCAGCCCGCCTCATCTTTGGCACGGGCAAAGCCTTTGTGAAACACATCCAAATCGAGAAACCATGTGTCATGCAGTAATTCACCTTGCGCATGGATGTGTGTGGAATAGCCATTATCTGCTTGAACTACAGCAATACCGCTACGAAAATCTCCGACATAACGCCATCTTTGCGCATAAGCCGCACCACCATCGGCTTTGATATGCCAATAATCGCCGTTAGCATTGCGCACACAGCAACGTCCATCCTGAAAATTGCCACACCAATCATAGCCTTGTGTATAAATTGATGAGCCTGTGACATCAATATGTTGCCAACCCTTATCCGTGATGACAGCAGCTAAACCCGCATAAAAACCAAAAGTGCGCTGAAAACGCTGTGAGTAAGCGGCTTGACCATCGGGGTAAATATGCCAAGCTTCGTCACCAAGGCGCACAGCGGCGAGTCCTGGTGGGTGAAAGGCTAAGACCTCGGTGAAACGATGAGCATAGGCGGGAGCGTTTTGGTGTAAGTGATGAGTGCCATCTGCGGCAACTTGTAAATCTTGCCAATTCATTGCATCTCTCCGCAAGGCTTACGCATATTGCAAGCGATGCACAAAGGCTGTTGCTGATAATTTTCTATCAATGATTGATAGGCTTGACTGTGCCAAATCTCCGCTAAACTTTGCTTATGTAAATTGCCAAAATCACCCAAGCTGCGACGTTGCGCATCAGGCGCACAACAGGGATCGAAGCGTCCTTCAGTATTCACCCAAGCCTCTTGTCCTAAAAACGGGCATTCGCCATCAGGCGTTAAATTTTGCGTTGCTTCCACATCCAAGGGATAAATATTTTCTAACAAAACCTGTTGACCATTGGGCAAACGATGGCTTGCAGCAACCGTTTGCACTTGTTCAACCGTTTGATTCCAACGCGCAATCGCATCAGCGTTACGTCGCATGGAGAGCGACTCAATCGCTGGAAAATGCGCCCACAAATGATGTCCTTTAACCCGATCCACACCGAGTTGCGCGGCGAGTTTAATGATGTCGGGCAACTCGGCTAGATTCGATTCCAAAAAGGTCAATTGAAAGGTCACACGACAATAATTACCGCCCTGTGTTGCGTGTTCATCGCGCACCTGAATGAAATAGTTGAGATTGCTTAAGGCTTTGTCCCAACGCGCTCCCAGCATGATTTTTTCCTGCGTCGCTGCCGTCGCGCCATTCCAGGAAAATTTCACATCAGAAGTCACAGGCACAATGCGTTGCGCCCAATAGTCCACGCCGCCTTTGCCGTTGTGCTTAGGAAAGCTGCCGTTAGTGGTGAGATTGAGCTTGACTTGGTACTGCTGGCAGAGTTCTAAAATAGCTTCAAAATCATCATATAACAGTGGTTCGCCCATGGTGGATGGGATGATTTCCCGTAAACCTAGCGGTGCTGCTTCAGCCACAATTTTTTCAATCAAGCCAATGGGCATCCGCCGTTTTTGGCTTTGCATAGCGCGTCTGTTCGGATTATGTTCTGAATGCTCCTCACACATCACGCAGCGAAAGTTGCAATCATCAGGGTTGGTGTCAAAGGTAATGCGCCAAGGTCCTGTTGCTGTTTTAGCCATGTTGCAATACCTCGCGGTAAATCGCTTCAATATCTTGCACATGCGCGGCTAAATCAGGAATATCGCCGTTTTCGCTTTGCGCATAGCCGCGTTGTCCAAGGCGTTGCGCCAAAGCAGGATTGTCTCGCAAACGCTGCATTTGCATTGCCATAGCGTCAGGATTGCGATGCGCAAAGCACAAACCATTGACTTGATGATGGACATATTCCGCCATGCCGCCCGTATTGGCAGTAATCACTGGCACGCGCACTTGCAGGGCTTCATGAATGACCAAAGGTGAGTTTTCCACCCACACCGAAGGAACAACAATGGCATCCACATGGTTGAACACATCTTGCACAATTTGTTGGTTGCGATATTCGCTACGCCATTCAATTTGCGCCGTTTTATCGGCTGGCAAGGCTTGTGCTAACGCCTGTAAAGCCGCTGTATCTTGTCCGCGTGGTCTGCCCCAAATACGCAATTTAGCCTCACCTTTAAGCTGTCCAAAGGCTTGAATTAACTGGTGAATCCCTTTAGCCGGAATATGTGTGCCGATATAACCAAAGGTGAACGGCTCGCCAGCCACGCGCTCGCGCCCCTGCAAACGGCTGACATCAAAACCATAATCTAAATAGCGTAATTGAGTTTCAGGCAAACCAAAATCATCTCGATAACGATTGTAGAGATACTGCGCAGGCGCAATAAAAATATCCACTAAATCCACCATGTTGCGCACATGCGCCATGCGTCGCGCCACCCAATCCGTCCAATATTGCACATCTTGCTCATACTCAGCTTCCGCGCCCGAAAAATAACGCGCATAACAACGCTCAGCGCACTTGCGGTCAGCTTGCCCCTCACACGCCGCCCACAAATTGTGCGGATTTTCTGGAAACATCTGCATAAACTGCCCACGCGGACACATCAGCCAATAATCATGCAGCGTATAAACAATGGGAATGTTGCGCTGTGCGGCTTGTTCTAGCAAAGAAGTGGATAAATGATTCAAATGACCAACATGCACCACTTCAGGCTGTAAACTGTCTAATAACTCAGCAAAACACTGATCAACTTGCGTGTGCCGGTAGCGGTCTTTGTAATTCGGTATATTGATGATGTGCAGCTTAATCTGCGGCTGTTCTGCGTCGCATTCTTCCCGCATCGTGAAATCCGCTGCAAAAGCATTTTCTTCACGGGTAAACACATGCACTTCATGGCGCTGCGCCAAGCCCTGACTGAGTGTTTGCGTATAGACCTCAGAACCCGCGTTATAACGCATCGGATAACCGTGAATCACTTGTAAGATTCTCATGCCAGCGCCTCCACTTCCGCAACGGCGGGCTTTAATTCCGCCGAAAAATCAGCAATTAATCGTGCTAAACCTTGCTCAATGGAAACCTGTGCCGACCAACCCAATAATTGTTTCGCCCGTGCGGGATTACCATAAAATTTCGCCACATCAAAATCGCGTTCTTTCGCTTCATGAATGGCGGAAACGCCTTGCCCTAGTTGATTGGCTAACGTCGCCAATTGTCCCAGCGTGGTTGGATTGCCTGTCAACAAATGAATCGGCGGTAAATCTCGAACACCCGCTTGTAAGCGTTGTATAACTGCCCAAATCCCGCGCACCGTGTCACTGACATGAGTAAAATCAAAGGTATGCGCCCAACCATCCACACGCATTGCACCTCCCAAGGCAGCGGCTCGCGCAAACGCAGGCACCACCCGATCCGCATGATCCTGTGTGCAACCATAAACATTGGATAAACGTACAATCGCAGTCTGCAAACCCTGTTGACGCGCCGCTAATACTGCGTTTTCCGCATCCTGTTTGGCATGAGCATACACATTCATCGGCTGCAATGGCATATCCTCATGCACTGGCAGGCTATCGGGCTGACCATAGACTTCACGGCTGCTGGAAAAAATCACCCAAGGCGGACTGTCTTGTTCTTGTGCCACTTGCAGCACGTTTTGTACGCCATAGAAATTGGTTAAACGGCACAATTCGGGGTTTTGTTCGCCCCAAACCACCCTCGACACAGCCGCTAAATTGATTACGCCAACACAATCTTGCATCGCCTGACGCAAGGTTTCTATGTTTGTAATATCACCATAGTTGGGATGGGTTTGCGGGTAGATGTTATCGAAATCGATAATTTGAAAATGATGCTGAGATAACAGCGGGGATAAGGCGCGACCAATTAAACCCGCCGAGCCTGTGATGAGGATTTCAGGCATGATGACTCTCCAAAATTAAAATTGGTTTATGTTTTGTTTATCAATCGGCCATTCTGCCTCTGCCAAGTAAAACAATAGAAATACATTTAATACAGGAAATAGAAAAGCAAACCCTAACCAACTTTGAAAGCCTGCGCGAGTACATACTTTCCAACCTGAATAGCTAATTAAAGCAACAAAAAATATTAAAATAGCCAGTCCCATTGCAAATACCCCTTAATTAGTTAATCTTCTTTTGTTGTGGATAAGCAGGCCATTCTGCAAAGGCTAAATTAACCAAAAATAGCAAATTCAAACCAGGTATCCAGAAAATAAACTTCGGCGTATCTTTGAAACCTGCCTTCATATGAATTTTATCTAAGGAATAACCACTAATAATCCACATACCGACAGCGACGATTAATTCTACAATTTGCATATATTTTCCTTAACATTATTCAAGCTAAATCAATTGTATGTGAGGGATAATACTATTTGAAGCAGTATTATCCCAATAATCCAAGTTAAGTTGGATATGAGTTATTTTCCTTTTGGCGGTGCATTTCCACGCCCACTTCCAGAAGAATTACCTGTTGTAGATGGCCAGTTTCCTCCTGGTCTTGAAGGCGTAGCTGGTCCTCTGCTTCCACCTTTTCCGCTGCCACTCGCTGACTTAGCCATAAAACCCTCCTTATTTCACGTCCACTTAAGCAATAGCCAAACATCGGGGCGTAAACAATGCCTGGCTATCACATACTGATGTATGTGAAACTCAGTTATATCATTTTGTATGCCAATCAAAAAACATTAATAAATCAGTAACATAAAAATAAACGCAAATAATAAAATAGAAAAAAAATTCTAGTCACGGTAAAATTTTACCGTTTTTAATATTGGGTAATGGTTATGGCTCAACGCAAGCAAGAAAATATTTACATTACATGGCACTACACCACACATGGGACTGCATACCTAAAACACGTATTGGCAGCTTTTTATTGCGGGAAAGTGAAGGTTAGCGACATTCAAACAAGCGTTGTTGAGCCGCTGGATCAAAATGAACTAAACAGTGCTTTTGATGTGTCACAAAACACAGGTTTTTTATTTGATAAGGTTTATTATTTGACTGCATCGCAACAGAGCTTTGATAAGATTTCAACACGGCGCTTTGAATACCGAAAAAATATCTTATCTGACCCCAAAGTGATTAACTCTGAAATAACAGATATTTGGGAACAAGTGATTCATTTAAATCGCCAAGAAAATAATAGTCATTTATTTGCAGAACTTGATTATGTAAAAGAAAAATATCCAGATAAATACGCTACATTTTGCACTCAAGTGTGGCGAGATATACAGCATTACCCAATTGATGACCAAATAAAATGGTTTTCAGAGCATTCAAATGCGGCTAAGTTTTATGCGGATAGATTCAAACAAATAGACTTAGCCATTGCAGACTTAAGAGATGAACAAGAAATTACAACTAAACTCGCTACTTGGGTTAAGCAAATTAGCAAACAACATCCAAATGCTCAATTCACTATCAATGTTTCTTTGGGAACTAATGAAACACAAGTTGCTTGGTTTATTTTAGGTGATGCTGATTATTTACCCCAACATACTATTTTTATAAAAACATTTGATGATAAATCCAGCAATACTCAAGATCGCTTCAAGCTATTTTCTGTTACGCCTGTTCCTATCAAGCTACTGTCTCATATTACCCAACAAACACTCAAGGTTTATGAAAAAGCCAAGTCTCAAAAAAGGCGACTGGTTTCCTTAAAGCTAGATAGTTATCTACAACAGGGTTTCTCAATTTTGTTACTTGGCGAGCGTGGCACAGGTAAGTCAATAATTGTGGAAGAAAAAAGCAATGGTGATTTAATTTCAGTGAATTGCGCTTCTTTTGAAGATGACGCTAAAGCAGAGGCAGAGTTATTTGGTTATGAAAAAGGCGCATTTACTGGTGCAGACAAAGACAAAAAGGGTTTATTTTATGAGGCAAAAAATAAAATTTTATTTTTAGATGAGGTACATAATTTATCAAAACGTGTACAGGCAAAACTTATGCAATCTTTGCAAACTGATCACAATAACCAATTTTCAATACGCAGACTGGGTTCGCATAAAATAGAAAAAATCGAATGTACTGTGATTTTTGCAAGTAATAAAAGTATTTTAGAACTGAAAGAAATATTGTTACCTGATTTTTTTGATCGCATTGCACAACTGGTTATCACTTTTCCAGCATTACGAGAAACCCCAGAAGAACGATTACAAGACTGGCAAGCAGTCTGGCAGCAATTGAAATTTTCTGATGTTGCACCAGAAGAAGCAGAATTATTAGACTGGCTGAATAAACAATCACTCTATGGAAATTTTCGAGATTTACAGAAAATAGCCATTTACTATAAAAGTTTTCTAGGATTTAGTGATGAACTTAAAAAACTAATAGGTATAAGCTCAGCCTTTGAATATGCCAGAAGTGAATTTGAAAAATATCATGTAGCACTCGAAACCCAAAATTCTTCTATTTGCTTTGAGAAAGGAAAAACCGCAAAACAAATGGAGCAGTGTTTTCATCATAAGTTGATAGAGTGGGCAGAGGTAAATTACACAGGTGATAAAAAGCAGATTGCAGAAAAATTAGCTGTTTCTGAGAAAACCCTCAGCAATTGGAAAGCAAAAAACTAAAACCTACAAAAGCCGTTGATACAATGGCTTTTATATTTATTGCAATTGCTCACTACCAAACAGAGCTTGGTAACGAGCGGAAGTTGCTAATTTTGGAAGTTTTTTACAGCCTCTTGATGCTTGGAAACAAGAAAAGCCCTGCCCCACACCAAGGCAGATAGGCTACCGCTTAATCCCTTACGCATCAACAGACTTGCTCAAGTTATTAACTTTGGGAAACTGGTTATCCAACCAGCGGCTTGTGCGCCTTGCGCCAGTATAATGTGGCGCAAATATAGAGCATAATGCTCGCGTGTATTTGGTATCCACAATTGTCCCAACCCCTGGAGAATACAGTATGTTTGGTGAATCCGTTACCGGTTATGCCGTGCCCGTTCTTAATGAGCGCGAAGTGCGTGCTGGCGCGGGGATTTTGTTTTTCATCGCGATCACGGTATTTTTAGGAGCATGGTACGCTGATTTGTTGTTGCCCGCGCAGATGATGATTGTGGCATTTTTCATTGACTTCCTCATTCGCGCTATCAATCCCCGCTACGCGCCCAGCCTGATTATGGGGCGCATTGCGGTCAGCCAGCAAACGCCGGAATACACCGCAGCGGCACCCAAACGCTTTGCTTGGCTGATTGGTTTGGGCTTAGCCAGCATCATGGTGGTGACTCTGATTTTTATGCACAACATGAGCATCCTTAATTTTGCCATCTGTGCGCTATGTATTGTCTTGTTGTTCCTAGAATCTTCCTTTGGTATTTGCTTGGGTTGCGTGGTATATCACAACCTATTGCGCCAAAAAGTCGAGCTATGTCCAGGCAATGTGTGCGAAGTGCGTACCAAGGAAGCTATTCAACGGGTGAGTTGGCAACAACTGGCGGCATTGGCGCTGTTTGCTGTGATTGTGTACAGCGCACAACAAGCATTGGAGCGTCAACCACACGCTCAACATGGAGCCAATCACCCGTTGTTGCATCAATGGAAAGAATCCATGCAAGCCGCGCCCGTTCCGCCACCCTCGCAACCCGCGCCTGCACATCATTCTCATTAAAATTTTGTTTGCCGCTGGCGTTTAGCGGTACGCCCGCAGGTATTTCCATTCAAACAGGCGCTTTGCCCAATGGAAGAATAAGGATTTGAAATGCCAGCCTTTTTCCGGCGTGCGGTAGACCATGATGCCGTCGCTCAGGGTATCTACGATACAAATGAGTTCCACTTTAAAAGTGGCTTGCGCAGGTGCGCCGCGCATCACTGCCAGCAGGTTTTTCGCTGCTGCTTCAGCTTGTAAATCCGCCATGTGCGCTTGTTTAGGCATCCAATCCGGTCCAGGAAAACTACCTGAATCGCCTGCAATAAAAATCTGTTCAAACCCTGGTACGCGGCAATATTCATCAGCCTGAATAAAACCGCCCGGACTGAGTGGCAAACCGCTGTTCGCTGCCCAAGCCGGACCTGTCAAACCTGGCATAAACATAATTAAATCAGCTTCTTGCTCACCGCCTTCTGTGATGATTTTGTTGGCTTCAAAGCCTTTCATCGCGTGCCCTAAATGAGTGCGTATACCGCGCCGTTGGATTTCTTGTAACAAACCTTGCACCGCTTTCTCGCCCATGCGCTTGCCTGGCTGCGGCGCTGGGCTGAAAAACAGTAGGTCAAATTTGTGACGGCGTTTTTGCTGGCGTAATAGGGTATCTATGCCAAATAAAAATTCAAAAATAGGTCCGCCGCGCATTCCCGACGGCTCGTTGGGATTGCCGCCAAAGCCAAACGCCAAAGTGCCGCCGTGCATACTGGACAGTGCATCGCTAAAGGCTTTAGTTGGCGCCCAGCCTTCGCAGGGTGTGTAAATCTGCTCAATCCCTGGTAATTTTTTGATGAAGCGCCCACCGCTGGCAATCAGCAAGTATTTATAGCTGTACTCATTGTTTGGCGTTTGGATACGCTGGGTTTGCGGGTCTAAAGCTGTCACCGAATCTTGAAAATAATTCACCTGTTGGCGCTTAAAAAAGTTATCCAGCGGCACCGTCAGCGCCGCTTTGGTGCGCAGTCCAGCAGGCACCCAAATCAGGCTGGGGTAATAAAAGAGTTCAGGGGTAGGTGCAATCAGGTTAATGTCATCCTGATAACCTTGTTTGCGGAGGCTTTTAATTGCCGTCAGCGCCGCAAAGCCAGCGCCGATAATAGTAATTGCCATAATTTGAATCCATGCAGTAGAAAACGGGTAGAAGGGTATAAAATCCGCTCAAGGGGAATTGCGCACAGCCTTCTGGAGCTGTATCAATGGGTTTAGACTTTAATATCCAAGCGCATATCCTGAGCTTAAATGGTAGCCAGGCACATGGCTTTCAAGCGGCTCACACCTTGCGCTTGAGTTCTGTCAGTCCAGGGAAATTCTAATCCTCGCGGCTTTGGGTTTACAAAACCCGCCTATTTTTAGCGCCTATATCTTCGTTCATCTCTGCGTTCCTCCCTGCGCTCATGCCGGTGTCTATGTGCTCCATGCTGGTGGTTTCGGCACTGCCTGCTCTTTATCTCCACTAGACGCCACTCACTGCAACGCCCTCGATGACAATGCTGCTCAAATAAATCAGGTCCTTGGCAGGTGAAATAGGTGCGACTATAAGCCGACTCGCTAAAGCCCAGCGTTAAACCAATAACAGCCACAGAAAAAGTTAAGATGTATTTGAATTTCATAAATATCCTCCACGCAAATATCCCTGCTACGCACTATAAAATGACGGTTCAGCTCTATACTATCCTAACTGCCATAGAAACACTGCATTAAATATAGCGAAAATATGTCAGTTGTAAAACAGAATCACTGATAAATCTGATAGGTTTCACAAATCCGTCAGGTTTATTCTACAAATCATATACCTTGGTTAGAGTGTTTTATGATGATTACTGCGTAAGTTGTGAAACTAAAAATAAGAAAGAATTGCTTTTCTGGTTCAACAAAAAAGACGCCACAAGACTCCACGCCGCCATAATCCAACTCTTTGAAGCTTTTTGATCAACAATCTAAGTATTTGTTTTTTAATTGAAAAAACTGTATTATCCAAAGCAATCTTGGCTAGGTCTTGGATAAGAGAATAAACCGCATTTATAATGCGCAAACCCAATACTTTATTGAGGTAGCCTAACCCACCCGGCTCAGGAGTCACCATGCAGCAACAGTCAACGACATTATTTGATAAATTCAATACCAGAATTAAAAATCATCCTCTTTTAGCTCGCTTGATGATTTTAGGCATGATACTGATTGCTGTATCATCGTTTACCAATGCCGCGAAAAACCTGTGGGGATTGATAGCAGCAGCGCCGGCTCGTCCTGAGATTAATGGACAATGGCGGGCTGAAGTGCCTTATGATTGGCAAAAGACTCCGTTTGTAGAAATCTTCAACTTTAGCGGTGAAGGCGAGGAGTTACATGGTTCTGTTTCTTTTCTGGGTATTCAAAGAAATATTACTCAAGGACAGGTTTCATCGGCTCGATTGCAATTTACTATGGAAATAAAGGAAGTAGCGGGTGATTGGAATAATCCAAAATTAGCTTTGTATCGTTATCAAGGAAAGATTCTGCCGGATGAAATTAAGTTCAGCCTACAAATAGAAGGCAGCACACCACATAGTCTAATTGAGTTTAGCGCCAAGCGATAGAAAACCAAGTAAATAGCCTTTTCATCTGTTTCGGGTGGATTGGTAGCCTCTCAAACTTACGTTTTACTTTTAAGGTTTACACATGATTCAAGCAATAGAAGATTTTAGTGTACGCGAATTAAGTCTGATTCAAGATACACTTAAAGAACGCTTTGGGCGGGAGATTCCTATTGAAATGGCTGACAGTGAAATTCGTTTACAACCGGATGATCGGGAGCTGACTTTATGCCCGGTGCTATTTTGGACGGTTGAGCCAGCTCATTTCGTGTTGTTTAAGACGGGTAAGAGCCTTTATCGCTGCCAGTTCTTCTATCGCCCGCATGAACAATTTGGGACAGGCGTCAAAGAATATGAAAATGTCGGTGATTGTGTAATTGCGCTGTTAAAAATTCAGGAAGAACAGAGTGCAAAATTGTAATTCGTGTAGCAATGCTGGGAGCTGATTTAAGCTTTGTTAGGTTCTTTGGCTATGTCGGTACATAGCGCATTGGCAGAAGCAAGCAGTTGGTTGCCGGAGGTGGAGGCTTGTCTTTGGTTGTTTTGCTCTAAACGCCACGCCCAGAAGAAAACAAAACCTATTTGTAAGGCTAAGAGCAACAAGCGAATGTTTTCAGGAGGATTACGGAATTCAATCCAACCTGCCAGCAGTAGTCCTATGAAAGAATGCACGGAGAAAACCAGCAGGCTGTGCCGCCCTAAAATGCCCAGAAAACCAAATGGACGCAACAGGATGCGGAAGAACCCAGCAAAGCGAATGGCAACAACTAACAGCGCAAGGAAATTCAATAAACGTAGCGGTGCTAAAATCCATTTGTCAATCAATATCCAAAATTCTCCTAAATCTATTGTTACGGGCATCAATTGCATTCGCCAGGTGAAAAAGAATAGAGCAGTGAGTACTGCTAGGAAACTAAGCCAATTGGGAATTTGCAAGCCTTTGTCGCGTTCTTGCCAGTGCCACGCCCCTAAACCCAGTCCAATCACCCACAATAATTGCCAGGCAAGCAAGTGGAATGAACCCCATTGCACTAATAGCCAGGGCGATATCCCTCCCAATAATTCGTTCATACTGTGAAATTGTGCCCATAGCCATAAGCTGGCGCTGAGCGCAAACACTGGCAACCAATGTAGCCGCCGAGCAAGCCACCAGATAACTGGGGTAAAACTCATGAAAATGATGTACAGCGGCAGAATGTCTAGCAAGGGCGGTTGATAGAGCAGCAAGAGTGCAGACAAAACCGCGCTGCCTTGATACTCTTGATAAGGGTAGGTGATGTTGGCATAGGGTTGTAAATGCCCAAGCCCTAAACCAATGACCAAAAAAACCAGCAATAATGCCAGTATATGGGATAGATAAATCAGCCCAATACGTTTTGCAAGACGGTCAAACAGGGGTTTGCCTTGAGTGGCGCGGCGGGCGGAAATAGAACCCAGCAGATAGCCAGATAGAAGGAAAAAGCCTTCAGCAGAAGAAACAAAACCCAACGGCTGGCTGCTGTAGTAATTGTGGTCACCTGGCACATGGTTAATCATAATATTGACAAGCAGCAAACCGCGCACTATGTCGAGTTCGATGATGCGTTGGTGAGAGGCGCTAGGTTGAGGCATGGGCTGGTTATTCTTCTTGGGGCAGGTTAAAGAGGCGTATTGTAGCGACCTCCCCGCCCTCATGCCAACCTATAACAGCGGACGGCGATAAAGAATGCTGTTAAAGCCCAGCAAACAGCTTTTTCCGGTTAGAGAGAGTCACCTTGCTGGTTTTAGAGCAATAGGGCAGCGACTACGGCGCGTCCTTCCGCGGCTAACACGGCGTAGGTGCGGCAAGCAGCGCCGGTATCCATCACTTCGACACCAATACCAGCGTCATACAAGGGGGCAAGTAAGCGCGGCGTGGGAAAACGAAAGTGCGCACCTGAACCAAACAGTAGAATGCGCGGCTGGAAAGCCAGCAATAGGGCAAAGTCTTCGCTCTTTAACGCCGCAAAATCTGTTGCTGACCAGGCTTGCAGTTGGCTTGGCGCAACGATAAGCGAGTGCTGGTAGTGGGTATCGTTGATTAAAATCGAGACACCCGCTTGATAGGCGCGAATTTGGTAACGGGCTGTACCTTGATCGAGTTGTAGTTTCATGGGCTGGCAATGGGGTGTTAAACGGACATAAAAAAGGCAGGTATGACCTGCCTAGGGCTTTTATTTAACCTGCTCTTTGTGTTTTTCCTGCTGAATTCTCTGATAAATTTCTTCCCGATGTACCGCAACCTCTTTGGGTGCATTAACCCCGATACGCACCTGATTACCTTTTACGCCCAGCACTGTCACTGTGATTTCGTCTTCGATCATCAATGACTCACCGACACGCCTTGTCAAAATCAGCATTTCCTCATCCTCCTGCAAGTTCCGTGGTGCGTGCCCTGTCGTTGCAGGGCTTTGCTCTTCCTTTGAGTATTCTCTTCGAGATTATTATGCTGCGCTACGCTCTCAAAACATCCTTTGCAAGCAGCTTTGAGTGGTTTTGCCAGTGCTACACAGCTTAAGCCTACAGTTTCAGCTAGGTTGCTGGCTGAACACTCGTCTCTAGGCGTGCTGTGTGCCTTTCAATGATGTTTTTATGACAACATTAATCAAAGCCCCGCTGGAAAGCAAGCGGCGCTTGAAAAACCAGATTATGCAGCAGTCGCAACCTGATCGAGATCAAAAGCTGTATGCAGAGCACGGACGGCTAATTCCAGATATTTTTCGTCAACCACCACAGAAATTTTGATTTCTGAAGTAGAAATCATTTTGATGTTAATGCTTTCTGCGGCTAAGGCGCGGAACATAGTGCTGGCGATGCCGGCATGTGAACGCATTCCAACGCCAACTAATGAAACTTTGACGATTTTGTTATCGCCGCTGATTTCACGGGCTTTGAGTTGTGCTTTAACGGTTTGCAGGATTTCCAAGGTTTTCGCATAATCGTTGCGATGCACGGTGAAAGTGAAATCCGTGGTGCCATCTGCGCCAATGTTTTGAATAATCATGTCCACTTCAATGTTAGCATCGGCAACGGGACCTAGAATATCCCGCGCAATGCCAGGCTGATCGGGCACACCCAGCAGCGTTAATTTAGCTTCGTCACGATTGAAAGCAATGCCAGAAATTAAAGCTTGTTCCATAGTTGATTCATCCTCAGCAGTGATAAGAGTTCCGGTGTTGGTATAGGTGTCATCAAAAGAAGAGAGTACACGCAGCGGCACATTGTATTTGCCCGCAAATTCTACCGAGCGAATTTGCAAAACTTTAGCGCCTAAGCTTGCGAGTTCCAGCATTTCTTCAAAGGTAACCTTATCCAAGCGACGCGCCTGCGGCACAATGCGCGGGTCGGTGGTGTAAACCCCGTCAACATCGGTGAAAATTTGGCATTCGTCAGCTTTCAGTGCAGCCGCTAAAGCAACTGCGGTGGTATCCGAACCGCCCCGCCCTAAAGTGGTAATGCTGCCTTCCGCATCCACCCCTTGAAAACCCGCCACTACCACCACGCGCCCCGCTTGCAAATCCGAGCGCATCCGCTGGTCATCAATTTCCAAAATACGCGCTTTGTTAAAAGCACTGTCCGTCAGAATATGGACTTGCGCCCCAGTGTAAGAACGGGCAGGACAGCCTTTTGCCTCTAGCGCAATCGCCAACAAACCGATAGTGACTTGCTCACCCGTTGCCAGTAGCACATCAAATTCCCGCGCTTTCGGCGGGTCAGCAACCGCTTTTGCCAAAGCCACCAAACGGTTCGTCTCGCCGCTCATAGCCGAGACCACCACCACTACATCATGTCCTTGATTTCGCGCATGAATAACTCGATCAGCAACCTTGTGTATGCGCTCTGCTGAACCGACGGACGTGCCGCCGTATTTTTGTACGATCAACGCCATAGCGTCTGACAACCTCTGTGAGTGACTGTGAAAAAAAGAAACCGCGTATTCTAAAGGATTTAGTGCCCTTGCGTATCAGCTTTTTGTCGCTGTTTTCAGCACAGCGTGACCCGCGCAAACTTGCGTTTACCGACTTGAAAAACATGGGTTTCGCCAGAAGCAATTTTACTGTCTTTATCTTCGATTTTTTCGCCATCAATTTTCACCGCGCCCTGCCTCAACATGCGCAGAGCCTCCGACGTGCTCTCTACCAACCCCGCATTTTTCAACAGGTTAGCGATAGGCAGCCCGCCTGCTTCGCTGCTAAGGCTGATTTCTGGCATCTCATCAGGCATTAAACCTTTCTGAAAACGTGCAACAAAATCCTCATACGCAGCCTCAGCCGCAACACCGCTGTGGAAGCGCGTAATCAGCTCTTTTGCCAAATCCACTTTCACATCACGCGGATTTTTGCCCTCATTCACCGCCTGTTTCCACGCATTGATTTCGCCCATCGGACGGAAACTCAGCAACTCCAAATAACGCCACATCATCTCGTCAGAAATAGACATCAGCTTACCAAACATCTCATTGGGCGGCTCGTTAATGCCAATGCTATTACCCAGCGACTTAGACATTTTATTCACCCCATCAGTACCTTCCAACAAAGGCATGGTGAGAATGGTTTGCGGCGGCTGTCCGGCGTCTTTCTGCAACTCGCGCCCGACCAACAGATTAAACTTTTGATCTGTACCCCCCAGTTCCACGTCCGCTTTCAAGGCAACAGAATCATAGCCTTGCACCAAAGGATACAAAAACTCATGAATGGCTATCGGTTGTCCGCTGGTATAGCGTTTATTAAAATCATCGCGCTCCAACATCCGCGCCACCGTATGTTTAGCCGCAAGCTGAATCATCCCCGCCGACCCCAATTCATTCATCCAAGTTGAATTAAAGCACACCTCAGTTCTATCCATATCGAGAATCTTACTCACCTGCGCCTGATAGGTTTGCGCATTTTCCGCCACCTGCTCAGGCGTCAACGGCTTGCGCGTCACATTTTTACCCGTCGGATCGCCAATCATGCCAGTAAAATCCCCGATCAGAAACAACACCTGATGCCCCAAATCCTGGAATTGCTTGAGTTTATTCAGCAACACCGTATGCCCCAAATGCAAATCCGGTGCAGTCGGATCAAAGCCCGCTTTGACGCGCAACGGCTTACCCGTTTGTAACTGTTTGACTAACTCCTCTTCCAAGAGAATTTCTTCCGCACCGCGTTGGATAATGCTCAAGGCTTCTGAAACCTGTGTAGAACAACTGGTCATACTTACCCCATTATTTTTAGTCGAATTTTGATCGCAAAGCGCCCGATTTTTGCACAAATGCACAGCAATGTAGAGACGCTGCATGGCAATGTCTGAGATAGCGCCCAAACAGGCGCTGGATAAACCCCTCAAAGCTAATGATTTTGAATGAAATGTGCAGAATTTTCTATGCCCGCTACGCGCACTGCTTCAGTCGCGGACTTTTGTTTGACACTTGATAACATAAGCGTTCCAAGCAGCCTCAAAGCCATTTTTTCAAATTTCTCAGGAAGGAAAAACGCTAGAAAAATTTTTTCTGTTAAAATAATTTCCTAAGAGATTTTCTAAACTAACTTAAAATCGTTTGTGCATTAACAACCTTCACATCCAATGAGCTTCTTAGTATGACCGACGAACATCAAAACAGATTATTAGAACAACTAAAGAAACTTTTGCCTGCACAATTTGAAGAAGCAAGATTTAGATTTGGAATGCCTCCTGAATATATAGTGAAATTTCTATAAATTTGTGAGAACTGAATTGAATATACTTTGA
>DYPD01000049.1 GCA_020720115.1 Thiomargarita sp. | reverse complement strand
CGCACCGCCATAGCACGCTTTATTTCTAATGGTTTTCCAGTGTTTATGAGTAATAATAGGTCATCTTTGGTTTTCATAACTTTACCCTGTATGATATGGTTTACTGGTTTATTGGATTTTTTTGTATTTCATATATGATATAATACAGCTATATAATATTTCCGATTTACCAGCACTCGGCGAGCAGTTATTGACAATATTGCAAGCGGGCAATGAGATTGTGCTTTATCAGGCAGGACAGCCGATGGCGCGTATTGTGCCGTATCCAAAACGTGCTGGGCGTGTGCTTGGCGAGGCTAAAGGCATGGTCAAAATTCATCCCGATTTTGATAAATTGCCGGAGGATTTCATGGAATTTTTCAAATGAAGATTCTCTTGGATGCCCATGCTTTTCTCTGGCTGGTGATGGATGATCCAATGCTATCCGATACGGCAAAAAATCTATTTCTGGAGGCGGAGAATGAGATTTTTTTGAGCGCGGTAACAGGCTTTGAAGTATTGGTTAAATTCTCTTTTGGAAAATTAGAATTTTCCGAATCACCGGAGCAGTTTATCCACAATCGCATTGCCAAAAATGATTTGAATGTATTGCCAATTACCTTGCCGCATACGCTGAAATTGGCTGATCTGCCATTTCATCACCGCGATCCCTACCGCGATCTCTTTGACTGTTTATTGATTGCCCAGGCTATGATTGAAAATATGCCTATTCTAACCAGAGACCCTATGTTTTCAGAGTATGATTGTCAGGTTATCTGGTAAATCTTTTATACCACTGGTGAGGCGACACGAGAATTAAAGATGTCATCTCTTCAAGAGATGGCATCTTTATCAGGATTACCGGGACGAAAAATCTCTATTGAGACCTTGAGCATGACTGACCGCACGACTGTCTTTGAACAACTCAAAAACCTGTTGACCGCGCAATTTAACGAAGTGCAGACGCGCTTTGGTTTGCCGCCCGCCTTTGTTCGCCAAGCGGCGACGCAAGCGGAGCAGGCGGTGGATTTGCTGCGCTATGCCGAACAGGAGCAGCCGACGGGCTTGGCGCGTTTAGCCAGTTTGATTGCCGAGGTGCTGCCGGACAAGGCTCAGCTTGTGGGAAGAGCGCCTGCTGAATTACATTGTGTTGGATGCACGCGGTGCAAACACGTCTGGCAATTTGCTGGCAATTCACCAAGACAGCGATGCGTTTACCACTGCCTAATTTGGAAAAGCGCCACAAGACGCATAAGCACACCTTAGATTTGCGCGAATTTGTCAGCAAGTTGCAGGGCTGTTGCACTTATCCTTAAGCCAGCTTTATCGTTGACATACTCTGCTGGCGGCATCTGTTGTTGCCTTGTATGATTTGGCTGTGCTGCTAAAAAACCTTGGCTAAACAGGCGCAACTGGGAAGCTGACGATGAAGGTTGCGCCCTTGCCTAACTCGCTTTCGCACCAGACTTTGCCCTGTAGTGCGTCTACGAGTTTTTTCACAATGAAGAGTCCTAAGCCGGTGGAGTGTTCGCCGCCGGTGGGCTGCGGGGTGAGGCGGGTAAATTTGCCAAATAATTTGGCTTGATCTTCAAGGCTTAAGCCAGGTCCTCGATCCTGTATTTCGCAACGTATCCAGGTGCCGTCTTGCGCTTGTTCGCGTTTCAGACGCAGGACAAATTCGCTGCCAGAGGGCGAGTATTTGACGGCATTGGAGATGAGGTTGTCTAAAATCTGGTGCGTGGTGTTTTCGTCTACATAGGCGATGTATTCTGGGCTTTCATCAATTTCAAAGTGGCTTTGGATATTTTTTGCTAACGCACGGCGGGCGTAGTCTTGGTAGAGGTGTTCGACAAGGGGCAGTAGATTGACTTGCGCTAGGGTGACGTTGATTTTGCCGGATTCGATGGCGTTGACATCAAGCAAATTGGTGATGAGTTGAAACATTTTGTGCGAAGCGCGTTGAATGTTGTTGGCATAATCAATGACTTCTTCGCGGGGCATTTCGTCGTAGGATTCGCTGATTTCTTCAGAAAAACCGCGAATGGCTGATAGGGGATTTTTTAGGTCGTGGGCGGCGATGCCTAAAAATTCATTTTTTTCTTGATTAAGACGTACAAGTTGTTGATTTTTTTGTGCTAAATCTTTTGTGCGTTCTTCTACTTTGGATTCCAGTGTGACAAAGGCTTCGCGTAATTGTAACGCCATTGTCTGGAAGGATTGTGAAAGTTCGCCGATTTCGTCTTGACGCTGGGCAATAGAGCAGGGTTTTTGCGTCCATTCGCCGTTTGCCAGGCTTTTGGCGGCTTGGTTTAAGCTTAATACTGGACGCGCAATCCAGCGTGCGGTGAGTACGCCGATGAGAATCGCTAGTAAGAGGGCGATGAAGATAATGATGAGGGTAAAGCGCACGTTGGAGTGGATTTGCTCCATAAAATCGGATTCCGGCACTACTACTACTACGAGCCAAGATAGCCCGTATTGGTCGCGCAACGGTGTTACTTGGATAAATTGGCGTTCTTGATTGAATTGAAAATCAAGCTGGTGGGTTTGGCTTAGACGATTTAAGTCGCCTAAATGGCGTTCTAAATAGCGTGTGCTTTCTGCTACCAGTTGATTGTTGGATTGATTTGCGGCGATGCGCTTAGGCGGGTGTCCGGCATTGGCTATCAGGGTTTGATCGGCTTTAGAGGTGGCGATCAATAAACCGGAGTTTTCCAGAATATAGGCTTGTCCGGTCTGTCCGATTTTCAATGAGCTAATGAAATCGTGAATCCAAGACAGCAAGAAGGCGCTGCCTAGCACTGCTTGCAGTTCGCCGTTGGCTTTGTACAGTGGCTCTACTGCGGTGATGGCTAAGCCGCGCCCGCCGGCGTCTGGGTAAATTTCGCTCCAGCCGGGTTTTTGCGTTTCTAACGCGGCTTGGTACCAAGGGCGCTGGCTAATGTCGTAATTTTCGACTTGCTGCGCTTTTGCGCCGCGCAAGCCTTGTGTGTCGGTTTCGTAATAGTGTAGCGCCCCTTGGGTGGAGGCGTCTTTTAAGGTGATTTGGATTTGTTCTGATTCGTCGCCAACTTTGCGCCCACCGAAAAAATCTCCATTTGCCAAGCCAATGAAATTATTGCTAATCAGGGGAAAACTTTGCAGTTGATAATAAAAATAGGCTTCGCGCACATCAGAATGGGCTAAATCTAACTGCTCACTACGCAACGCATTGGCATTTAAGCGATTGAGCAGATGCGGTACTGCGATATAGGCTTGCAGCCTATCTAGCACGCGCGCCACCACTTCGCCGCGCAACTGGCTGGCAACATCATTCACCGCCTGCTGCCCAGTACGCCAGGAGAGATACCCGACTAAGCCCACTATCAGGCTGATTTGCAATACAAAGGGAACCACCAACATCAAGCGCAAAGGCACTTTTCCGAATAAGCGCGTCAGTATAGACATAAGAAAAAACTCGCGGTGTTGACTCAGCTAAACATCTAAATGCCCTGCTTTTTATCTTGTATTTTCTGGCAAACCGATAAATGAGTTTAATCTTGCCAGATGCGTGGCAAGTTTAACCAGGCATAGAAAGGGAAGCAATGCAACCTAAGACAGTCGGTGTGTTTTGCTGGAGCAAGCTGATATTGCTCTTTAGCCTTTTTAAAACAGTTTTCAAAACAAATATTTTATGCCTAGCTGTAGATTGTCAGCCTGATTGAATTGTCCAAACAGCGAATTGGATTTGCCCCAATAGGCGTTCCATTCAAATAAGCCAATTAAATTATCATTAAAGCTGTATTCAACATCAAAACGATTCCAGAAACCACCGCTGTCTTCGGCAATGCTGAGGTTATTCCAGCGTCCTTGTTGTTCTTCGCCAAAGGGTTTAGATAAATATAAAGAAATAAATTCTTTGTTTTTCTCGGCTTTTTGTAAGCCGTTGCTTAAATGCAGTACGGCGGCATCCGCTGTGTAGCGTGAGCAATCAAAGGATTCGCCTTGACCGTCAGCACTGCCCGTCCAGCAGGTGCGGGGTTCATCTTGGAAATCCAGATTGCGAAATTGAATGAATTGGGTGCTGATCATCAAATTGGTCAGCACTGTGATGTCTACGCCTACCACATATTTGAACATATCTTGTTCCATAGAGGTTAAAGCATCGGGTAAATCACCAATCGCCAACAAGCGGCGATCAATCACTGGCTGCATTTCGCCTTTTTTGTAGAGAAATTCGCCGCGTAACACCAGCGTTCCCAGCCACTCGGTGTTGAGCGCATAGTCAAAAGCCGCGCCAAGATTATGGTTACGCTCCAGATGCTCGGTAAAGCGCATGATAACACCGTTGGGGCTATGCAATTTGTCGCCTAAAGCGGCTAACCCGCCAGTCATGGGATTGAAAGCGCCGTAATAGTGTCCGGCGCTGTTGTGTAGTACGCCGACAGTGCCGTCATAATGGTTGCTGACGGCTTGTGCCTGGATCACATGGGCGTGCTGGTCGGAATAATTCGGTACTTGTGCGGCGGTGGGACGGCGCAATTCTTGTTGTAAGGGTTCACCCGTCACGGCATCGCGGTAACTGAGGCGAATGGCGGGATTGGCGTCATAGCCGTAAAAATAATTGAGCGAATAATTTAAGCCGTTATCCAAGTTGGTTTTGACACGCAAGCCAAAGTTGGCGTTGTTATCGTTAGGATAATCACGCACATACTCGGCTTGTCCTGGGGCATGAAAACCTGAAAAAAACGCCGCATCGCTGGCATAACCCAACGCAGCCGAAGTCATGCCCATGCCGCCCTGCGCCACTGGCGTGAGCATTTGCTCGGCTAACCACAGATTGCCAGCGACACTGTTAAAGCTGGCAAAAGCGGCGTTGGGCATGTATTCAAACGCCGAACGCGGGTTGTGTATGTCCCAGGTGACTGTGTTGGCAGTCGGCGCCGTCATGCTCCAAATACCGCCGCTTTGCGTCATCAGGTGGGTGACGTTGTGGTTGCCATAAGGGTCTGCGCCAGGCATCTGCATCAGCGTTGGCAAACCCTGCTGGGCAATGGCGTTCAGCAGCACAAAACCCTTGCCAGAAAATTGAGCAAAATTCTGTACTTGGTCGCTGGCACCGGGCGCTAAAAATCCGCCGCTGGGGGCTAAGACCGCATTTTGCCTCATTGCCCAGGGCTGGCTGGCAAAGTGGTTGACCGATAGGTTGGAAAAAGGCACCAAGCCTTCGGTGATGCCGTCGCCATTGCCATCTGCCACACCGAATAGATTCTGAGTTGCGCCCAGGCTGAAGCTGGTGGCAACCCCAGCCAGACTCGGCACTAGGTGCAAAAAACCATTGCTCACCCCGGTAATGCTGTCCACGCCTTGCATAATGAACGGCAGCCCCGCGTCACCCTCTGCATTTAAGCCGGGCGTTTTGTTTTCTTTTACTTGGGAAACAATCAGTTGAACATCGCTATTGCGACCAACGGGCGTAGTGGCATTAAGCATCCAAATCGGAATGCGGGCATCTTCTACCTTGTTCTGATTGACTTCCTGCCAATCAGTGGGATTAATGATGTCCAGCAATTTGATGCCGTCTGCCGTGCCCCACACCACTTGTTGTTTACCGATGCGTAAATCCGTATCGCCCAGGCGAGTATCCACATAGAGTTCGCGCACATAATCGCGCTGCGAATAGCCTGCATAACCCTGATAATCGCCAATAGTTTCAGTGTCATAGGATAGATTTACTTCTGCGTGTGCGGCGGTTTCCTCGGCTAAATCTGTGTTGATAAAGAGCTTCAGGCTGTTTTCCGATTTATACAGATCACCTGCCGCGTGCTGCTCCGTATCACCCGCAAACCGCGCTTGTCCGCTCAGTTGCCCCGCTTCAGTAAAGACCGCAGTTTCATTTTTTACATAACCGGAGAGCGTCCATTCTGCCAACGCCGCTGTTATCGGCAAACTCGCCAGCGCCAACCCCAGAGCGCGGCTTAATAGGATATTTTTCATGGTGGTTTCCTTGCTTTTTTTAGTTGTTTAGCTGCTCAGCGGCAGCCGCTCAAGCGCCGCAAATGCGTTTTGCCCAACATTTAAGGTGCTTTTATAAAGACGGCTTGCGGGGCAAGTGTAACACCGAAAAATCTCTATTTACAAAGACTTCTGCTACCTAAATTCGAGTTCAGACAAGCTTTTATAGGTTGTTTTAAGTAGCGATTGAAGCGCGGCAGTGCAGCAGAAATGAGGTGTTTTGGCATTACGCGGAAAGCTTTATAACATCAGCACTGGCTTTCGCTTTAACTTATTGCTACAATCCGCCGCTTCAGTTTTTCGCGTAAACGGCGAATTGCTTTGGAGAGATGTCTGAGCGGTTGAAAGAGCACGCCTGGAAAGTGTGTGTACGTTAATAGCGTACCGAGGGTTCGAATCCCTCTCTCTCCACCAAGTTTTTATGGTGGTCATGTCGGTCCCCCCGCAAGGTAAAGCTGTGAACCCTGTCAGGTCCGGAAGGAAGCAGCAGCAGCAGTGAAATCTGTGCCGGGGTGTGGCTGGCGCGACCGCCACCCTTCTTCAAATAAGTCTTTGACTTCCCAAGAAAATCTCTCATGGCGTATCAAGTCTTAGCACGCAAATGGCGTCCGCACAGTTTCTCGGAAATGGTCGGACAGACCCATGTGCAACGGGTGCTGATTAACGCGCTAGATAGCCAACGCCTACATCACGCCTATTTGTTCACGGGCACACGCGGCGTAGGCAAAACCACCATTGCGCGAATTTTCGCTAAGTCGTTGAATTGCGAAACGAATGGTGTCAGCTCTCAACCCTGCGGCAGTTGCAATGCTTGCAAAGAAGTGGACAGCGGGCGCTTTGTGGATTTGATCGAAGTGGATGCTGCTTCGCGCACCAAGGTCGAGGACACCCGCGAACTACTGGAAAATGTGCAATTTGCCCCGACTCGCGGGCGATTTAAGGTGTATCTGATTGACGAGGTACACATGCTGTCAGTCAGCAGCTTTAACGCGCTGCTGAAAACTTTGGAAGAGCCGCCAGAGCACGTCAAATTCCTGTTTGCCACCACTGATCCGCAAAAACTCCCCGCCACTATCCTCTCGCGTTGCCTGCAATTTAGCCTCAAGCGCCTGGCACCGGAGCAAATCAGTGGGCATCTCGCTTATATTCTCGAACAAGAAAGCGTCGAACACGAAGTCGCTGCGTTGCGCCTGTTAGCAAAAGCCGCTGATGGCAGTATGCGCGATGCTTTAAGCTTGCTCGATCAAGCCATTGCTTACGGCGGCGGGCATTTGACCACTGATGATGTGAGCGCCATGCTGGGGACGCTGGATCGCGGCAGCGTGATTGAATTGTTGGAGGCGCTGGCGGCGCAGGACGCCAAGGCGCTGCTGGCGCAGAGTGCGCACATGGCGCAAAGCAACCCAGATTTTGGGCAGGTGTTGGCAGAATTGGCGGCTTGGCTGCAAAAAATTGCGTTGGTGCAAACAGTGCCGGAAACAGCGGGCAGCTTTCCTGAAGAAGCTGAAGATTTACAACGGCTTGCGGCAAAACTCACGCCCGAAGACGTGCAACTGTATTACCAGATTGCGCTGCTAGGGCGGCGGGATTTGCCGCTGGCGCCGGATAGGCGTGGCGGGTTTGAAATGGTGTTGTTGCGTATGTTGGCGTTTCGCCCGATCAATGGCGAATGGGTTGCGCCCGCCGCACCTGTGGTAGCGAGTTCTGTCAGCACAACCGCTCGGTCGCCCGCTCCGGCTGCGCCGCAAACCTTGCCGCCGGCGGCACACAGCACCGCTGTGCAAGGCTTATCTAATATGAAGGAAATGCTAGGTCTAGGCGACACGAAAAAAAAAACTAACCCCTTAGCCGCCCCACCCCGCACTACCGCCTCCCCCCGCACTGCATCAGTGCAGCAGCCCTCCACCACAGCCCAGCAACCGCCGCCTACCGCCGCACCGGTAATGCTGACGGATGCCGCGCAACGCTGGTACAGGGCGTTTCAGTCCTTGAATCTAAGCGGCAATAACCGCGAAGTGGCGTTGCACTGTTACGCTCAACAATGGGATGCGCAGCAAGTGATTTTGCAAGTGACGCCCTCGCCGCAGCTCACCCCGACGCGGCTAGAAGCTTTGCAACAAGCACTCACCCAATATCTTGGCGAAACGGTGCAATTTAAGCTGGAACAGCACCCCCTCACGCCGCAACAGCAACAGGCCACGCCCTATGCACTGCAACAAAAAGCCCTGCAAGAACAACAGGATGCTGCACAGACATTGATGCGCAACGATCCTTTTGTGCAGGCGCTAGAGCAAGTCTTTAAGGCGCGTTTGCTGGTGGAAAGCATTCGCCGCGATAGCCCGCCACCGCAATAACTTCAGAAGCCGTTGGTAAAATTATTTTCCGTTCCCTGAGCTTTGTCGAAGGGTACGGAAAATCGCCATTACCGGTGCGCTTTGACAGGCTCAGCGACCGGACGGCGATTTTACCAATAGCCTCTCACACCCCTTGTTTCAAACTGGCTTCAATAAAAGCATCTAAGTTGCCGTCCAACACCGCTTGCGTGTTGCCGGTTTCATAGCCAGTGCGCAAATCTTTAATGCGCGACTGATCCAGCACATAAGAACGAATCTGACTGCCCCACCCAATATCCGCTTTGCTGTCTTCTACCGCTTGCTGGCTGGCATTGCGCTTCTGTATTTCCAGTTCGTAGAGCTTGGCTTTGAGCTGGCTCATGGCGGTGGCTTTGTTTTTATGCTGCGAACGATCATTTTGGCACTGCGTCACCACGCCCGTAGGCAAATGGGTAATACGCACCGCTGATTCAGTGCGGTTGACGTGCTGCCCGCCCGCACCGCTGGCGCGATACACATCAATACGCAAATCTGAAGGGTCAATTTCGATAGCAATGTCATCATCCACTTCTGGCGCGACAAACACGGCGGCAAATGAGGTATGACGGCGATTGCCGGAATCAAACGGCGATTTGCGCACTAAGCGATGCACGCCCGTTTCGGTACGCAACCAGCCAAAAGCATAGTCGCCTTCAACGCGGACAGTGGCGCTTTTAATGCCCGCCACTTCGCCTGGTGAAACCTCGATTAATTCGGCTTTGAAACCGCGCCGCTCTGTCCAGCGCAAATACATGCGCAACAGCATTTCCGCCCAATCCTGCGCTTCTGTGCCCCCCGATCCCGATTGAATATCGAGAAACGCCGGATGCGCGTCCATTTCGCCAGAAAACATGCGCATAAATTCGAGCGCCGCTAACTGCGCTTCCAGCGCCGACAAATCGCCCAGCACAACCTCTACAGTGTCAGCATCCTGCTCCATTTCTGCCATTTCCAGCAGGTCTCTGCTATCCGTCAAGCTGCCGCCGAGTTGCTCCAGCGTTTTGACTATGCGCTCTAATTCCACACGCTCTTGCCCCAAAGCTTGCGCCCGCTCTGGCGTGTTCCAAATAGTCGGGTCTTCTAACTCGCGGTTGACTTCAATCAAGCGTTCAGCTTTGCTGGGGTAGTCAAAGATACCCCCTCAGCGATTCAGTGCGCGTCTGCATGTCTTTGATATGTTCAAACAGGGGATTCAGTTCCATGTTTTAGGATTCCTTAAAAAGCGGCTAATGGAAAAAACCGATGATTATACACCCAGCCAGATGAGTGATTCCAAAAGGCCGGCGTCAGCACCACCAGCAGAGCGAAAATCTCCAGCCGCCCAAGTAGCATGGCGCAGTGGTACAGATTAGTGATTCCAAAAGGCCGGCGTGAGCACCACCAGCAGAGCGAAAATCTCCAGCCGCCCAAGTAGCATGGCAAAGGAACTGATCCAAAGCCCCGCACTGTTGACGTCTTTAAAGGTTTCTGCCACCCCTCCTAGCGCCGGACCCACGTTATTAATGCAGGTCGAGGTAGCAGAAAAAGCATCAACTATATCTAAGCCGGTTGCCATCATCATCATTGAGAGAATTAAATAACTTGCCATGTACATAAAAGTAAAGCCCAGCAGAGCTTCTGACATGCGCTCAGATACAGTGCGCTCACCAATCCGCACCTGTATGACCGCGTTAGGATGAATCAAACGCAAGAGTTCACGCATTCCCTGCTTGTAAAGCAAAACCACACGCATGATCTTTAACCCGCCCGTGGTTGAACCAACGCAGCCGCCCAAAAAGCCGCTACCAAACACCAGCACAGGTAAGAATAATGGCCAATTCCAATAGCTATCGGTGACAAAGCCTGTGGTGGTCATCAGAGAAACCAGCATAAAGGTGGCTTTTTGTATCGCCTCAAGGGGCGAAGCGGACGTTTGTAAATAGAGCACATAAGCCGTAATCAGCACCAGCACTGTGACAATTTGCAAAAAAGCACGGGTTTCTGCATCGCGCCAATAGATCAGCAGGTTTTTTTTGCGCCACATCAGATAATGCACCGTAATATTGAAGCTACCCAGCAGCATGAAAACTATGGCAACCCATTCAATCCAAAGATTATTTTTGTAGTAACCGATGCTGGCGTCGTGGGTGGAAAAACCACCTGTGGCGATGGTGGCAAAACTGTGCGTGATGGCATCAAACCAAGTCATGCCCGCCAGTTTGAAAGCCAAGGCACAGAACAGATTGAGCAGAGAATAAATCACCAACAGCAGTTTAGCGGCGTGGGTGACACGCGGAGAGAGTTTTTCATCGCGCATAGGACCAGAGGCTTCAGCACGTTGCAATTGGTAGCCACCCAAGCCGAGCATCGGCAAAATTGCCACCGCCAATACAACGATACCCAAACCACCAAAAAAGTGCAGTTGCTGGCGGTAATAGAGGATAGCAGTTGGCAACTGATCTATACCGGTGAGCACAGTCGCGCCAGTGGTGGTAAAACCAGAAACCGCCTCAAAGACGGCTTGCGCCAAGGAAAGGTGCGGAATGGACAAGTACAGCGGCAAGGCGCTGACACAACTGAGCACCACCCAAAACACCACCGTTACCGTAAAACCATCGCGGGCGCGTAACTCAGAAAAAGGTAGGCTACGCCGTAGCCACAAAGCGGCGCCAACTATGAGCATAAGGCAAAAAGTCCACAAAAATGCTGACAGAGAATTGTGGTCATCCCAAAGCGCGATCAAAATGGGGGGCAGTAAGGTCAAACTGTAGAGAATTAGCAGTAAACCGACCAAACGCAGGGCAAGCGCGAGTTGCATGAAATTAAACCTTGAGGTAGTAGACGCGAGACAGTAGAAGCGGGAAACTTAAAGTGGCCACATTTTACGCGATTGAGTGCTGAAGTGATTTACAAATGTAAATGAACCCAGCAAAAATCCCACGCAAAGCTGCACATTCAACAACCCAGATGAAAGAACATATTCTATAGACGGTGCCAATTTATCCCTGATGTTGCTGCATAAAGAACATATTCTATAGACGGTGCCAATTTATCCCTGATGTTGCTGCATCCAGAGCGGAAAATCCGTAAGCATTTGCCACAGGCTGTCCATATCAAAACGTTCGATATGCCATTGAAATTGCAGTGCCCATTGTTGTAAAGGCGGGTAATTGTGGCGCTGTGCGAGTGCTTTAAGGTAGTCAGCAACGGCTTCGAGTTCATTTATGCTGGCACTCTGATCAAAGCTATGCTGCAACAATGGCAATACTTCGGTTTCTAAGCTCTGCTGTAGCGCCTCTGGCAGTTTTGGTGTCTCCTCAGTCGCACTGGGTAAGACGTAACTGGCGCTGGGCATTGCTGCAAACAAGTCGGCATCTGTGTGTGAAAACTTATCTTCGTTAGTGGCTAATTCAGGCGCTTTCTGCGCCCAGCACAGATGATAAAAAACCACAGAAAAACAAGTGCCTACGCCTGGTTGACTGGTCACAGAAATATCGCCGTGCATCATTTGTACGAGCTTGTAGCTGATCGCTAAACCTAAGCCAGTACCGCCGACTTTGCTCTGGTGCTGTAGCTGTATGCCGTCTTTAGGCGGGTGTCCGAATTGTTCAAAAGCCCGAAATAGCCTGGTTTGCTGTTCTGGCGTGATGCCAATACCCGTGTCTGTGACGGAAACATGCAGATGGTTGCCGCTGATGCCGCGCTCTGCCCACAGGCGCAGTGATACCTGTCCTTGTTGGGTAAATTTCACCGCATTCCCCACTAAATTCAGCAACACTTGACGTAAACGGGCTTCGTCTAAATACACGCCGTCGGGCGTGCTGCTGGCGATGTCCAGCTTAATTTGCAGTCCTTTTTGTTGCGCTGCATAGTTAAATACTTGCGCCACTTCGCGTAGCAGGCGTTGCGGTTGCAACGGTAAGTATTGCAAATGCAGGGTGCCGGCTTCTGCTTTGGCTAAATCCAAGATGTCGTTAAGCAATTGCATCAGAGATTTAGCATTGTTACGGATACCTTGCAGATAATCGCGGTGTTGCGATTGTTGCGGCAATTCGGTTTCTAAAATGCTAGTAAAACCGAGGATGGCGTGCATGGGCGTGCGGATTTCGTGGCTCATGTTGGCGATAAACTCAGTTTTTGCGCGGTTAGCACTTTCAGCCGTTTTTTTGGCTGCTTGCAATTCCAGCGTGCGTTCCTCTAAAAGCTGAGAAAACAATAGGTTGCGACCTGAAACCAGGAGCGCAAACAAACCCAGCAAGGCGGTAAACAATAATCCGCCACTCAAAATCCACCAGCCTTGCCAATTGAGGTTCTGCCGAAAAAATCCATCATGCGCCACCAGATGTAGCACCCAGTCACGTCCTGCCAGCGGAAAATCGTAGTGGTTCTGCGGATGGTTAAAATAGCTTGCAATGCGGTAAGTCGGCGCCTGTTGGGTCAGTTTTCGAGAATCATACAAAAGTTGCTCACCGGTTGGGGCATAGCTGTCTTGCAGCCAAATATCTACGCCCTGCACATCTGTTTCCTTAAACATCTCAGCCAGGGTTGCATCCAAGCTCATCACCAGCGCCATAAAGCCTTGTAGTTGTTCGCGCCGTTGCGCTATGTCTGTTGGTGCTTGCGCTTTGGCATAGAGCGGCAAATACACGGCAACGCCGTAAGCCTGGGTAGATTTTTCTGGCAAATAAACACGCTGTGCCGCTACCGGCGTTCCCTTGTCGCGTGCCTGTTCTAGCAGCGACCAAATCAGCGGATCAGAAGATAAATCATAGCCCAACAGCTTTTCATTGCCCGCGTAAGGCTGCACATAGCGCACGGGGAAATAGCTTTGTTGATCGGCGCTGGTGCGGGTGCGATTAGGCACATGCAGTTGCGTTAGATGCGCTTGCGTAAAACCCTCTTGGTGCAAGGCGTGTTCAAAAGCGGCGCGATCTTTTTGTGCAATACGCGGAATCCACTGCAGAGCGAGAATGCCTGGATAACGCTGCAAAAGATACGAGGAAAAACTCTGAAACCCTGCATATTCAATGGATTGGCTGCTAAAATAAAAAGCTTGTAGGTTATACAGGGTGTCTAAATAGCGGCGAAAATCTTTCTGTAGTTTGGAACGCACACTGTGGCTCAAGCTCTCAAAACGGTGGCGCAGATGCGTGTTTTCTAAAGCGGTGGCGTAGACAAAAACCAAGACAGTCAGCCCCAAACCGGCGCTCATCACCAGGCTCACTCGCCGCCGCCGCGCCACTTGCTGCGCGTTCTGTTCTAACCACAGCACTAACAAGGGCGTACAGAGCAGCACCCCAATGCTGTCCCCTACCCACCAAGTTGCCCAGTTCAACAGCCAATGCTCATATCCCAGCACCCCTTTAAGCGTTAGCAACACAGTGGCAAAGCTGGCATTGATCACACAAGCCACCGGCGCACCCAGCACAAAAAAGCCAAAAATCGCTTTTTCCCGCGTCAGTGCGTTGGGATAAAAACCATAACGGCGCAGCACATAAGCCCCTAGCGCAGCCTGTGCGGTAGCGCCCAAACCCAGTCCCAGCGCCAGCCCCAGATCACCAAAGGTCTGCCAAGAAAAAAGCGCGTAGCCAAGCCACAAACCGACCCACAAGCGCGTGCCCAATACCAACAAAGCCGCCAGCGCCACGCCTGCCGGCGGCCACACGGCAGCGGCATAATAATCCGGCGGCGTGATCAATAGCAGCACACTAAGCTTGGCAGTGAGGAAATACGCCAGCAGCAGTCCTAGATTTAATCCGACCAGTCGCATTCCCTTATCCCTATTTTTTGTCGCTATTGGAGGCAAAACTAAACGCAACATTCTACCCTTAAAGTGACTGAAAATAACATTTTTACAACGAGAGAATGTAGCATAAACATTTGATATAAAACTATTTTATAGTATATTTCTGGCGTTTTAAGCGCAGCGCCATTGACGTGCGCTGGGCTAACCTGGAAGTTTGCCATCTCTGGCTTAAGTCATTGGGCTTGAGTTTCAAGCAATTGTTTTTATTAATTATTAGGACGGTTTTCCCGAGTCATGATTTTACCTGATATTATTCAGCCAAATTTGCGCCTGCTGCTTTGTGGTACGGCACCGAGTCGCACTTCTGCACACCTGCAAGCCTATTATGCGCATCCAGGCAATCTATTTTGGAAAATTTTATTTGAGGCGGGTTTTATCCCGCAGCCCTTGCAGGCGCAAGACTTTCCACGCTTGCCAGCATTTGGTTTAGGTTTGACCGATTTAAATAAGGTGCAATATGGCGTGGATGCGCAGTTGGCACAACAGCACTTTGATGTGGCGGGTTTACAGGCTAAACTGCGTGAATTTCGCCCGCAATACTTGGCATTTACCAGCAAATATGCGGGCAGCCAGTTTTTCGGGCAGCAAAAAATCAGCTACGGCGCTCAGTCGCAAAGCTTTGCTGATACGCACTTGTGGGTGTTGCCCAGCACTTCGGGCAGTGCGCGTCCGCACTGGGCGCGGCTGAAGCATCATTGGTTTGAACTGGGCGCACTGCTGGCACGAGGGGAATAAGCCAGGCGCTTTAAGAAACAATCGCTTTTTTCAAAGCGCAAGCGGCGAAAAAAGCCCATTAGACAGGAAAATACCTTAACCATGAAAACTTTACATGTTGATTTAGGCAGCCGTAGTTATCCGATTTTTATTGGTAGCGGTTTGTTGGGCAAGCCTGAGTACCTCGCGCCCTATATTAAAGCCAAGCAAGTGATGCTGGTCAGTAACACCACAGTTGCGCCCTTGTATTTAGACAAAACTTTAGCGGCTTTAGCGGATTTTCAAACGGCTTCGGTGATTCTGCCCGATGGCGAGGAATATAAGAATTTACAGGTGCTTAACCAGATTTTTGATGAATTGCTGACGCAGCGTTTTGACCGCCGCGCCACGCTGATTGCGCTAGGCGGCGGCGTGGTGGGCGACATGACCGGTTTTGCCGCCGCTTGTTACCAACGCGGCGTGCCTTTTATTCAGATTCCCACCACGCTGTTGGCACAAGTGGATTCTTCAGTGGGCGGCAAAACCGGCGTCAACCATCCGCTGGGGAAAAACATGATCGGTGCTTTTCACCAGCCCCAATGCGTGTTGTGCGACACTGACACCTTAAACACCTTAGAAGATCGCCAGTTCAGCGCCGGTTTAGCCGAAGTGATTAAATATGGTTTGTTGGGTGACGCCGAGTTTTTTGCTTGGCTAGAACAGAACGCCGCGCAACTGGTCGCACGCGACCCGCACGCTTTGGCGTATGCTATTGAACGTTCTTGTCAGGACAAAGCTGACGTGGTGGCAAAAGATGAATTAGAAGCCGACATGCGGGCATTGCTTAACTTAGGGCACACCTTTGGACATGCGATAGAAACCGGCATGGGCTACGGTGTGTGTCTGCACGGCGAGGCAATAGGCATTGGCATGTACCTTGCCGCCGAGCTCTCTCGGCAGCAAGGCTGGCTCACGCAAGAAGCAGTAAAACGTATTGATAACATCTTGCAAGCCATGCGCTTACCTAACCGCATTCCGCCTCAAGTGACGGTGGATAAGCTGCTGCAACTGATGCAAGTAGATAAAAAAGTGCGTGACGGACAAGTGCGTTTAGTGTTGCTAAAAGCCTTGGGCAACGCCTTTTTAACCAGCGATTATTCAGCCACTGCGTTGCGCGAAGTCTTGCTTAACGGTTATGCTTGACGCCGTTAAAACATGCAGCAAGTATTTGATTAATAGTAGTTATTTTTCTAAATCCTTGAAAAAATCCAAGCCATAAGGAAGTGTTTATGCACAGTCTCGCCCCCTATGCGGCAACGCCTGAAACCTCGCGGGGACGCAAATACGCCGAACCAGCGCCGCAGTTTCGTAGCGAATATCAGCGGGATCGGGATCGCATCATACATTCCAAAGCTTTTCGGCGTTTAGAATACAAAACCCAAGTATTTGTCAATCACGAAGGGAATTTGTTTCGCACCCGCCTCACGCATTCGCTGGAAGTTGCCCAACTAGGGCGCACCATTGCGCGGAGTTTGGGACTCAATGAAGACCTGACTGAAGCCATTACCCTAGCGCATGATTTAGGACACACGCCCTTTGGTCATGCCGGGCAAGATGCACTGAATCAGTGTATGAAGAACTACGGCGGCTTTGAACATAATCTACAATCCCTGCGCGTAGTGGATGTATTAGAAGAAAAGTATTTGGATTTTGATGGTTTGAATTTAACCTTTGAAACCCGCGAAGGTATTCTCAAGCATTGTTCACCGGCAAAAGCCAAACAACTGGGCGAAGTGGCAGCCCGCTTTATTAACGGAGAACAACCGACCTTAGAAGCCCAGATTGCTAATCTTGCCGATGAAATCGCTTACAATCATCATGATATTGACGACGGCTTGCGAGCGGGTTTGATTAGCATAGAACAACTGCGAGAACAAACCCTATTTGAAGCCCAGTATGCTAAAGTTCTAGCACTAGCGCCTCTAGCGCCTAGCCAACGCCTGATTTACGAAACTATTCGGCGCATGATGAATGTTCAAGTGGGAAATTTAATTGAAACCAGCCAGGCGCAATTGCACGCGATGCAACCCAAAAACAGCGAGCAAGTGCGCTCTGCCTCTGAATCTCTGGTGACTTTTAGCGCCACCATGTATGAGCAACATCTTGAATTAAAACGCTTTTTGCTTGCCAACCTCTATCACCATTACCGCGTCCATCGGATGGCAAGCAAAGCCAAAGCAGTGATCAATCGCCTGTTTGCCGCCTTTATGCAGGACGTGGATTTATTACCACCACAAACCCGCCAACATTTGCCGCAACAGCAGGCAATGCTCGGACGCGAAACCGGCACGGCGCGAGTGGTTGCCGATTACATCGCCGGTATGACGGATCGTTATGCCATCGCCGAACACGAACGCTTGTTTAACGTATCAACTTTACCCTAAATACCATGCCAGAAACCGCTTTAACTCACAAACGCAGCAGCCAGCGCCGTCCGCTGAGTTTGCTCTTTACTACTGAAGCCAATGACGGCAGTTTTTTTGTCACCCCAGAACTGGCGCAACGCTTTCATTTAATTCTGCATTTGATTCAACACAGCGAACAATTGCTGCTGATTCTGGCTGATCAAGGCAGTGGCAAAAGCACCTTGTTGCACCAAATCAAAAGCAGCGCCAATCCCGATTGGAAGCTTTTCACCCTGGTTGGGCAACCGGCGATAAACGAAGAACGCTTGCTGAAAAACCTGCTTAATGTCTTGAATGTGCGTAGCGATGGCAAAACCCTGGCGACTTTGCGTGAAACCTTGCGCTCGCACATCGCCGCCACGCGCTACAACAACCAGTTGCCGGTGTTGTTGGTAGATGATGCGCACATGCTGCCACTAGATACGCTGCATTTGTTATTGGATTTGGTCATGAACGGCGAGAAACAGACGCGCCTGCGCTTGGTGTTATTCTGTGAGCCGCAAATCACCAGCGTGCTGGCTGCGGCTGAATTTAGCCAGGTGCGCAATACCCTGATTCACACGTTGGATATTCCGGCGCTGGATGAAAAACAAGTGGGAGAATACCTGCGGTTTCGTCTGGAAGAAGGGCGTTTCCAGAAAAACAATCCTTTTTCTGGCATGGCGGTGCGCAGCCTGTATGAACAATCCGAAGGGCGGCTGGGGCGCTTAAATCCTTTGGCACAGCACATCATCAACCAAAAGCTGGAAGAACAACTGCAAAGCCGTGAAGATATGCCCAGCATGACGCCAAGGTCCTACAAAATCGCTTGGGTGTTGGGTTTAGCTGCGCTCTTTGGGGGTTTGTTGTTTGGCTTGCAATGGGTTAAATATCAGTGGGCGATGCAGGAAACGCTAGACCCCAACCGAGAAATTTTGAGTTTGCCACAAACTCAACCACTAGACAGCGAGATGGTAGGCGACGCTGTGCTTCCAACCTTGCACCCTGAGCTGCTCAAACCCTCAAGTGCAGAAGAAAACCAAGGGCTGCCGCCGCCTGAGACTAAGACTGAGGTCACTCATCCACCAGTGCAAGAAAATCTAGGCAATGTGCCAGTGCAGGCTGAAAAAACCGCGCCAACAGCAGATGCTGCCACGCAAACTGAAGTGCCGCAAACCAACACCAAACCCGCCGACACCGCACCCAGCACCGCACCGCCGCCCGTTCGCAACGGCAGCGAATACAGCGGCATTGCGGGCGTCAAATCCGCTGCCTGGTTAAGCCAGCAAAATACTCAGGCTTACAGTATCCAGATTTTGGGCGCTACCGACTTAGAAAGCATTGCCCGCTTCATTCGCCAGCAAGCAGTCAGCGGCGAATTGGCGCTGTATCTGACGCAACACAATAATCACGATTGGTATGTGCTGACCTACGGTATCTACGCCTCGCGTGAACAGGCGCAACAAGCCTTGCGGCAACTGCCTACCAAACTACGCAACCAAACCAATCCTTGGATACGCTCACTCAGTTCTGTCCAGCAGGCTATCGCCGAACGCCCTCAATAATTGCTGGACACAGTCGCGCCCTGCCAGCACAGAGCGCCCTCTACTTCGCTGATGATTTGATTCAAACGCGGGGTGAGCGGCGCAACGGGGTTTCCTAACAACAATTGCACTGCCAGATAAGGAAAATTCACCCCTGACAGGCAGGAAATGTACAGACCGCCGGACATGCGCGGATTGATTTCCAGCAGCTTAGGCACGCCATCACGGTAGCGCAGTTGTACATTAAACACATAGGGCAGGCGATAAAGCTTGGCAGCGCCTTGCACTATGTCCAGCAATTGCGCATTGTCTTCCAGTAAACGCCGCCGTTCGTCAAGTTTGCGCCGAGGCACAGCAGCACGCAGATGCCCTTCACTATCGCTCAAGCAATCAATGCTATATTCAGCCCCATCCAGATATTCCGAAACCAACAAATCCGAAAACTGCGTCTGCGTGTCTAACAAACGGCAGATTTGTGCAAAGCTCATCCGCGCACCAGGCGGATAATACAGAGTTTTCAACTGGTTATAGCTCTCATCGAGAATCCGAAAGCCCACCCCCCCTTGTCCGCCTCTGGGTTTCACACAGACTTGCAAACCCTTGCCGATAAGCGTTTGATAAGCTTGACGAAACTGCGCTGGCGTGCTCACCACATAATATTCAGGCACTGCTATCCACTGCTGTGCTTGTGCAAACGCATAAGCTTGGGGTTTGTCTTGCAGCATCGCCAGCACCTGTGGGTCGCGGCTGACCAGCGCACGCACGCCTAAAGCCTCAAATTCCGCCACATGCTCGGCGATAACCTGAAGTTTTTTGTAGCTGGGAATAAACACCCGAATCCGCTCACGGCGACAGACTTCCAGCGCGTACTCAACATAAGCCGCTCCTTGCACGGGCGGCTCAACAAAACTGGCGTCGCAAGCCGACAACACCACCGAATGCGGTTTCTCGTTACTGCCTAAAATATAAAAAGCTTGTTGATCAGAATTGTGGCGAATTGCCTGGACAAAATGATAAGCGGTGCTGAACCAATGGCTTATCCATACGCGGATAATGGGCATTCAAAGTCTCATCTAGGTAAAGGGAAAAGGTGTGGGATTAGGTTGTGCTGAAAGTATCAATGACACTGACGTGCCCACCTGGAATGGTGGATTTTAGACTATTTGCCAGCATTTGCGCTTCCGCTAATTCAACAAAGCGCAAGCCATTACCCGCATCCACCCACATATGCAGTACATCGTTCCATTCCTGCATACGATTATCGCGCACCGCTTGAATAAGGTAGCGTCCAGGTTTTTTGATGCCTTTTTGTCGTCCGCTGTGAATTTGTGTACCGTCTTGTTGCTGGCGTTCTAAATCATGCCAACCGCTATCCCACCAACCATGCGCTTTATCGTACTGTGCATAGGGATTTTCATGGCGTGCTTTACCCGCAATGAACGCCCGCTCGCCGGCTTTAACAACCCGAGTGCGTTCTATATCGTCCAGCGTAATGCCCGCGTCAATTTCATCAATGAGTTTATCCAACAAAGCGACCATATCATTGGGTGTCCAGTTCTTTTTATGTTCATCCTGCATACGGCGAATGACATAGCGCAAGGTTTTCATTGCATCCGCATTAAAAGCCTGTTGTTCACTGTTGTCCAATTTAATCTGATGTTCAACTTCGTAGTCTTTCTTACTCATAAACACATATCCTAAAAAATATCAAAGAAACCGTACATAACAATTACCCTATTTGGTCAAATAGTAGTTGTCCGTCAGGCGTGCGGGCGCGTAGTTTGCCGTCATAAAGTTCTAGCGCACCGTCTTCGCGCACGCGGCTCATCATGTTGCTACGGATGGTAGCAAAGGCTTGATGATAGTGAAGATTGCTGTTGAATACTGTTTTGAACAGTCTGCGCAAGGTTTGCGCTGCCTCCTTTGGCGGCGCGAACGTGAATCAGTCACCCTTGAGCATTATCCGTGTGTGCGCCAAAAAGACGGCGCACACCCTACTTAGCTTTTGTTTAGCTACTTATTCATCAAACCAGTTTTCTATACGCAAATCGAAATCCTCAAAATCTTTGACGTTGCGCGTGACCAGAATTAAATCGTTGGTTTGGGCGATGGCGGCAATTTGACTGTCAATTGGCGAGGGCGTTTTGCCAAGCCCCATCAATCTTGCCACTTCAATGCCATGCCATAAAGCTGTTTTCTCCGTATAAGGTAAAACTGGCAAATTGGCACGAATAAATTTTTCAGCATATTGAAGAATGCGTTTATGCTTTTCAGTTTGTTCTGGCAAACGATGCGCGCCCCGAATAATCTCATACAATACTATAGCGGCTGTTGCGATTTGAGCTTGGTGAGCCTGGATTTTTTTCAATACGGCAGTATTCGGTATTTTTTTCAAAGGTTCTGAAAGTGTGTTGGTATCCAGCAAATAGCACAAACTCATAAGTCTATTTCTCGCTCTGTCTGCTGTTTTCTATCACTATCGAATAAGCTGGTATCTATATCCAGTGCTTCCAAATTTACTTCGGCACGAAAACGCTGCAAAGCATCCCAAAAATTAGTCGGTTGTGGTACTTTTTTTGTGCTTTGAATTAGCGAACGCAAGCCTTCCTCAAGCAACGCCCGTTTATCCGCCAAACCGGTCAAGTGGGCGGCTTGCTGGAAAAGCTGGTCATCTATGCTGGTTTCGATGTGCATGGTTTTTCCCCCCTTGTTTTCAGATAGTTTAACAGTTTGGCATAAAAAAACCTGCCAAGTCTTTTAGACCTGGCAGGTTTGAGTTTACAAACAAAGGGTTATTTAACGCAACGCATCCGCGCCAGCAACCGCCTGACCGGAATTGGTTTTAGAACCAACAATGGCGGTGTATACCCCTGCCGGCAATTCCATCATTAAGCTGGCTGTTGTTATCCTTGCCTCAAGCCGAGGCACTTTCTGACGCATTTTCCTTGCTCGCTAAAAACTTTGTGAGTTTTCTCCAAAATGATTCAAACCCAAGACCTCAACACCCTAAACCACATCGTAAACATGCCTATAAATCAACTTGTTGAGTTAAGTTGAGAGGATTGATGTTGTTGCGGTGGGATAAATCTTGTGCCCTATAACTTATCTCTTATTCAATTCTCCACGCCCGTTCTTGTATAGATTATCTACACATTCGCCTTGCGCATTGAGTAATTCAATGTGCAAGGGCATTTTACCGAGCGCGTGCGTGGCGCAAGAGAGGCAAGGATCGTAAGCCCGCACCGCGACTTCGATTTGATTTAACAGGGCTTCGGTGAGTTCTTGTCCATCCAGATACTCTTGCGCAACTTGGCGAATGGATTCATTCATGGCTTGATTGTTGTGCGTGGTGGAAACAATTAAATTGGCTTTTTCAATTAAATCATTGTCGCCAATTTGATAATGATGGATCAGAACACCGCGTGGTGCTTCAATTATGCCGATGCCTTCCCGTTGTTTGATGCCCTGTGCTTGTAACTCTGTACCTAAAATGTCCGCATCATGCAGCAATTCACGGATGCCTTCGGCGGCATGTAGCGCCTCAATCATCCGCGCCCAGTGATAGGCTAAGGTGCTCTGCATCATGCCATTGCTTTTGAATAGTTGGCGCTCGGTTTCTGCCAGCGGTGTGCTGATGAAATCGCAGTTATTGACTCGTGCCAGTGGACCGACCCGATACCAGCCTTGTTGCATTCCTTGTGCAACAATGAAAGGAAATTTCATGTACGACCAAGAGCGAACTTCTTCATGGATATGGGTTTGATAATCAGTGCAAGGCAGTTGGTCAAATAGTAGTTGTCCGTCAGGCGTGCGGGCGCGTAGTTTGCCGTCATAAAGTTCTAGCGCACCGTCTTCGCGCACGAGGCTCATCATGTTGCTGTGAATGGTGGCAAAGGCTTGATGATAGTGAAGATTGCTGTTGAACACTGTTTTGATCAGTTGCACTGCGGCTTGCGTCCAGCACACGATTTGATTGACTTCAGCCAACAAGGTTGCATGATCACTGTGTGCCAGAGGTTTGTTCATGCCGCCAGGAATCGCTGCTGTGCCATGTACCCGTTTACCGGTGATCATGCGGATGACTTCTTGCCCAAATTTACGCAGTAAAATCCCCTGCATGGCTAAGTCTGGATAATCTTCAATCACCCCAACGATAGTGCGGTGTGCGACGGGATCGGCAAAACCGAACAATAAATCTGGCGATGCCAAATGAAAAAAATGCACTGCGTGGGATTGTAAAATTTGCCCTAAATGCAGCAAGCGGCGCAGCTTTTCGGCGGTGGGCGGGAGTTGCGTTACGCCGGCGATCATGTCCACTGCTTTGCCCGCTGCTAAATGGTGGCTGACCGGACAAATACCGCACAGGCGTTGCACCAGCACGGGAATTTCCCAATAAGGTCGCCCCTGGATGAACTTTTCAAAGCCGCGAAATTCCACGATATGCAGCCGTGCTTGCTGGATGTGATTGGCTTCATCAAGCAATAATGTGACTTTGCCGTGCCCTTCCACCCGGGTTAAGGGTTCTATGACGACGCGCTTGAAGTTTTCTGGATGCGCAACTGTTTCTTGAACGGGCATGAGCGATCTCCTGGGTGGTGTGTGCGGGTTGCAAACGGCTGTGCGCCGTCTGCATTATTCCAAATAAGTATAGCCCTTTAATCCGGCTTCTAACTCGGCGCGGAAAATTGTTTGTTCTGCCGCACTTAAGCCGGAATTTGCCAAATGCTGGCGGTAGTTGTTACGCAAATCCTCTACATCAAAATGCACATAGCGCAACATATCTTCAACTGTATCGCCCCACTCGGGCGCAATCAGTTGATAACTGCCGTCGTCTTGGAGTTCTACATTCACGGCATGGGTGTCGCCAAACAAATTGTGCATGTCGCCTAAGATTTCTTGGTAGGCGCCGACGAGAAAAATCCCTAACAGATAGTTCTCACCAGGGCGAAGCGCATGAACGGGCAAGCTGGTTTCGACGCCTTCGGCATCTACATAGTGCTCAAATTGGCCGTCTGAATCACAGGTTAAATCTTGCAATTTAGCACGGCGTTCTGGGTGCGTGTCTAAGCGGTGCAAGGGCATGATGGGGAAAATTTGATCAATTGCCCACGCATCGGGGGCGGATTGAAACAGCGAAAAATTACAAAAATATTTGTCCGCCAGCTTATCATGCAACGCATCTAAAATCGCCCGATGGCTGCGGTATTGCGGCTGCAACAAAGTCTGCACGCGACGACAAATAGCCACATAGATTTCTTCCGCTCGCGCCCGCTGCGGCAAATCAAACAAGCCGTGATTAAACAAGCCCTGCGCCTCGCTTAACCAATAATCCGCATCGTGATAAATTTCCAACAAAGCGCGTTGATTCAGCCCTTGCAACCCTTCCCATAGATTGCGAATCAACACTGGCTCGTCGGCTTTGGCAGGCAAAGGCTCAATAGCGTCAGGCGCTAATTCCACATCCGTCACATGCGTCAGCAACACCGCATGATGCGCCGTCATCGCCCGCCCCGCCTCGGTCAGCAAATGCGGCTGCGGCAAGTTATGAGTCGCGCAAATTTCCGCAAAAACGTACACCACATTGTTGGCGTACTCTTGCAAACTATAGTTAGTCGAACAATCGCTGCGCGATTGAGTACCCTCATAATCCACCCCCAAACCGCCGCCGACATCCACATGCGACAAAGGCGCACCCAGCGAGCGCAACTGCACATAATAACGTGCCGCTTCCGCCAAACCGCGCTGAATATCGCGGATATTGGCGATTTGCGATCCCATGTGAAAGTGCATCAAACGCAAGCAATCCAGCATTCCTACTTGACGCAACTGCTCCAGAACACGCAACACTTGCGCACTAGACAGACCAAATTTCGCCTTTTCGCCGCCGGTATTTTGCCACTTACCCGTTCCCAGACTCGCCAGACGAATACGCACGCCCACGTTCGGACGCACGCCTAAAGCCTGACTTTCCTCAATAATCAGATTCAACTCTTGGCTTTTTTCCACCACCAAAAACGGCTGCAAGCCCAACTTTTGCCCAATCAACGCCAAACGGATAAATTCCCGATCCTTATAACCATTACAGACTAAAATCCCACCTGGCGGCGATAATCCAAGCACCGCCATGAGTTCTGGCTTACTGCCCGCTTCTAGCCCGATACCTTGCCCATTGCGCCGCTCTTGCGCCAGCATTTCTTCCACCACATGCTTTTGTTGATTGACCTTAATCGGATACACCGCCGTATAACTGGCTTGATAATTTTCCTGCTGCATTGCCAGCGCAAAAGCTTGATACAGCTTTTTAATGCGGTGTTGCAAAATATCGGTAAAACGCACCAACACCGGCAGATTCAACGCCTGCGCCTGCAACTCACGGCTCAACGCATACAAATCCACCGCCGCGCCCTCACGCCCCTGCGGGAAAACCAGCACATGCCCCTGCTCATTAATATCAAAATAGCCCTCGCCCCAATATTCAATATTGTACAAGGCACGGCTTTGCGCAATGCTCCAGGTTTCAGACATAACTCTATCCTTTAATGTCAGCAGCGTTGAATTACCCAATCAAACGGAAACAGCCAATGCTCGCCCCATTCCCTTTTCAATCGGCTCATCTCTTAATCAAAATACTCGTGCTTGAAACTGCTTTGGTACTTGTATCTGAAATAAATCATCATGAATTTCAGCATAATACAAACCCTCTTTGAATACCTTTTCACGCAGATACTCAGGGCTGTCTACAACGGCTAAGATACCGATAAATGCTTTATTTGCATGTTCTGGCAAAAATAGCTTCACTACTTTTAACTGTTGTAAAATTTGTTCAATATGTTCTTCGCGCAAATGGCTTTTTACTTCAACAATGACTGCTTTATTTATGCTACCGTTAGTATGTCCTAATACATCTAATTCCAATGTTTTACCTTCGCGCTTAATTTTATAACGAGTCGCAATAGATTCCATACCAAATTGCTGGCGCAAGATTTTTTGCATGGAAGGAAACGCCATGCCTTCGGTGAAACTACCAAATTTCTCACCTAAACCACCGATTTGCTTACCTAGTTCCTGAATACGTTGTTGCAAATCGCGCTGCCCAATTGCCAAACTGGCAACCAGTTCTTTTAATTCATCGTCACTCATTTGCGGATTTCCTTGGTAATTCAAAGTAGAGAATTTTGCTCATTTAGCCTCTATTTGTCACTGCCACAAGCAATTAT
>DYPD01000048.1 GCA_020720115.1 Thiomargarita sp. | reverse complement strand
CCGACTTTTTCACCCAAGCCACCAATGCCAGAGTCCACGCCATCGGGCAAGCCAACGGTAATAGCTTGATTGCTCAGCAACTCATAGTGCTGACAACCCAGCACCCATCCGAGTCGGGTAGGGTGCGTTAGCGATAGCGTAACGCACCTTTCCAAACTACAAACGGTGCGTTACGCTATCGCTAACGCACCCTACCTGACTTGGTAGTTTTTTAGATTTTACTTGCTAGGTAATTGATTTAACTGCTAGACTTTTACGTTTTCATGTCAAGGCATTAAACCACCTGGCTGTCATAAAAATCTGCAATCTAAAGAGGTAGATAATGGGTAAACCGACCGGATTTATGGAAATTGCACGGCAAGATCGCAGCTACAATCAAATAGCAGATCGTCTTCAGCATTACCAAGAATTTATTGTGCCTCTGACTGAGCCGAGTGTGCGCAGCCAAGGTTCACGCTGCATGGACTGCGGCATTCCTTATTGTCATCAGGGCTGTCCGGTCAATAATATTATTCCCGACTGGAATGATCTGGTGTATCGCGGAAAATGGCAAGAAGCCTTGTATGTGCTTCATTCTACAAATAATTTCCCTGAGTTTACCGGGCGCGTTTGCCCCGCGCCTTGCGAAGCAGCCTGTACCCTCAACCTGACTGATACACCCGTCACTATCAAAACCATTGAATGCGCCATCATTGATAAGGCGTGGGAACAAGGCTGGATTCATCCGCACATCCCAACCCAGCGCACAGGTAAAAAAATTGCCATCGTTGGCTCTGGTCCGGCGGGTCTAGCAAGCGCGCAGCAACTAGCGCGTGCGGGGCATGAAGTAACAGTATTTGAAAAAAATGACCGCATTGGCGGCTTGTTGCGCTACGGCATCCCAGATTTTAAGTTAGATAAATCGCACATTGATCGGCGTATTGCACAGATGCAAGCCGAGGGCGTGATTTTCCGTCCTAACACCTGCATTGGCAGTGCAGCTTATCCCGCGCAGCAGTTGTTAGATAAATATGACGCCATCCTATTGGCAGGCGGTTCAGAACAGCCGCGAGATTTAAATGCGCCAGGACGCGAATTGCAAGGGATTCATTTTGCAATGGATTTTCTGCGTCAGCAAAACCGGCGCGTCGCTGGTGATCTGATTCCTGAAGCAACCGCGCTATCTGCACAAGGTAAGCATGTGGTGGTTATCGGCGGCGGTGATACCGGTTCGGACTGTATCGGTACTTCTAATCGCCAAGGTGCTGTTTCTGTCACACAACTGGAAATTCTGCCCAAGCCGCCGGAAAAAGAAGACAAAATCCGCACTTGGCCACATTGGCCTAACAAAATGCGCACCTCTTCCTCACAAGAAGAGGGCTGCGCACGCGATTGGAGCGTCGCCACCCAGTCTTTTGGCGGAGAAAATGGTCGCGTTACACAACTCAACCTGGTGCGCGTAGACTGGCAACAAAGCGCAGACGGGCGCTGGAATATGCAAGAAATGCCAGGCAGCGAGTTCAGCTTAAAAGCAGACTTGGTGCTGCTGGCAATGGGCTTTGTCAGTCCCTTAGCCGCCGGCATGTTAGAACAACTGGGCGTCGAATTAGACGAGCGGCGCAACATCAAAGCCGCAACCGAAGGCGCAAACAGCTACCGCACCTCAATAGACAAAGTATTCAGCGCCGGCGATATGCGGCGTGGTCAATCGCTGATTGTCTGGGCTATCCGCGAAGGTCGCCAAGCAGCACGGGCGGTAGATGAATACCTCATGGGAACATCCAAGCTGCCACGCTAACGCACTGCAACATGCAGGTTTCTGCTCATGCCCCCCACATCCAGCACCATTGGCAGAGGAATGCTCATCGCAAGCTGGGTGTTATTTTTGGGATTATTAAGCCTATTTTTCAGCGACTTGCTGGAAAAACGCAATAATCCCAACCCCTCCCCCAGCAGCCAGCGCACCGCGCAAGGCAGCAAAGAAGTTTTCCTCAAAAGCAACAGATACGGCCACTATGTCGCCTCCGGCAAGATCAACGACTATCCAGTTGTGTTCCTACTAGACACAGGCGCAACCGGCGTTTCCGTGCCCGCCGCTATCGCCGACAAAATCGGTTTACGCACAGGTCAAAAACAAACAGTGACCACCGCAAACGGCTCCATTAATGTTTATGCCACGAATTTACACACAGTAACCCTAGGCAATATAGAACTGCACGATGTCAGCGGACACATCAATCCACATATGGATAATGGCGAAGAAATATTGTTAGGCATGAGCTTCTTAAGGCATTTAGAATTCACCCAACGCGGCAATGAACTGATTTTACGGCAGCCCTAAAATGTTCGGTTAGCAGCGCCGCAACCTTTTAAGGCTCAACACAGCTTTTTAATTAACCCTTGTTTCCTATACACTCTTAGGTTAGAAATATGATAATCGCCAGTATTCTTATAAGTATTTTATTGTCTTCAATGACACATATAACGTTGAAAATTGGCATGAACTACCTTAATCAACTAGCGCCTTCTAGCGTTGCAGACTGGCTGGCAGTTGCTTGGACACCAGTAGGCTTGTATGTATTTCTAGGTATGCTATTTAATCTCATGGCTATGCTCACCTGGCTTTATGCGCTAAAGCATGTAGATGTGAGTTATGCCTATCCATTCAGTGCACTTGGTTTTGTATTTGTTATGCTGATTGCTTATGTATTCATGCACGAAGCAATTAGCCTGTATCGTCTAATCGGCGTTTCTTTAATTATTTTAGGCATTCTATTTGTCTCACAGAGCTAAAATAAAACAACAAGGATTCAATAAGGAATAAAGCATGTCTCAACTATCAACTGAAATAGAATTATCCATCGTTATGCCTTGTCTCAATGAGGCAGAAACAATAGTCGCTTGCATTAAAAAAGCGCAGCTTTTTCTACACAATTATCAAATACAGGGCGAAATAGTGATTGCAGATAATGGCAGCACAGACGGCTCTCAAAAAATGGCTGAAGCACATGGCGCTAGAGTTGTAGCCGTAGCAGAAAAAGGCTATGGCAGTGCACTTATGGGCGGAATCCAAGCGGCAAACGGACGTTACATCATTATGGGCGACGCTGATGATAGTTATGATTTCTCTGCATTACAGCCATTTATCGAGAAATTACGTCAAGGTTATCAATTGGTTATGGGCAATCGTTTTAAGGGCGGTATAGCGCCTGGCGCAATGCCCTTATTGCACAAATACTTAGGCAATCCAGTCTTGAGCGGCATTGGGCGTTTATTTTTCCACAGTCCTATTAGGGATTTTCATTGCGGTTTGCGCGGCTTTGAGCGTTCCGCCATCCTTGCGCTGGATTTACGCACGACAGGGATGGAGTTTGCGAGTGAAATGGTGGTTAAAGCAACCTTACATAAACTGCGTATCTGTGAAGTACCTACAACTTTATCACCTGACGGGCGTTCTCGTCCGCCGCATTTACGCAGTTGGCGTGACGGCTGGCGACATTTGCGTTTTTTGCTCATGTATAGCCCACGCTGGTTGTTTTTTTACCCTGGATTAATGTTTGTTTTCATGGGTTTTTTGGGGATGAGCGTTTTATTACCCGGACCTTTGCAATTAGGCAGTATGACATTTGATATTCATACCTTACTCCTATCAAACGGACTCTTGGTTATAGGTGTGCAAACACTGACTTTTGCTCACTTATCCCATCAATTTGCCATAAATATGGGGCTAGTGCCGTCCGATGAAGGATTTATTAAACGCCTAGAAGCTATTCAGCTTGAATCGCTGCTCATTGCTGGTGGCATAGGAACTTTACTTGGCTTAGCAGGTATTTTGTATAGCATTTTTGCTTGGGGTCAAATGCAGTTTGGTCCTCTACAACCTGAATACATGATGCGTATTCTTGTTCCTTCAGTGACTCTGCTTATCATGGGATTTCAACTTGTTTTTGCAGCATTTTTCCGTTCAATTTTACAATTAAAAATTCAACGCTATGCCAGTAATGAAATTGACTAATTTTCTTAAAGGAACTATTTCTTTATGTCTTCTCTCGCTAAATTTGCTTTATTGTCTCTCATCCTATTTAAGCTATGGCTGCTCAGTGCATTTTCAATTGAAGAAGTTCTATCTGGACACGATGATCTGTTATTTTTAGACCTTGCTCAACATATAATCAATGGAGAATGGTTAGGAGATTACACAAAGTTTACTTTGATTAAGGGAGCAAGCTATGCTATTTGGATTGCAATGAATTTTTACATAGGTTTATCTCTCACAGTCAGCCAGTTTTTTCTTTATGCTGTAGCAGGTTTACTATTAGTTAGACAACTCTCAAAATTGACGCTTAAAGCTTGGTGGATAGTTTTATTTTATGCTGTGTATCTGTTTAATCCAATCATTGATCTCGTATTGCAAAGGGTTATACGCGACAATATCTATATCAGTCTGACGGTGCTAATAGTTGTCGGATTAATTGGCATCTATTACGCAAATAGCCTGAAAAAATCAGGTGCTTGGGCTATTTTTTTGGGTTTGGTGTTGGGTTTGTTTTGGCTAACAAGAGAAGAAGGAATTTGGATTTTACCGCTTCTGTTTTTGGTGTTGTTTTATTTCGTTTGGGTTACTTATAGACAAGAACATTTTTCCCGACTGTTTTTTGCTAAAACACTCCTATTTCTATCGCCTTTACTGATCCTTATTTTATTTGTACACACAATAGCTACAATCAATTACCACTACTATGGTGTTTATGTTTCTGTAGATTTTAAATCAAAAGAGTTCCTTGCTGCCTATGGTGCGCTTGCGCGAGTTGGAGGACTTGAGCAACATCCCCCCTATGTTCCTGTTCCTGTTCCTGTACGCAAAGCTATTTACAAAGTTAGCCCCGCATTTGCTGAACTTCAGTCTTTTCTGGAAAGTGATACCTGGCATGGCGATACGCTGTTTGCTAAATCTTCTCTGTGTCAATTTTATCCTATTTGTGGGCATGACATTTACGGTGGTTGGTTTATCTGGGCATTGCGTGATGCAGTTTCTTATAAAGGCTATTACCAATCAGCAGCTAGTGCAACAGTTTATTATCAGCAGTTAGCAGATGAAATTAATCTTGCCTGCGATAAGCAGCAACTCAATTGTACATCCCCTCGTCACACGCTAACACCGCTATTGTACGCACGAGATATACCTGGTATTCTCAAAGCAACTATACGCGGATTTAATCGTTTATTAGGATTGCAGATCGCTCAAGAGTACAATCTATATTACTATGGCGTTGTAGGAACACCGCAACAAAATGTATATACCATCACAAATAATCCAATTGCTGTCCCTGATACCAACACTAAAATCATCCCCAAAAAACCTGTACTGGTTTTTTCTGGTTGGCTGGTAAATGCTGGTACACCTAAAAAGTTATTTTTACAAGTCAATGCTACCACTAGCAATTTGGAAAAATTTACCTATGAACGTCAGTCTTCTCCAGATATTGCAAAGCATTTCAATGCAGAGGATAACCTTTATTTGAACAACACTCGTTTTCGCTTGGAAACCGAGTGTATAGAACAGTGTGAATTAGGCATATATGACAATCAAACGTTTCTCGGTGCGATCAATATCAGCGAGATTCAATCTGGGAAAGGTTACTCATCTAAAAATAAGCTTGTTTATATACACATTGATACAATAGAAACCCAGAAGCAATTAGAGACCTTAGAAAATAACAGAAATATAGGCTATTTATCGAGCATAAAGGTTGCGTTGCTTAGAAATATCGCCGCTGCTTATTCCTATATTTTTCCAGCACTGGCGTTCATTGGTTTAATTGCCTATCTGGTGAGTCTTAGAGCAGCTTGGCTGCGTAAGCAGATTTCTTTTCTGCTTGTGCTTAATCTAGGTATTCTAGCCATTATAGGTACACGTCTGGTGCTTTTAGCAATCATAGATACCACTTCGTTTCCTGCGATCAATGATGTCTATATGTCTCCTTTATACCCTTTATTAATTTTATTTGCTGGGTTAGCTGTGTTAGATGCCTATCAAGGACTCAAATCCCACATTTCACCATTCTCAAAGTAGAGAAATCTTTATGTCTCAGGTATACCTTGGCAAAGACTTGGAGGCTATGTCTTTTGCGCCTAATTATCATCAATGGATTCTTAAAGAATTTATGCCTTATCTTGGTACGCAAGTCGCTGAGGTGGGTGCTGGCACTGGCAATTTTTCTCAATTGCTTTTGCAAACTGGCGTTCTGCAAAAATTGGTTGCTTTAGAACCTTCCGGCAATATGTTTGAAAAACTGCAAGAGGGGCTTAAAAGTGCAGTTCAATCTGAACAAGTAGAAGCAAAACAAGCTTTTTTTGGCGATTGCAACTACGATGGATGCTTTGATACCGTGTTTTACATCAATGTGCTAGAACATATCCAGAATGATGCTCAGGAACTGCATTATGTTAAACAAAGCTTAAAACCCGGTGGTCATCTCTGTTTGTTTGTACCTGCTTTAAGCTACCTTTATAGCGAGCTTGATAAGCAAGTAGGACATGTTCGTCGTTACCATAAAAATCCATTAAAGGAATTAGTGATTCAAGCAGGGTTTAAGCTGATCAATATAAAGTATTTTGACATCTTAGGTATATTACCCTGGTATATTGCTTTTGTTTTACTCAAACAAACCACAAATTCTACTAATGTTTCCCTGTATGATAAATTGGCTGTACCTGTCATGAGTAGAATTGAACCAAGGTTGATTCCGCCTATAGGAAAAAACTTATTGGTAGTGGCTCAAAAACCGCTTTAGCCTATTTCTAGGTAAGCAATAGGGCGCACATTCTACTACAGAGCAATCTCATTCAAAACACCTTAACTCAGCAGACCGTTCACATTGTTGGCATTGTGAGGAAGCAAATGAGGGTGGCTTAAGTTGATGTGTATGGAACTTGTCTAATAGCACCGAACCTTGTCTACTACCTCATGGCTGCTGTTCTAAATATCGCTGAATTTCGTTGAGCTGGAAATTTTGCGCGAGTTCCTGCAAGTTTGTTACATCCGCTGGGCAATCTGGCTGAGCCGCCAGTGCGGTGAGATAATCATAGAGTTCTGTGATGCTGCCATCTTGAACCAATGCAATGAGTTTGCTGCGTTGTGCGGTGCTCAGTGGCGGACCAGACGGCGTGGGCGACTGTTCTTGTTCCGCTCGGTATGTCCATTCCAGTGACAGGTGTGTTTGCAGGGCTTGCAGGAGTGTGGTGAATGCCACTGGCTTGGTGAGATAGTCTACGCATCCGGCGTCGTGGGCTGTGCTGTGGTCTTCTTGGTAGGCGCTGGCGGATACCGCGATGATGGGGAGCTGGTCAAAAGCGGGCAAGATGTGTAGACGGCGGGTGGTTTCCTGTCCATCCAAGCCTGGCATACGCAAATCCATCAAGACTAAATCTGGCTGGAATTGCGGCGCGAGTTGTAATGCGGTTTCGCCGTTGTCTGCTTCGGCGCATTCAAAACCCAGGGGTTGCAGGAGTTGGCGCAAGACGGTGCGGTTGTCGGCTACGTCGTCTACTAGCAAAATTTTGTATGGATGAGGGTTGTCAGTTTTTTCGGCGCCGCCCGAAACAAGCCGGATATAGCCACTCATTGCTTTTTGTGATGTAGACGCTGACGGGGCTTCGGTCGGTGTGGCGAAATTTGCGGGCAGTGGCACTGCGACTTGGAAGCAACTCCCCTGTCCCACTTCGCTGTGTAACGTCAGTGTGCCGCCCATCAATTCAATGATTTTGTGCGTAATGGATAGCCCTAGACCTGTGCCTTGTGCTTTGTAGCGGCTTTCGCCTGTTTGTGAGAATGGCTTGAAGATTTCTGTGTGTTGTGTTGGGTCTATGCCGGGTCCGCTGTCATGCACTGCGATCTGTAATTGAGCGTTGCGGTAGGTGACTTGTAAGCGCACGCCGCCGTGTTCGGTGAATTTCACCGCATTGCCGATCAGGTTGACGAGCACTTGGCGCAAGCGTGTGGGGTCAGCTTGGATGCTGAAAGGTAGTGGCGGTTCTGCTTGGTACTCAAAAGCAATGCTTTTTTGTTTGGCACGTTGACGGAACATGAGTTTTAGTTCCTGGAAAAAATTGTTGACATTGATTTCTTCTGGGAAAAGTTCGATGCGTCCAGCCTCGATCTTGGCTAAATCTAAAATATCGTTGATCAGGGTTAGCAGGTACTCACCGCCTCTGTAGATGCTTTCCACTTGTGTCCGTTGATCTGTTGCAAGGGTAGGTGACTGCCGAAGGATTTGCGCAAAGCCCAGGATGGCGTTGAGTGGGGTGCGTAACTCGTGGCTCATATTGGCGAGAAAGGCACTCTTGGCTTGATTTGCCGCTTCGGCAGCTTGTCGGGCTTGAATCAGTTCCTGTTCGGCTTGCTTGTGCGCGCTAATGTCTAGGCGGGAACCAGACATCAGTAGCGGTTTGCCATCGGCTGTACGGCTAACCAGTTTGCCACGGTCGAGCACCCAGACCCAATGCCCGTCCTTGTGGCGCATCCGTGCTTCGCAATCGTAGTAGTCGAGCGTGCCAGCGAAGTGTTGCGCCAATAAATCTGCTGATCCTTTAAGATCATCGGGGTGGGCAAAGCGCATCCAGGTTTCAATGGATAGGGGTGCTAGTTCTGCCAAGGTATAGCCAATGATTTCTGCCCAGCGTTCATTGAATAGGGTTTCTCCGGTTTGTACATTCCATTCCCAGGTGCCAGCGTTGGTGCCGCGCAGAATGTCGTTAAAGCGCCGTCGTTCGGTGGCGAGTGCTTCTTCGTAGCGTTTGCGCTCGGTGATGTCGGTATGCGAACCTGCCATGCGGTAGGGGTGTCCCTGCACGTCACGCACTGCCGTGCCGCGTCCCAGTATCCATTTCCAACTGCCGTCCTTGTGGCGAAAGCGGAATTCCACGGCAAAAATTGGCGACACTCCGCTCAGATAGTCTTCAATAGCATGGAAAACCAGCGGTGCGTCGTCTGGGTGTAACAGGGTGCGAAACGTCTCCAGATGACCCACCAGTTCTTTGTCCGCATAACCGATCATCTCTTGCCACTTGGGTGAGAAATAAATCTCGTTGGTGTGCAGATTCCAATCCCAAATGCCGTCGTTGACGCCGTTGATGGCCAGTTGCAGACGCTCTTCAGATTGACGCAGGTTTTCCGCCCCGCTTTGAATGGCTTTTGCCATCGTATTGAAGCTTTCAATCAGATGCCGTAATTCCGGGCTACCCGTCACTTCCAAGCGGGTATCAAGGCGTCCAGCCGCCATTGCCGCAGTAGCCTGTTCCAACTGTTTGAGCGGACGCAAGCCAAAACGCAAGACCAACCAGATGCCGATGAAATCAATGATCACTGCCAGCAGCAAAATTGCCATGTGTTGCAGTAGCCGCAACCAGACCCGATCAGCCAGTCGGCGCGGGCTGAGGGTTAGATGGAATTGCCCGTATTCATATCCGCCAACGCTGATGCGGGTATAACCTTGCAGGTTCTGGTAGTCAAACAGAGACAGGAACCATTCTGGCGCGACACCAGCGTAGGCGTTATCACGACTGACCAGAGTGCTACCTTTTATGTCGGCAAAGCGGGCTTCGATAATCAGGGGGCGAGCGACGTAGCTGTCAAGGGTTTGCTGCAATGTGGCAAAGTCTCCAATCAGCACCACTTCAGCCAAGGTATTGGGCAGAGTTCCCAGTTCTTGAGCGAGGGTTTGCTGCAAGTCGCGCTGGGTATCTGCTGCGTCCTGTCGTGCTGCAACGCCCACCATCACCAAACCTGCAATGAGCAGAGCGATGCTGGCTGTCACCAGTAAGCGCCCAGCGAAAGGAAGATGATGCCAAAGTTTGCGCATCTCTTTTATCTGATGTCTTTGACTAGGGTGTGCTGGTAGAAATCAATGTAACTTTGGTAATCCGCCAGGGACGAGGCGCGAAAGCCAAACGGCGGCTTTTGCTTGATCACAGCCGCACTGGCAGCCAGAATATTCGCACCTTCGGCATCGTTATCCATGCCGTCTAACGCGGCTTTGACCGCATCCACGACCGTCAGCGGCACCCGCGGATGTGCAGCGATGGGTATATTCAGGAAGAGCTGCGATTCCCACAGCACCCGATAGGGTAAATTCTCGCGTGCGGCAAAGGCTTTCATCACCTGGCTATTGACCCCAGCGGCAATCACCCTGCCCGCTTTGAGTTGTCCTATGATGCCTTCTTGGTTGCCACCAAATACGGGGGTAACTGAGATATTCTCGCGCAGCAATTGATCCATAGGTACGGCATAGCCAACAAAAGCTGCGAATGAAGGAAAACCCACTTCTTTGCCTGCAAGGTCTTGCAGGGACTGAATCGGCGAATCCGCCAGCGTCACTATCTGTCCAGCGATAGCCTCGTCACGCGGGCGCAAAATCACCTGATAATTTGCTTGCGCCATTTTCGGCTGAAAAATGGTATTGGAATACACAAAATCATATTCACCGCGCTCGGTGGCAGTATTTGAATCAGGGGCGGTGCGCGCCAGTTTGAGGAAAAGAGTAACACCGGTTTTACTCTGCACATAACCCAGAATTGGATTCCAATACTGAGCGGTGAGTACCGCGCTACGCTGCGATAACACGCCGAAAGAATAATTTGCATCGGCTTTGGCAAGGGCTGTGGCGGGTAAGTACGCAGTCAACACACATAGAAAGATAAGGAAGGTTTTCATGGGGTAAGCATCTTTGACATAAATGAAGGTAAATACAATCTCCTGACAATTCAGTCTTATTGTCACTGCAATGCAAGAAAGATTGAGCAGTTTCGTGAAAAAACACCACAGAGATTATAAAGATTAGCGATATAAATTCAATGTTTTCAGTGCATTCTGAGGCTTAAGAGGCGCAATAATAAAACCAAGTTGAACTAATACGCATTGGACAGTGACACCTGGGGATAGAAGCGAGGGCAGTTTACTGGCGGGGAAACAAAAAAAGCGCCATCCTTGGCGCAAAGAAGAAAATCCCATTCACTTAATGGCTGTCATAAACCAATGCTGCCCAGTTTAGCCGCGCATTGTTGCAAAAGTGTTGCATCAACCAGTCTCATTTGGCACATAGCCATTATTGCTTACCACCGAGGGTTTTCCACTAATAGCTGCTCAGCCTGTTCTTTTAAGACGGGTCTGGAAAACCAATAGCCTTGCCCGTATTCGCAGCCTAATTTGCGCAGTAGTTGCAGTTGCCGTTCTTCTTCAATACCTTCACATACAATATTCATGCCTAAGCGATGTGCCAGTTCTACAATGCTTTCGACCACTATTTGATTTTTTTCTGAATGCTCTAGGTTGCGCACGAAAGATTGATCAATTTTCAGAGTGTCCGTAGGAAATTGGGTGAGGTATTCAAGTGAAGAATAACCCGTACCAAAATCATCAATGCTGAGTTGTACGCCGATAGATTTCAGGCGTTTGAGCATGGCTAAGGTATTTTGAATATCATCCATTACGGCACTTTCCGTAATTTCTAATTTCAACCAGGCTGAAGATAAACCGCTGGCGGAAAGCACTGCCTGAATGGTTTCAGTTAAAAAGGGTTGAATAAATTGGCGTCTGGAAAGATTAACGCTGATGAGAAGTTCTGGGTAGTGCGGAAAAGCCGTTTGCCAGTGGTGCATTTGGCGGCAGGCTTGGTACAGAATCCATTCACCCATTGGCAGAATTAAGCCGGTTTCTTCGGCAACGGGAATAAATTCGCCTGGGGAAACCAGTCCGCGTTGTGGATGTTGCCAGCGCACCAGGGCTTCAAAACCGGCGATGCGTCCGCTACTGAGGTCTACTAGGGGTTGGTAGCAGAGAAAAAACTCTTGTATGTCGGGTAGCAACCAGTGTTCTGGCTGGCGGTTTTCGGGGCGATAGTAGTGGGTGGCGCGGCGTAGATCGCGTTCGAGTTTGAAGTGCTGGATGGCTTTTTCTTCCATATCCAGGGCGAAAATTTCCGGCGCATCTTTTTCCAGTAATTTGGCGCGGTTCATGGCGGCGCGGGCATCACGCAACAAATCCCTTTGATCGCCGACATAGCCGATGGCTATGCCTATGTTGGCGTGGGTGAAGACTTCTTCGTTGTGCAGGTAAAACGGCTGGTGCATTTTGCTGCGAATGTGTTGGGCTAACAGCGTTGGGCTTTGGTTATCTTCGACTAAGGTTTTGAAAAAAAAGCCAAATTCTGTGCCTCCTACACGCGCTAAAAGCAGCGCATGAGATGAGGGTAAAATATCGCGGGCATTTTCCAGAACTGCTTGCACACGTTGAGTAAAAGCAACCAGCAGAGCGTCGCCGGCATCGTGTCCCAGTACGGCGTTGATGACTTTAAAGCGTTCTAAGTCTAATAAAATGAGGGCGATAGCAGTGCGTGTTTGGATTTTGGCAAAACGCCGATGACTGCGGTGTAGTTGGCGTAGGCGCTGGATGAACAGGTTGCGGTTTGGAAGTCCGGTGAGTTCGTCGTAAAAAGCATAGTAAACGTAGCGCGTCATGAGCACGCTGGCGCTGACAGATAACAAACCCAACAAGGGCGCGGCAAGTGGAATCCATAGCATCTGGTTAAAGAGATGCCAGTGCAATACAAATAAAAGTATCAGGCTGATTAACAGCGCCAGTGGTAATTTCAGCGGATGGCGTAGCAACCAAGCTAACAAGCCGCCGAGTAGACTCCAGCCGATGATCCAGGCTATTTCCCCGCTTTCTGTCCAAAAATCAAAAAGTTTCTGACTCGGTGCGCCCGCCGTTGCCGCGTTGCCAGTGGCTACGCTGATCAGTTCGCTGACTTTGGCGGCATGGATTTCGACGCCAGGCATGTAAAAACCTTTGGCGCGTTCGCGGCTGTAGGGGGTAACGAAAACATCCCGTGCGCTTTCTGCGACTGTACCTATTAAGACGATTTTGTCACGCACCCATTCAGGCTTTAAGTTACCTTGCAAGACTTCAGAGAAACTAATGCGTCGTGCAATCTCCAGTGTTGGGCGGTAGTTGAGCAAAGTCTGATAGCCCTCGGCGTCAACATTTTGATAATTGCCAGAATTTTTTTGCAGCGGCTTGAGCACTGCTTCGCCTAAGCGGATGTGATAAGGATTATTGTTTTCTATGCCTGGCGCCAGGTGATATTGCTTCAGATATTCCAGCGCCACTAACCAGGAAAAAGACGCATAGATTTTCCCCTGATGCCCGACATAAATCAGATTGCGGCGAATCACCCCGTCGCGGTCTACTGCCAAATCATTAAAACCCACCCGCTGCGGCGGTACACCAGGCGGTGGCGGTACGCTGGTTTTGCTGGCATCCGCCGATAAACGCTGGATCACTATGAGATTGGAAGTCTGTTGCAAAATGCGGCTAAAGGCTTCAGTACCCTTGCCTTGCGGAAAATCGCGGTACACATCCAAACCCACGACGGCGGGTTGATGGGCTAAAATCGTCTGCAAAATTTCCGTGTAAATGGCATCAGGCAAGGGAAAATATTGAAATTTCTGAATATCTTCTTCCGTTATCCCCACCACCAGCAAGCGGGGATCAGGTCCCAGCGGCGGACGCAAGCGCATTCGCCAATCATAGGCATACAGCTCTAGCGGCTCAAACCAACCGAACTGGCGCATCCCCAGGGTAAAAAAAATCACCAACAGCACAATCAGCAAGGTGCGTAGCGGCAGACGAAAACGCTGGGCTTGCAGCCGCTCTAAGCGCAAACGTGCTGGGTTAAACACTGGCATGATGGCTATTCGCGCCCGTCAATCAAATCAGCATCGGGCGGCGGGACAAACTCAAATAGTGCAGCATCCAGCGTCGGATTAGGCGTTTGTGCGCCAAACACAATCACGCTGGTCTGCCCCAATTTATCTTCCACATGCAGACGCAACAGTTGGTGTGCTGAAAACAATATCAACATAGAGGCAAATTGCGCATCTGCGGCTTTAGGCAGCAATTCCACCTGCCGCTCTCCCGCCGGGCTATTAGGCAGCGCCTCAACGGTAAATAAATCCGTCAGCGGACGCTCACTGCTTAAGAGCAACGCAGGCGTATTTTGCGTGCTGTCATCAAAATTTTTGATCGTAACCTGATCCAAATCCTTGTCATAAACCCAAATGCTTTTACCATCAGCCACTATAAGCTGTTGATAAGGCTCTTTATATTCCCAACGGAAATGCCCCGGACGTTGCAAATCCAGCAGCCCGCTACTCACTTCCAGCGTTTTACCACGCTCGTCATACAGCGTTTGCGTAAAACCCGCGTGCAAAGTGCGCAACCCGCGCAGAAAAGCCTCCAATGCCGCAAGCGCGTCAGCCGCTTGTCCCGCATCAATTGCTGCTTGTTCAGTGCTGGCAATAGGCTGTCCTGCATCCAGCGGCTCTATGGCAATGGCCTGCCCTGAACTTATCGAATCCGCTTGAACAGTCCCTAGGCTTAAAGAGAACAGCAAGAAAAACCCACCCGTTAAACGCATAAAATGTCCTGAAATAAAAAAATCTATGAATAAAATGACCCATCAGCAGAGCGCTCCAAAGCCGTGCCTTGCCGCGCTCTATTCTAATGGGTTCAGTGGCAAGCGCAGAATAAATTCTGAGCCTTTGCCATGTTCGCTGGAAACTGTGATGTCGCCGTGCATCATACGGCTAAAATGACGACTGATGGAAAGCCCAAGCCCAGTACCGCCATATTTTCCCGTAGTCGAAGCTTCTGCCTGAGCAAATTCTTGAAAAATAGTTTCCAGTTGCTGCGGGGCGATACCGATGCCAGAATCCTTCACACTAAAACACATCCACTCCTGATCAGCACTCAATTCTCGAAACACTTCCAAAGTAATAGAACCATGCTGGGTAAATTTCGCTGCATTGCTCAACAAATTAAACAAAATCTGCCGCAAGCGCGTCATGTCAGTATACAAAAGATGCACATCAGTTGGACAAATCATTTTTAAACGATTGATATTCTTTTCAATCAGCGGTTGCACTATGCCTCGTATCTCCTCTAGCAATACTGGAACATCGCAGCGTTCATAAAAAAGCTGAATCTTACCTGCTTTGATTTTTGATAAATCCAAAATATCATTAATCAAAGATAACAGATATTGTCCTGATTGATTAATTCTCTGTAAATCATTAATAATATTTTCATCGCCCAAATCTTCTGCTTCTTCTTTAAGCAAAGCACTATAACCAATAATAGCATTCAAAGGCGTGCGCAATTCATGGCTCATATTCGCTAAAAACCGCGATTGTGCTCGATTAGCATCTTCCGCAGTTTCCTTTGCAGCCATTAAATTCCGTGTTTGTTCTTGTACCAGATTGCGCAACTGATTTTCTACCCGCAGGCGCTCTTCCTCTTTGAAATTAAAATAGGCGCGGTGCATAGCGCCGTAGAAATAGACTGCCATTAATGCAGTACAGAGCATACCAAATACAAACACCCAGAAAGCTTGCCAGCCTTCTGAACCCTTAAAATAGCCAGGGGCGGGTGTACAAATCACTGACCAAGTACGTCCGGCAACGAGAAAATCTTTAGTGACTTCTAATACTGAGTGACGATGTTCTTTTGCTTCTTCTTCATTCTCCAACTCGGCATTTTTATCCAATAAACCCGGTTGAAAAAACAAAAAAATCGGGCTATTTTTTTGCGTCACATCAAATACCCGAATATCAATGGCGCGAGGTTCTAAGGCACTTAAAGCATCATCAATCACATTGCCAACATGGTATACGCCCAGCACAAAACCACGCAACGCCGCCCGCCGTTGCGTGACGCTATGACGCGGCTGCTCAACAGCATAAATCGGACGAAACACCAACATGCCATGCTGCCCGCCAGGATCAGGCCCCAGCACCATGTGTGACACCGCTAACATATTACCGCTATCTCTGGCTTCTTTCAGTAAATACAGCAAGTTAGCATCAGCGCCCACATCAAAACCCAAGGTGGACTCATTACCATCCAAGGGTTCGACATAAAAAATCGGAAAATACTCGGCGCGCTCGCCCGCGACGACCAGTTGCCCTTCGTCGCCCATTTCCTGAAATTGAAAATCCGGCAAATAATGCGGTATTTCCGCTTGCCCCCGTTGCTCATAGCTAAGTCTTTGTTCAGCAAGCACATAAGGAATCCATTCCAGCGATTGAACGCCAGGGCGGGACTCGGTAAAAACCTGCGCAAAGGTATGGAATTGTTGGTGAGAAACAGCCGCATTTGCCTGAAAAAAAGCATCCAAGTTTTGCAGTACATGCAGCTTGTGTTTGAGAATGCGCTCAATAGCGGTGGTGCGATCCTGCGCGTTTTGCGTAAACTCAGATAAAATCTGCTGATGTTCCCAATTTGCCGCCAAGCGCGACATCAGCAATGACAGACTAAGCCCAATTAGCAATGTCAGTATGATAGGAAAATAACTCAGCCATAACGAAGCAAACTGGTTTTTCCAGCGGCGCAGCCAATCTGAGGCTAATGGATTTGATATGGACACGGATTTCATGGGCGTCTCTTGTCTCCTGCTTAACGAAATTCGGCGCTAATAATCACAGGGCAAATTTTGCGCCATAAAACAGCAAAATTAAAGTTTAATGCGGGCACACTAAACCCCGTTTGCTATTGAGTGTAGCAGAACATTTATTAAAGAAATCACGACAACAACTAATAAAGAAAAAGCCATTGGCTAAAACTAAGCCCAGCAAGCGGTACTTAATTTAGCCAATGGAAAAAACTCAAGAGGATTATCTGAAATTGAAGAGCGGGTATTGGTCAAACTGGCGGCAAAAGTGGATACGAGGTGCAACCGAAGAATTAAGCTACCCGCCAAGGAACAGCGCATTGCCGTTTTATTTGTAGATCAGAATGCGATCATACTCATCGCCAGCAGCAATGGCGTGGGTTTGCTCCACCGTATAACTGTTATTTGGATTATTGAATTGAGAAACATAAAACGCTTGATCTAAATCGGGTTTTTCACGAATATCTACTTTCCACAACAGATGTATTAAACCCAACATTGCACCCATCGCTAAGAAAGACAGGCTTTTATCCGTGCTTGCTGGATACAAACGGCGATAACCTACACCTTCATAAGAATTATAAATCCGTACAATAAATTCTTTCTCTGCTACTATTTTTTCTATCCGATACATCCCCCACCCTAACGCATTAATCACTGCAATCATGCCATGCAACCAATCTTCACGGTTTTGACATTGAGGTTCAACCACAGCATACCATTCTGGGCTACTCATAATGCCACCAAAGGTATTGAAAGCACAAATATGTCCAGATTGAATAAAAATTTCTTTAATGTCTTCTTCAGGAATCCCCGCTTGACGCATGGCAAAATAGGTTTGATAAGAAATACGGTTGTAATAGTCTGCAAAATGGTGAGTCAAAACCACGCCAAAAGCATCAATTAAACCCGTATCATGCGTGCCACAGCGCCCAAACAGCGGCAAAGATTGCACTGCTTCAATGACTTTATTTTCATCTACCGCAGTTTGGCGAGCACAACAACCTTCAAATGCAAAACGCTCCGGCACAGGACTCAGAGGCATCGCATTGATCAAATACTCAGTGCTTGTATCCACTTGAGTTAAATCTACTTGATATTGATCAACAGAGTCGCCTAATTGTTTAGCTTTGCTTTGTTCTGTAACGTAGCCGGTGATGCCCTGTATATAACCCGCATTGAAATACCCTACTTTACCAGGTTTACCATGCGTATAAGTAGAATCCCCATAATGCGAGAACAGCGTTTCCCACAAGCGCTCATTGACTTGCTGTAACCAACCAAAACCACAAAAAGAAAATTCATTGATGAGTTCTTTTTGTGAATAACCGCTGTTTTTTAATCTCTGCACGAGTACGCTGGCAGCTTCTATCAATAACAACTCAGGGTCATGCTCAGGCAGACCAACAGACATCAGAATACTCATTTGCAAATGTGCATTGTAATGATTGCAATGAAAGACTCGATTCAATCCACCCATGAATGTTTGTCCGCCTTGTCGGGTTAATTTACCCATCTAGTGTCATCTCCCTGTGATATTTTGTTATGTGCGTTTCTTGGCAAAAAAGCGTTTAAACCTATGGAGCAATCCGCTTTCTGTGACAACTTGTTTTGCAGGTTTTGCAGTTTTATCCACAACAGCAGAAATATCTGGTTCTTTCTGCTCTTCATGAGAATACAAAGATACAAGTTCGCGCATATCTTGCTGCATGTTGACATTAAAGTATTCTTCGAGAATAGCAGCTAAAGCAACTAACTGACGCCCATTTAATGTAACTGTTTCAGCGCGGAAATTAATGTACTTATCGGTTTTTACCGCAATTAAAATACCCAGCTTGCTGGCTAATAAAGCATTTTCCAATAGCGGTTGATGTTTTGCCTGGCGCTGTTCATTAATACGCTTAAATAACAACGCAGTAGAAAAATGATTCAGAGTGTTATGAGTCAAAGCCGTTTCTCCTCAAGGTGGTTTTAGTAATTTAGTAAATTAGAATTAACTTATTTGGACTAAAAAGTCCCGGCGCGGATTAATGGCATCAGTTGGCTATTTATAAGTTGTTTAGAAATGACCCGCCTTTAATTCGCACAAATAATGTAGTTGATTATTGAACAAACGTAAATAGTGTTGCACCTCAGTCAAGGGTACTTGTGGATAAAAATTTACCTTAAAATAGGGAAAACCATAGCTGGGAAACTGAATAAAAAAATGCGCGTGAAGGATGTGCAACACGGGAATTTCCGGCGGATTAATGTTTTCCCCGAAGTCAGCGATGAATTGACGCAAAATCTGATAATGCGCTGTGCTAAGGTCGCTGGGCAACGCAAAACGATACGCTTGGTAATTCACACAGGCAGTAATTTTCTGGTGGAATACCTGGTTTTTCATATATTCAGGTAAAAAAGCGTATTTTAATGGGCTTCCATGCCCATGTACAAACGCTCGCGCAAACGCTGTGGATTCAATAGATTAATGCGTTTACTTTGATGCGTTTCAATTAAACCTTGCTTTTTGAGTTGGCTCAATACTCGACACAGGGTTTCTACTGATAAACCAAGGCGGCTGGCAAATTCTGCACGGCGGTGCGGCAAATGCGATACGCTGCATTCTACGTCCTCATCTTCTTCCTCGTTGCTATATTCTAGCAAATACGCAATGACTCTTTGTTCAGCATTCAACAAACTCAGCGCAGAAATTTGCCCGACTAATTTGTGTAAATGTCGGCTGAGGGTGCTTAACAGGCGCCAATTTAATTGTGGATGTTGTTTAAGAAACTGAGTAAATTTTAAACTGTTAATTGCCAAAACTTCGGACTCTTGCAAGCTTACCGCCGAAACCGGGTAGCCCTGCCCGGAGAACATCGCAGCTTCGGCAAAGGTTTGCCCAGGCGCAATAAATTCTACGGTTTTCTTCTGTTGACTACTGTACTGTAAATAAAGTTCAATAAAACCACTTAACAGCAAATAAAAGTAACTACAGGCTGCTTGTTGTTGAAATAAACAGGTTTGTTCTGGAATCAATTGATAATGACAAAAACGACTGAGCAGTTGAATTTCTTCTGTATTGAAATCACTAAACAATGTGGCTTGTTGTAATGCTTGTTGATGAGTCCGTGATAATGGTGGGTGTGACATGGGATTGTCCTTATTTAATTAGGTGGTGGCACATTGAGTCTAAATACTGACTGATTAATATAGATTGATGTAGATCAATCTATATTAGCATTTATTTGCATTCATTGATCTATGTCAAGCGTTAGCCTGGTTGTATGCTAGATTGCCCTGTAGTCTTTAAGTCCCTTAGTTTTTTAGGGTTTCAATTTAATGGCTTCAGGAGATTGAGCGATGCAGATGAGAACAAAAATGCAGCTAGGGCTGTTGTGTGTGATTCTAACAGGGCTGGGTTTCAGCCTGAATACCCAGGCAGCGCGACCTGCGGGAGAGATTGACAAAGATTGGGGCGATCCAAAAGGACAGGAGTGTATTGATTGCCATATGATAGAAAATCCTGGTTTGCATCAAGAATGGAATAACAGCCAACACGGACAAAATGGCGTGAATTGTCTGGATTGCCATAAAGCGGAAAAAGGCGATTAAAGATGCGTTTGAACATAAAGACGCACTGGTGTCAATCATTGTCACCCCTAAAGATTGTGCTAAATGCCACCAAACGGAATTTGAAGAAATGGACGGTTCGCACCATGCTAAGGGTGGCGAAATCCTCGCTTCGCTGGATAATTTGCTTGGTGAAGTGATAGGCGGTCCGGCTGCGGTTAATGCGGGCTGTCGTCAATGTCATGGTGGTGAAATTGAAATTGGCAAAGATGGTCGTCCTTCCCCTGGCTCTTGGCCTAATACGGGCATTGGGCGCATGAATCCTGACGGTTCAAAAGGCTCTTGCACTGCTTGTCATGGGCGGCATGGTTTTTCTCGCGCACAAGCGCGTACTCCAGACACCTGCGGCAAATGTCATGTGGGACCTGATCATCCGCAAATTGAAATCTACAATGAATCTAAGCATGGCATTATTTATCGCGCCAAAGTGGATGAAATGAATATGGGTTCAGATAAATGGGTGGCTGGCATAGATTATTCTGCCGCTCCGACTTGCGCGACTTGCCACATGAGTGCTTCACCTACGCAAACTAAAACCCATGATGTCGGCGAGCGTATTTCCTGGACATTGCGTCCGCCCATTTCGAGCAAAATCAATCTGGTTAGGCTAGAAAATGGGGATGAATTTGATGTGGTTGAAGGACAGCCATTACCCAAAGTGGGCGATGCAGCCAAAGGTTCTAAAGTTAAAGAAGTGCTGACCTGGGAAGATCGTCGCGCCAAAATGGAAGGTGTTTGTTATGCCTGTCATGAGAAAAGCGTGGTGGATGGACATTACAAACAATTCGATGATGTAGTTGATTTGTATAATGAAAAATTTGCCAAACCAATTTCTGCCATCATGAAAGACTTAAAAGATGCTGGTTATATTACCGCTGCACCCTTTGATGAAAAAATTGAATGGGTCTGGTGGGAAATCTGGCATCATGAAGGTCGTCGCGCACGGCATGGTGCGTCTATGAATGGTCCTGATTATACCTGGTGGCATGGTATTTATGACGTAGCGAAAAATACCTATTTTGAGTTCATTCCTGAATTGAAAGAAGTAGTCCAACATAAAGATGGTAATGAAAAATTTGCTACCGCTCTGTTGGAAAAACATTTCAAACCCCATGATGGACATGATTGGTATTTCAATGGCATGAATAAAGAAGCACTAGAAAGAGTGCGTCAAGGTTTTGAAGCACGCTATGGTAAAGATGCGTTGAAATAAACTCACTAACGACCTTGCAGAGTGAACTATTCTGTAAGGTCGTTTTTTTATGGAGATACGGTAATGAGAATGATGGCAATGAAATCTTGTGTAGCACTGCTGTTGCTGTTTTTAAGTACTTTGAGTCAGGCGGACACAGTTGCAGATTTATTGCAAAAAGGTGATGAATTACAACAGGCTGGCAATATGGAACAGGCGCAGCAAATGTTTGAGCAAGCGGTGCGGGCGGCACCTGCCTCCGCTTTAGCACAAAACAAACTTGCCGGAGCTTATCTGGTGCGGCAAGCCTATGCGAAAAGTATTGCGCATTACCAGGCGGCAATTCCTTTGCAACAAGCAGAACCGGCGGAGCAAGCTAAATCATTTCTAGGGCTTGGGCTGGCTTACTTGCATTCTGAACAAAACCCCTTGGCGTTTGCGGCTTTTCAAGAGGCGCAAAAATTAGCCCCGCACTATCAGGCGCAACTTGCGCCCCTGCTGAAAAAACTACAAGAATAACCCGTCGTTCGCTTCAATCCGGCTGCGCTGCCTGATCCAGCAATATCAGCATCGGCGCAAGTGCCGCGACCTGCGCTGCTGGCAAAGCCACACCTGAATGCCAAGCTTGCAAGGCTTCGCGCTTGCCCGCCCCGGTAATTAAAAACATCCTTTCTCGCGCCGAGCGCAACGCCGCCAAGCTCAAACTCACACGCTCTGGTGGTGGTTTGGGTGCATTAAACACTGCTTGAGTCAGCCATTCAGTTTCCAGTTTTTGCCCCGGAAACAAGCTGGCAGTGTGCCCATCTTCGCCCATACCCAGCAATACCAAATCAAAAGGCAGCGCCGCTGCTACGACCGACGCATACTGGGCTGCGCCTGCTGTCGCGCCCAATTCCGCCGGAATGGGATGCTGTTGCGCTGGCGGAATTGCGCTCTGTGCCAGCCAAGCGTGCGCCGCCATTTGGCTATTGCGTTCGCCATGATGGGGCGGCAAACAGCGTTCGTCGCCGTAATAAATGTGCCAGTTTGCCCAGTCCACTGGTGCGTCTTGATACGTCGCCAGCAGCCGGTAAGTGCGCTCTGGCGTACTGCCACCTGCCAGCACTAAGCGAAACGCGCCGCGTTCTTGAATCGCTGTTTGCGCCACCGCAAGAATGTGTTGAGCGGCAGCGTGCGCCACTGCCGATGCGTCAGCCAAAATCTGCCACTGAGGAGGGTTCATGGGGTTTTCCAGGTGTAGTATGAGTGGAGGGAGATTGGAAAAAATTGGAGTTTGGCACGTCTTCTGCTCTATGTCAGTCAGCCACTTGCTGATGACTCCTACCTCGTAAGCAGTGGTTTGGCGTTTCGAGTTTTGGGCGGCTCGAAGCGCCATTTTTTTATCCCTTCTCGCCGATTTTCTCTGCATTTCCAAAAACTTGTGCATCTACGGCTGCGACTGCGCTGAGGTTGACTACGCCTCGGGTGGTGACGGTGCGATTGAGTATGTGTACGGGTTTATCCATGCCAAGCAACAGGGGACCTACGGATACGCCATTACTCAAGGCTTTCAAGGCGTTAAAGGTGATGCTGGCAGCGTCCAGATTGGGCATGACCAGTAGGTTGGCTTCGCCGTGTAAGCGGGAGTTGGGGAATAATTGGGCGCGAATGTCTTCGATTATGGCGGAATCTGTCTGCATTTCGCCGTCAATTTCTAGTTCAGGTGCGCGCTGCATGACTATTTCTAGCGCCTCGCGCATTTTCCGTGAGGAGGGCGTGAGTTGGCTGCCAAAATTGGAGTGTGAAACTATGGCTACTTTGGGTTCTACGCCCAGAATGCGCATTCCGCTGACGGCTAACAGGGTGATTTCGGCAATTTCTTCGGCACTGGGGTCGCTGTGAATGGAGGAGTCGGTGATGAAGTAAGTGCCTTTGTCGAGAATGAGCATTTGCATGGCTGCTGGAATTTTGACACCTGGGCGCGTGCCGATAATGTCAACCACATGACGCAGGTGTTCTTGAAATGTCCCTACAGGTCCGAGCAGGAGTGCGTCAGCTAAGCCTTGTTTAAGTAGCATGGCGCCGGCCACTGTGGGGTTGGCGCGCACGGCAATATTGGCTTCGGCGGGCCACACACCGCGCCGTCCCATGAGGTCGTGGTATGCCTCGGCGAGTTCGTTGCGGTGTTCGTATTGACGCGGGTCTATGAGTTCAAAATCGTCGCCAGGTTTGATGTGTAAGCGTGCTTCTTTGATGCGCCGCATAATGCCTTCTTCGCGTCCCAACAAAATCGGCACGGCGCATTGTTCGTCAATCAGCACTTGCACGCCGCGCAGGACGCGGATGTCTTCACCCTCGGAGAACAGTAGGCGCTGCGGGCGTTCGCGTGCCAGGTTAAAGACGCTACGCATGACATTACCCGAACGCGAAACATAACGCGCCAGTTGCGCATGATAGGCGTTGAAGTCGGTAATGGGGCGCGTGGCGACGCCGGTTGCCATTGCCGCTTTGGCGATAGCGGGCGGAATCATGGTAATCAGGCGCGGATCGAAGGGTTTGGGGATGATGTAGTCGTTGCCAAATTGTAATTCGTGTCCACCATAAGCGGCGGCGAGGGTTTCGCTGAGTTCGGCGGAGGCATAGTTAGAGAGATCGCTGGTGACTAAATCGGTGATGGCGTGTACGCAGGCGATTTCCATGGCGCGGTTGATTTGTGTAGCCCCTACGTCTAAACAACCGCGAAATAAAAAGGGAAAGCAGAGTACGTTGTTGACTTGATTAGGATAATCCGAGCGTCCAGTGGCGATAATGGCGTCTGGGCGTACCCGTCTGGCATCTTCTGGCATGATTTCGGGAATCGGGTTTGCCAGCGCCAAGATCAGCGGCTTTTCCACCATTTTGGCGACCATATCTGGCTTAAGCACATTAGGCGCGGATAAGCCTAGAAAAATATCAGCGCCTTCAATGACTTCGCCCAAAGTGCGGGCGTTGGTTTCGATAGCAAAACGGGCTTTGTATTCGTCCATTTCTTCCACGCGCCCTTTGTACACCACGCCTTTAATGTCAGTGACTATGACGTTATCTGGCTCTAAGCCCATGTCTATCAGTAAATCCAGGCACGCCAGCGCCGCTGCACCCGCACCAGACACCACCAGCTTGACGTTGGCGATGTTTTTATCCAGCAAACGTAAGCCATTGATCACAGCGGCAGCCACGCAAATGGCGGTGCCGTGTTGATCGTCATGAAAAACCGGGATTTTCAACCGCTCGCGCAAGGCTTTTTCGACTTTGAAACATTCCGGCGCTTTGATGTCTTCCAATTGAATGGCGCCAAAGGTGGGTTCTAACGCCGCGACAATTTCAATCAGCAAGTCCGGATCAAGGGCATTGACTTCAATATCAAACACATCCACGCCCGCGAATTTTTTAAACAATACCGCCTTGCCTTCCATCACGGGTTTAGCCGCCAGGGGACCTATGTTGCCCAGTCCTAATACGGCTGTGCCGTTGGTAATCACACCGACTAGATTGCTACGGGCGGTGAGCGTGGCGACCTCGGCGGGATCGCGCACTATTTCTTCACATGCCGCCGCCACGCCAGGCGAATAGGCCAGCGCGAGATCGCGTTGATTTGCCAGAGGTTTGGTGGGCTGTATGGCGAGCTTGCCGGGCGTTGGGTAACGGTGATAGTAAAGTGCGCCTTCTCGATCAACCATGAGCGTTTGTATCCTGTTGTGCTGTTGTCCTGGGGGGGAGAGAGTTTAGCTTGCCATTATAGAAGCAGATGTGCTAAGGCAAAAGATAATTTGCTCAAGGTCAGTATTAAGCTTTCCAAGGGTATGCTGGTCAACGTGCAATGCTTTTGCCCGATGAATACGCCAAAATGCCTACTCCCGCCGTTGTGGAAAACTGCACTCCACGCTGACTTTAATCGTGCCTTCCGCCTTGCCGCTGGACACAAACGGGATCCCCGCCTCGCCGCCCAGCGTCACACCAAACTCCAGCGTCACCTTATCCACATTCGCGCCGATAGCGTCGCGCAAGGCGCTCAGCGTTGTCGTTGCCACTGCTTTTACCACGCCGTGCAAGCTACTAACCACCTGGCGGGCGGCTTCTTCTCCCGCACCTTTGCGCTCAAATCCGCCGCCGCGCATAACAGTTTGCGGCGTGGATTGTTCCATCTTCATGCTGTCATCCACCTGCATGTACACCCATTGCCCGTCCAGTTCAATCGCTTTGATTTTCATCTGAATATTCCTTTTGAGTAGGATAAGTGGCTATTATAGCTTTTTCCCTACAGCAAAGCCGAGAACCTAAATCAACGGAAAGACTATGAACTCAGACAATGACGACGATATGCGCCCGGAATATGATTTTAGCCAAGGGGTACGCGGCAAGCATTACCGCGCCATGCAGCAGGGCTACACAGTGACTATCCATCAAGCGGACGGCAGTACGCGGGTCAGGGAAATTCAAGCACCGCCCGGCGTGGTGATTTTAGATAGCGATGTGCAAGCCTATTTCCCAGACTCTAACGCGGTGAATGAAGCCTTACGCGCTTTGATTCGCTTGATTCCCAAACAACAGCGCACCTAAACCAGAAGTGGGGTAAATGGGTATTAAAACCCGATTAAAAAATTCACCTGTGGGAGTTAAGTATGCAAGCCACGCAACACTTTACAATACAAGCCGAAATCACATTTGACAGCCTGCTGCAAGTGATTAGTCGCCTGTCTTTACAAGAGAAGTTGGTTTTGGAAAACGCACTGAAAAAGCAGGTTCTGCGTGAACAAATGGATCAGTTCATTGCCTCCGCGCCGCACGATGTACCCATAACAGACGAAGAGATTATGGCGGAACTCAAAGCAGTGCGGAATGCCAAGCATGGCACGGTATAAAATTATCTTGGATGCCAATATCTGGATTAGTTTTGCCATTGGTAAACAAATGTTGTCAGTGCGAGAGCTGGTGTTGGATAAGCGTGTAGAAACTTTTGCCTGCCAGGCATTATTTGATGAATTTAGCACGGTAGTTCAACGGCCAAAATTACAAAAATACTTGTCTCCGCAACGGTGCGCTGAAGCCCTTATTTTGATGGAAAACGCCAGCCAAAAAATCGAACCTGACAGATTTGTCGAGGCATCCAGAGACCCCAAAGACAATTAGACTTGTTGCGCCTATAAAACAGGAAAAATCAATGTCTTATAAAAAGTGCTTTGGCTTGATGACTATGAAAAATCAA
>DYPD01000047.1 GCA_020720115.1 Thiomargarita sp. | reverse complement strand
GGCGTTTGCGCGGGGATGTGGAACTTTTATTTGTCTAACTAATTGATTTTTAAGTGCAACAAGTCTATTGCCATCGTATATAAGAATCAAAAGCGCTATTCTCTTGCAGAGCGTTGGTTCAAAATAGCAATTCAGTCCGGTGATGGTGATGCAAATATAGAGCTTGTAAAAATGTTAATTACTATTGGTCGTAAAAAAGAAATACACAAATATCTCATGGCTACTATAGAAAGTAATTGCGTTACTGAATACAGCGTTGAAGAAGCACAAGCGCTTCTCAAAAAATACATATAACCTCCTTATGGATTGCGGTCTGTACAGCCAGCGACGCTGGCAAGGCATAAATTCTCAAGCGGTGCTTGGTAACTAGAAAAGTTGGATGTGTGGTGGCGTTTGTAAACCTAAGCCAGTCAGTCAAAGGCTTGTCGCTTTTAGGCTGTTTTGTTGGTTGGTTGCTGTGCTAACCAGGCTTGGACTTGTTGGTTAAATTGGGCTTTTTCGGCGTGACTTAAGCCGTTGGGGTGAAAGCGGTAACGGTTGTGCCAGGCAAGTAAGGCGGGCAAGGCGGCGTGGGCGCGGAGGCTGGTTTGGGCGGTGCTGGGCAGGTGTTTTAGCCAGTCGTGTAGCGTTTGTCCTGGCGCACGGACATAGCCTTGTGCTTGTAAGCTATTGAGAATGGTATAGAAAGGCGAGTCTAAGCCGGGGCGGGGTAAGTCGGGCAATGGCGCGGCAGCCGGCAGACGGCTGCGACGCTGATATTTTTTGTGGAGCGACAGGCGCCATAGTAACAGTAACACCAATGGCAGTAGCCACCACAAAAGCTGGCGTTGGTCGCTGTTGCTTTCTTGCCAACGCCATTGGTCTATGCGGTGTTTGAGCCATGCCCAGAAGTCGCTGAGGTGTTCTTTGCCGGCGGCTTTGGCTTCGCTTTCGAGCCAGTCGCCTGGGGTGGTGTCTACATCTTGCCAATGACCGGCGACATAGGCTTGTGCCCAGGCGTGCGCATGACGACGGCGTACCAGATAGGCGTTTTCAAAAAAGCTGTATTCTTGTACTGCATAGCCGACGGCGTAGCGGCTGGGAATACCGGCTGCTCGCAGTAACAAGACGGTGGCGGTGGCGAAGTATTCGCAGTGTCCGGCGCGGGTTTCGCGTAAAAAACGCTGTAATGGGGTGGCAAAGCTGGCGCCTGCTGTTTGTGCTAAGGCGTAGTGGAAGTTGTCTGCGAAAAAGGCTTCTATGCGGGCGATTTTCTGGGGTTCTGTCAGTTGCGTTGCTTGCAGTTGTAGTTCATCGGCAAGTGCTTGTAATAGTTTGGCTTCGCGTTCTGGAATATTCAGCAAGGCGCTGCCTTGCAGGTCAATTGGGGTGGGTAAAGCGGACTCGCTGTAGTCTAGGCTGTAGTTAAGCAAGCTGGGCGCATTGTCTAGTTTGAGCGCACCGTCAAAGCGATTTTGGCGAAATTCTAAGCCGCGCAATGCGGATAGGTAAAAGCTGTTGTTGGGCAGGGGCAATATGCCTTGTTTTTGCGGCAAATATAGACTAATGCTGAGGTGTGCTGTGGGTGGCGCAGCGCGGTGTTCTGGTTTGGGTGTTAAAAACCAGCCATTGGTGTCGCTGGATTCGGGCAGCGGATTAAAGTCTACTTGTTGGGCACGCCAGTTTTGTTGCTGGTAATAATCATAAGTGGCTTCGCGCAACAATACGGGTGCAGGTGCTTGTACGCGAAACAGTATTTGGTTAGACAGTTTTAATTCGCCAATATCGCCAATGCGGGTGTTTTGTTGATAAGGGTCGCGGGAACGCCAGAGTTGATCTTCAAACCAGTCCATCACCCAGCGTTCGATGCCGTGCTGCAATTGCTGAATGCCGCTTTGTCCTAGATAGCCTAAACCGCTTGCCAGTAGTGCAAAAGTCAGCCACAGCGCCAGTGGATAACGGCGCGGGCGGATATGCCAAAAACCCCAGGTAAAAAATACGCAAATGCCGAAAAAAAACCAGGCGTGTTGTGCGACGCTGGCAGACAGCAGGCAGACAATGACATAAGGATAACTGAGGTCAATACGCATCCGCTGCAAACGGGTATCCGATAAAAAAGACAGCGGTTTGCGAGCGGGGTTTGCGCTTTGGCGCAGTGACCAAAACAAAGCACTGAGCGGCAAATGCTGCTGGCTGCTGAAAAGCTGGGCGCTTAACAGCAAAAAAACCAACAGCGGAAACCAAGTGAGCAGGCTAAACAAGCCATTGATGGATTCTTTGTTAAACAGGTACAGCGCCGTCAATACCCACAGTAGCGTGGTTAAATCCGCTAAACGGTTGAAATCTCTATCGGATAAATGCCAACTGACGCCAGCATAACGACGCAGCCCGTCAGCGGTGATGACCAGCGTCGCCATCCCTACCGCTATGGCTAATTGTTGGCTTTGCCAACCCCAAAACAAAATTGCCGTGCTCAAAAACAGCAGCGGTGCGGGCATTCCAACCAGTTCTTCGGCTGAAAATACCGGTGACAGGGGAGCGACACTCGCAGCGTCGGACATGCGGCTAGACCAGGCGTGAGTATTGAAAACAGCAACCCGCCTCAGCGCACAGAGCGCCTCGGCGGATCAAGTTTTCTAAGTGGGGAAAGACAGTGAGTGCTTAAGCGACTTTGCGCAATAGCATTGCTTGATAATGATACTGCTCATTGTGCTCGACTTGGATGACGAGCGAACCATGCGGCTTGTAACCTTTCATAATCAATTCATTCACACGATTTTCCAGGCGTGATAAATCCTGTTCGCAAATGACGATATAGGGCTTAATAGGCGAATTTGTTTGAGCCATGAAGGTCTCCTGCTGAAAACTTTGATGGTAGAGAAGGCTTAAGTATATCAGGAAATCTACAAGGGCTTGCGTTTGTCACTACGAATCACGCCAAGACCAAAACCTTCAATATTCAAGCTTTGCTCATTTAAGTCTATTTGAATCGCTTGAAACGCAGGATTTTCAGGTAACAGACTGATAATAGGGGAATCTTCGCTTGCTCGGTAAAAACGCTTGACGGTCACTTCATCATTAAGACGCGCCACCACTATTTGGCGATTTTTAGGGAGCTGCTGAGTCGTGTTTGCCTGCACAACCAGCAAATCCCCGTCTAAAATCCCGCATTCTTTCATACTATCCCCTTCAACCCGCAACAAATAATCCGCCGCCGGGGAAAAGAGATTCGGATCAATATGATAATGCCCTTCAACATGCGCCGCCGCCAAAATAGGCTGCCCCGCCGCCACCTTACCAATGACAGCCAACCCCTCATGTTCTGCTGCCGTTCCCAAGACCAGTTGTCCGGCACTCAGAATAGTGATGCTCCGCGATTTGCCATTATCTAAGCTCACCATGCCTTTGCGTTCCAATGCCTTCAAATGCTGCTGTGCTGCATTGGCAGAACGGAAGCCTAATTTTTCTGCAATTTCTTTTCGCGTGGGCGGCACGCCATTGTGCTGCATGAGTTTAGCAACAGACTTTAAGACTTTGATTTGTTTATCAGTCAGTTCATTCATGAGAATTTAGCCTTATTGTTGAAATATACAGACTGTAATTATATACAATAAACCATCTGAAGCAAGATCAATTCTCTTGACAATAATCAGCCCATGCTTGGCGATACAGTTGTTCCAAATGGCGCGTAAAGGTTTCCGCCTGCATTAAAGGTGATCGCTGCATTTGCTCTCGAATGCTGGAACGCAGCATTTGCAAGCGCGGTAAATCCTGTGCCAAGGCAACCGCCGTTTGCACCAAGCCGTCGGGCGTGTCGCTCACCCAATCGGCTAAGCCTACCGTGCTGAGAATGCTCAGCCCCATGCGCGAAGGGTGGGTTTTGCCGCAGCAACTCACGACGGGTACGCCCATCCACAGGGCTTCGCAGGTGGTGGTTGCGCCGTTGTAGGGATAGGTGTCAAGCGCAATGTCTATGTGGCTGTAAAAGCTTAAATGCTCGGTTTTTTCAATGATAATACCTTGAAAAATCAGCCGTTCTTCAGAGATTCCATAGTGTGCAAAACGCTGCTTGAATAACGCCTGCGTCACTTCATCGCCAAACATTTTGGTTTTCAGCAATAAACGCGCATCGGCAACTTGGTGCAACAGGGTTGCCCAAGCAGCAATGGTGTCGTCGCTGATTTTCGCAGCGTTGTTGAAAGAGCCAAACGTGATAAAACCGTTACGCAACACGGGCGGCGGCGTGATGGCTAGTTGTTGCATGGCGGGCGGTGGTTGATAGCAAAAATAGCTGTGCGGCAAATACAGCAAACGCTCGCTGCTGTACTGTTGGGCGTATTCGGGCGGCTCCGTGTGTGCATCCACCAAACGGTAATCCATACAAGCCAAGCCCGTCGTTCCCGAATAACCTAAATAAGCCATTTGCAGCGGCGCGGGTTTTTGCGTCAACAGCGTGACTAAATCCGCATGGGTAAGCCCGTTCAAATCCAACAAAATATCCAACTGATCTTGGCGCATTTGTTTAACACACTGCTCATGCGTCCAATCGCCGCAGCCATGCCAATGTTCCACCAAACCGCGCAAATGCTCGCTCATCGCGTCCAGCGTTGCGTAGCGATGATAAACAAAGATTTCAAACTGATGTTTGTCATGCTGAGCGAAAATGCTCTGCATAAAGTAAGCGACGGAATGATCGCGCAAATCATTGGACAAATAGCCAATGCGCAAACGCTGTTTGCGGGCGCGGTGTTGCGCGGCTAATTGGGCGGGAAAGGTCGCTGATGGATACTGTTCATGCAGTTTTTGGCTTTCTACAAATAGGCTGAGCGGTTCTAGTGCAGTGTAATTGCGGATAAAAGCCTCATTTAGCCAAGCGACGTGGTTATCGGGCGCGAGAGTTTTTGCCTGCTGAAAATAGGCTAAAGCCCGCTCAATCTCGCCGCGCAAAACATAAATAGCCGCTATGCCGTTGTAGGCATCGGCGCAGGCATCATCCAATTGCAACGCCAGTTCAAAATAGTCCAATGCGGCGGTTTTTTGATACAGCTTTTCACTGAGCAACACGCCAACTGCACACGCCAAGTCTGCTTCAGGACTCAATTCCAAAGCTTTTTGGTAGGCTTGCAACGCCTCCATATACTCTTTAGCCTGCATTTGCGCCGCGCCTAAATGCTTGAAAGCCTCGGCAAAATCAGGGCGAATGCTTAAAGCTTTTTGATAATACCGAATTGCCGTGTCAAGCTGCCGTTTTTCCCGATACCAATTGCCCATTGCCGTGAGTGCTTCGGCGTTGTTCGGCTCTAATTTCAAGGCTTTCTGTATCGCGGTTTGAGCGGCTTCTAATTGTTTTTGTGCCGTATAAATCGAACCCAGCGTGTACCAAGCCTTGGTATATTGAGGCGCGAACTTAACCGCCTTGCGCAAGGCATCCACCGCTTCTTTAAGATTTTTCTGTTCCTTACAAGCTACCCCTAAATTCAAATACGCCGTAGCGAATTTAGGGTTTAATTTCAATGCCTTGACAAAACAAGCTTGTGCCTCGGCAAACAGCTTTTGCTGCAAATACAGATTGCCGAGATTATTTTGATAATCGGCATTTTTAGCCTCTTGCTGCACCGCTTGCTGCACATAAACTAAGGCTTGCTCAGCATCGCCCTGTTGCGCACGGCACACGCCCAGCCAATTCAATGCCTCTGCGTGTTTGGGCTGGTATTGCAGGACTTGGCGATACAGGCTTTCCGCTTGCGCCCAGCGTCCTTGTTGGTAATAGTGCAAGGCGAGTTGCAGAGCGTGTGGCAAGTTGAATTGTGGGTCATTCATGGCTGTTGCTTTAGGTGGGTGGGGTAAATGTCAAAGCGGGTATTTTTGCTGCTAATGCTCGCGGTTGGCGTGCGTTTATGCAATGGCGGCGCATTGCTGGGGCGTTTCACCACGACGCGACGGCGTGCTTGCTGTAAAGCAATTTCTAGCAATTGTCCGCTGTCTTCGTCTGCGCCCAGCAAGGCTTGCAAAAAGCGCATTTCTTTTTTAACCAGCGCAGATTTTTGCCGTTCTGGGTACATGGGATCAAGATAAATCACTTCTGGGCACTGCTCGGCACTGAGCCTTTGTAGCCATAGACAGGCGTCTGTGTGCTGTAACTGCAAACGTGCCTTGACCCAAGCGCCGATTTCCTCGTCTTGTGCCGCACGGCACAAACCGTCTTCTAATAGTGCCGCAATCAGTGGCGAACGCTCCAGCAATTGTACTTGACAGCCTAAGCTGGCAAGCACGAAGGCGTCGCGCCCTAAGCCAGCGGTCGCGTCCACTACGGTTGGCACATAACCGGCTTTTAAGCCGACCGCTCGCGCCAACGGTTGTCCGCGCCCGCCGCCAAAGCGCCGCCGATGCGCCACTGCGCCACCGAGAAAATCCACTCGTAGCACTGCCTGCGAAGCCTGTTCTTGCAAACTCAAGCCTTGCGGGGCAACCTGCAATTGCCATTGGGCTTGTGCCGCGAGCGTTTCGCTTGCCAGGCAACAGGGGACTTGTAAGGCTTGTGCCAACGCTTGTGCGCGGGCTTGGCTCGTGGCGTTGCTTGCGCACACCACCAGCTTGGCTAGGTCAGGCATGGGAAGTGGCTAATGATTTGATCCATATGAATTTAGTGACTATTTAGCCACTATCGCCGCAAATAGGCTTGACGTTGTTGCGGGGGGAATTTTTCCAGTGCATAGCGCAACATGGTGCGCGGCATTTGTGCGGCGTGCTGTTGCAGAAAATTTTCTAACGCAGCTAAATCGCGTTTGCCCAGTTCGCGCAGCAACCAACCGACGGCTTTGTGTATCAGGTCTTCTGAGTCGTGCAACAAGCACTCTGCCAGTTGCAGGGTATCGTGAAAATCGGCGTTTTTGAGCAGGCGTAAGCAGCTCACAATGGCGATGCGACGTTCCCACAGGCTGGCGGAGTGCGCCAGTTGGTAAAGTTTATCTCTGGGGCGCTCTAGTAGGTGTTCGCCGACGATGTGCGGGGCGCTGGTGTCTACCAAATCCCAGCTATTAATCCGGGCGGTGTTGCTGAGATAAGCGGCATAAATCTGTTCGCGCTCGGTGGGCGTGCCACCTTGATAGTGTTGTATCCACAGCAATAAAGCGGTGAGGCGGCATTCGTGATAGGCGCTCTGTAGCAGGCTTGCGGCTTCGGTGCTGCTGATCTGGGCGTGAAACTCTTTGACTAGTGCCCGTTGTTGCGGCACGCGAATCCCCAGAAAGCGGTCGCCCGCGCCATATTCGCCTGGCGCGGTCTTGAAAAAACGCTGCAAGTGCTGGGCTTGTTGCGGGTCAGCTAAAGCCATCAGCGCCGTTTGCAATGCGGCTAAGGCAGCCTGGCTCATGCGGGATTGCTGTTGGTGTTGACGAGGCTACGCACCCAATTGCCAAACGCGCTGGGGTTGCGGGTTTGGATGTAGACCCGCGCCGGTCCGCGAAAACGGCACACCAGTCCTTCGCCAGAGGTGAAGGAGGATACCCAACCGCTGGAGGCTTTTTCGATATTGAAATAAATGTCTTCAGGCCAAGCCACCAGGTGTTCGTTGTCCACAATGAACTCTTCGCCGGCGGGAATGTCCAGCGGATGAATCGCGCCGTAAGAACTGATGAAGAGTAGCCCGCGCCCGGAGATTTTCAGCACAAAAAAGCCCTGTCCAGAAAACAAGCCTTTACTGAGATTCTGCATTTTGGTGTTGACTTGGATGGCGTCCGTGCCGGCAAAAAAGCCATCTTTTTGCACCACATAGGTGTGTGAACCATCCAAATCCAAGGCTTGCAAAGTACCCAAGGCGGCGGGCGATAGATACACTTCACCGCCGCCCCGCTGCGCTTTAAGGGTTTGAAAAAAGAAGTTTTCGCCAGAAAACATACGCCCTAGCCCACCGAGCAAACCGCCTTCTAATTTGCCTTCAACATCTATGGTTGGACTCATGGCAACCATAGCGCCCGATTCGGCTTTCAGACTGCCGCCGGGCGGTAGTTTGACGCGCAACATGGCTTCTGCGCCGGTATAGAGAATTTCGTAGCTCAGCCCATGCGCTTGTTGCCAACCCGCGCTGGGGGCAGCAGCGGGGGGGTTGCTGTTATTGGCACTAGGGGGATTAGGGGTGTTTGCGCCACTTGGTTGTTTTTCTGCCTGCTGACGACGGTATTCTGCAAACATATCAGTCATTAGAGTTTCTCCGGTTAAAGTTGGAAAACAGTGTTGACAGGTTGCCGCAATCGGCGCACTTGTGCAAGCCTGAGTTATACTGCTGTAAAAGCAATTTTTTTAATTAAATAATCAGCTTACAGCTATTGCCTTAAGTAAAAAATGAGGTTATTTTAGCATTTATCCTTAGACCGAATAGGCAGTGTTTGAGTGTCGCTGCTGCGCTTCTCAATTGCTTGCAATACTTGGATATTTTTAATGTCGAAAATGAATACCCCTGTGTTCATTCACCAAGAACAGGTAAAATTCGGGCTTTCTCTAATTCATCCCAATGCGTGCCGAGGTTTTTTTCATGCCGTCAACCGGTAAAACACAAGTGAGCAAACTCGCAGTCGCGGCGTTAGTTCTGTTGTCCAGTAGCGCCTGTACCCGCCTGCAAATAGGTCCCAGCACCCCAGATGCGCTGGAATCCGATGGTTCAACGGGCACTGTCAGCAACCAGCCTGCACCTGTGGTTGGAACTGCGGCTGCCAATGGGTCTGTGTATGTGGTGCAATCCGGCGATAGCCTGTATTCAGTTGGGCGACGTTTTAATTTGAATTATCAACAGCTTGCGGCTTTGAATCAAATTTCGCCGCCGTATTTGCTGCGTCCCGGACAGCGTTTAGTCTTGTCTGCCAACGCCGCTTTGCCGCCTTCCGCTACGCCTGTGTCTGCACCTGTGGTAACGCCTGTCGCACCCGTGGTCAATACCAGTGCGCCGCAAGTGCTGACATTTGACTGGAATACCGGCACTGCGCAATCTGCAGGTCGCGCTCAACCCTTGCCAGCAGCAGTTTACAATGCGCCTGTGAGTGCTGCACCGCCCATGAATGCGCCGACTGTCCCCGTTGTGCCAGTGGCTTCCATAGCACCACAACCTGCCATGCAAGCCTACGCAAACACGCAAACCGGCACGCCGCGTACTGTTGCGCCATCAGTGACAAGCGGCGCCATGACTGAAGAGGCACTGTATTACAGCGTGAAAACTGGTGATACGCTGGATACAATCGCCAAACACTACCAGGTAGATTATCAATCGCTGGCTGCTTGGAATAATCTGCAACCGCCTTACGCCTTGCGCGTTGGGCAAAGCCTGCTGGTATCTGCTGGAAAACTCAGTAGTGCCGCGCCCGATAGCGGTATGCCAGCAGTGGGTAATGTCAGTTACCACCGCGTACAACCTGGCGATACCCTGTACAGCATTGCGCGTCAGTATGGGCGCACTTATCAGGAAATCGCGGCTTGGAATCAAATCCCGGCACCTTACCATTTGCAGGTTGGGCAAAATTTGCGCGTTTCTGCTGCGAACGCACCCCAGCGCCTTAGTATGGCTTCTGCTAATGCACCCCTGGCTAGCGGAACTTTTTCCGGCAACGGCGGATACCAGGTGGCGCCAGGTGATACCCTCTCCAGCATTGGGCGTCGCTTCAATTGTTCGGTTGCCGACTTAGCCGCCTGGAATGGTTTGCAAAAACCTTATGCGCTGCAAGCTGGTCAATCGCTACTGGTTGCGCCTCAATCTTTCGCTAATCCGGTGGCGAGTGCGCCAATGCAATCCCTCAATGCCAGCGGCAATCCACCAGCCGCTTTGACTGCTGAAACCCTCATGGCGGCTAATCGCGCTGCCGAAGCCAATGCCGCACAGCCAGTCAGCAATACAACCCAGGTACGCAAAACCCTGCGCGGCGAAGTGGTTTACCACGCCGTGCAAGCGGGCGAAAGCCTTGCCAGCATCGCCAGCCAATATGGGCAAAATACCCATGAGTTGGCACTGTGGAACGGTATCGCGCCGCCTTATCCGATTTATCCTGGGCAAACCATCATGATTTACCGCTAGGGTAATGGTATTTGGGTATGAAAATTCTGCTTGCCTTGCTGTTACTCGGCTGGCTGAGTGGCTGCGGGATTAATCTTACCTATTTGCAGTCAGAACCACTGGCGCAGCCTGCGCCAGTGGAACAACGCCTTGATAGCGTAGCAACGCCTTTATCCTCACCCGCCTCACCCGCCTCACCCGCGCTGACGCATCGGGTTGTCTCTGGCGACACCCTGTACGCCATTGCCCGCCGCTATCAGCACAGCCTTGCTAACCTTGCCGTCTGGAACCAGCTCGCGCCGCCTTATACCTTGCAGCCAGGGCAAGTATTGCGCGTCAGCAGTAGTGTTGCAGCGGGCAATAGCGCACTGCCCGTACCCAAATCAACCCCCGCACCCGCCTTGTTAGCGCGTCCGGCAGCGCATGATCAAACCCCTACCCGCCGCGTGTCGCCGGATTTTTACAACCTTACCCGCCAGTCGTTTAGCCCGCCGGTCAACACAGTGCAAGCCTCCTGCACACCTCTGTCTGGCGCCTGGCATTGGCCGAGCTTGGGACAAATTGAAACCACCTTTACCCGCACCGGACGACGCGGTATCAATATTTTTGGACAGCTTAATCAGCCCATACTGGCTACCGCCGCCGGACAAGTCATCTACAGCGGAGTCGGTGTGAATGGCTATGAAAGCAACTTGATTATCATCCAACATAACCCTATGTGGATGTCAGTTTATTCACACACCCGCAATCGCCGTGTCGGAGCTGGACAGCAGGTCTATGCGGGACAAGCCATTGCTGACATGGGTTTAGATTTACAGCAACGCGCCATGTTGCACTTTGAACTCAGTTGCAACGAAAAAACCGTCAATCCCCTCCTTTATCTACCACCGCGCTAAATCAGGCTGAATACTTATGAAGCATCCGCCCAAATCCACAGGCGCTATTTCTCCTCACTGTTTATCGAAAGCTTTACCAGAACAGACTGAATTATTAACCGAGGAAGAAATTACAGAAGAAGATTTAGCAGATGCTGAGTTAGAAACAGAACTGACCGCCGATTATCAATTAGTAGATGTCGGCATTGAACTCCATGATTCAGCAGAAGAGTTTATAGCACAAGCCAGCAAACATGCAGCAGCCGATGGCGAACATGATGCCACGCGCTTGTATTTAAACGAAATTGGTTTTACTGCTTTATTAACCCAAGCACAAGAAGTAGAACTAGGACGCTTATCGCGTAGTGGCGATCTATCCGCCCGCCAGCGTATGATTGAAGCGAACTTACGCTTAGTAGTCAAAGTCGCCCGCCAGCACATGAATCGCGGACTGGCGTTGCTGGATTTAATTGAAGAAGGCAACCTGGGATTGATCCGCGCAGTGCAGAAATTCGATCCTGAAAGAGGTTTTCGTTTCTCCACTTATGCCACCTGGTGGATTCGTCAAACCATTGATCGGGCGCTCATGAATCAAACCCGCACGGTACGTTTACCCATTCATATCATTAAAGAAATCAATATTTACACCCGTGCTGCGCGGCGGTTGACCAGCCAATTAGAACGCGAACCCACACCAGAAGATGTCGCCAAACATTTAGACCGTCCGGTAGAAGAAGTAGAGCGCATGTTAGGCTTAAACGAACGCTCTACTTCAATGGATACACCGCGCAACGACGACCAAGATCAAACCCTGTTAGATACCCTGGCAGATGAGAGAAACCTCGACCCAGCAGAAACCTTACAGGAAGCAGATTTAACTCGTCACATTGACCTGTGGCTTTCGCAATTGAATGAAAAGCAACGTATTGTGGTTGAACATCGGTTTGGATTACACGGCTATGAGGCACATACTTTAGAAGAAGTGGGGCATTCCATTGGCATCACCCGCGAACGGGTGCGCCAAATTCAAATTGAAGCCTTACGCCGCTTGCGCAACATTCTCGAACGCGAAGGTTTTTCCGCAGATATTTTCAAATATTAAATGGAAACAAGGTTTTTAGTTCACCGGCGTCTCGCCAGAAGTCATGACACGGCACGCTTCCATGACATTGCGTAGTCCATCAATGCGTTGTAGAGCGCGGCTGAATTGACGGGCGTCTTTGATTTCCACTGTCATGTGCATATTGGCAATATGCTCCTTATCCGTTGCAGTTTGTACCGCAATAATGTTAATGCGTTCTTCCGTGAGTATGCTACTGACATCGCGCAGCAAACCATAACGGTCATCCGCTTTAATACGAATATCAACAGTGTACATAGTGCCTGCTGGCGGCTCCCATTCCACTTCTACAAAACATTCTTCATCTGCTTCCGTTTGCAACACTGCCAGAGTTTCACAATCTAAACGATGAATTTCTACTCCCAGCCCAGTGATGTAACCCATGACTGCGTCATCTGGAATGGGCTTGCAGCAATTTGCCATGTAACTATTTTGCAAGAGTTCTTCAGTGCTATTGTACAGCGTAGGCTTGCCTTTTAAGCCACGCGAAGACAATGACATAACCGGATGGTCTAACGGTAAAATACGCGGCGCTAATACCTCAGCAATTTGTGCATTGTTGGTTTCACCGCGGCCAATACTTGCAAGAAAATCTTCCAGTGTTTTAAACCCAAATTGAATAGCAATTTCTTCTAAGTTCATATTGCTAACATTCAAACGATGCAATTCACGTCCTAATATTGAACGCCCTTCAGCAATATGTTTAGTTGTATCCTGCTGTTTTAACCATTCCTTAAGGCGATTGCGGGCACGAGTGGTTTTTACATAGCCTAGTTGTGGATTCAACCAATGCCGATTAGGACGTGCATTTTTATCGGTAATGATGTCTACTTGATCACCGGTTTTGAGTTTGTAAGTTAGGGGTACAACACGCCCATTGACCGAGGCAGCTTGGCAATGTAGCCCTAAATCGGTGTGAATGTAAAAAGCAAAATCCAAAGGCGTGGAATCTGCTTCTAAATCAATAATTTTACCTTTTGGCGTGAACGCATAAACACGGTCTTCAAAGAGCTCTGATTTAAAGCGTTCAATGAAATCATTCGCCGAGCCTTCTTCATCTTGCCAATTCATAACTTGGCGCAACCAGCGCACTTTGCTTTCATAACTTTGGCGTTCTTCTTGTTTTAAGCCTTCTTTGTAGCGCCAATGCGAAGCAATCCCTAATTCAGAATTGTAGTGCATTTCATGGGTGCGAATCTGTACTTCAAAGGTTTGATGATCAGTGCCAACCACTGCGGTATGTAATGAGCGATAATCATTGGGCTTAGGACAGGCAATGTAATCATCAAATTCTCCAGGCAGTGGCGGGCATTTGGCGTGAATGAATCCTAATGCAATATAGCATTCAGTCACAGTATTTACCATGACGCGCACTGCTAATACGTCGTGTAAATCATGAAATGGCAGTTTTTTCTTTTGCATTTTATGCCAAATACTATAAATATGCTTGGGGCGTCCGGTGATTTTAGCGGGAATGTTATTCTCTAGTAGAATATCTTCCAAAAACTTAATCATTTTATCAATATACTGCTGCCGAGTTTCACGGCGTTCATCTAATTCTCGTTTGATTTGTTGATAGGTATCAGGTTCTAAATAACGCAGGGATAAATCTTCTAATTCCCACTTAATTTGCCAAATGCCTAAACGGTTGGCTAAGGGCGCGAAAATTTCTAAGGTCTCTCGTGCTAAACGGCGCTGTTGAATATCTGTCAAATAGCGCAAAGTGCGCATTTCATACTGACGTTCAGCCAGTTTAATCAACATGACCCGCACATCTTCTACCATAGCAAGAATCATGTGGCGCAATTTTTCGGTTTGATCTGCTTGTTCTTCTGGCGATAAAAATTCATGTGCAGAAGCGCCTTTTAGTTGGCTGATAAAACTCATGTGATTGACGCCATGAATCAATTTGGTCACTTCTTCACCAAATTGTTTTGCTACTTCTTCTGCGCTTAAATCCCCTTCTGCAACTAATTCATAGAGGATGGCTGCAATCAGGGTATTGGTGTCCATGCGCAGTTCTGCTAACGAATTAACCACGGTAAATACATGGCTGATTTTAGATTCACCCGTTGGGCGCACACGTCCGCTACACAGGCGTTCAGCCAGCTTGTAAGCGGTGACGATGAGGCGCTGTTCGCGCATGTCCCGATCCTGCCCGATATAGGCAAACCACTCATCTAAGCTCAGATATTTTCCATCAAGAGCGGTCAAATTCGCATCATTTGCATCACTGTTTATCAGGGTGCTGCTTTTCATAAGGTTATTCTTCCCCTTTAAAATTCTATGCGCGCACTAATATCCGGTCAGTCAGAAATGCGCACTTTTATAGACTCTAAACCCGGTCAGTTGTTTCCAAGCTGCTGCGCAAGAAGGCTTAAGATAGTTTAAAAACAATCACTTTAAAGGCAATTAAGGCAATTTAAGTGGTTAATTTTTTAAGTTTTTATGGGTTTTAAGCAGCTTCTTTCACCGGGGAAATTTTGCGGGCGCATTATATACTCAAAGCACCTAGACGTTGCAGTTAAACCTGGATAATGCCAGCGTAGAGCGGAATCAATGCCCGTTTGTATCGGTGCGAAGCCCCGCGCCCTTACCTCACACAGAACTGCTTACCCTTTATGGATTTCACATCATGACGATGCAACCTCAGCTACAACAGTTACAAGCTCAAATCAATCAACGCATTATTGGTCAAGATGGACTGGTTTTGCGGCTTTTAATCGCGCTCTTAGCAGACGGTCATTTGCTAGTGGAAGGCGCGCCTGGTTTGGCAAAAACCCGTGCGGTCAAAACCCTGGCGGAGGGCTTAGAGGGGGATTTTCATCGCATCCAGTTTACCCCTGATTTGCTGCCTGCCGACCTCACCGGCACAGAAATTTATCGCCCACAAGACGGCTCTTTTGTGTTTCAACCGGGTCCCTTGTTTCATCACCTGATTTTGGCTGACGAAATCAACCGCGCTCCGGCTAAGGTCCAGTCGGCTTTGTTGGAAGCGATGGCAGAGCGGCAAGTGACTATCGGGCGCGTGACTTACCCGTTGCCCGCGTTATTTTTGGTCATGGCAACGCAAAATCCGATAGAGCAAGAAGGCACTTATCCCTTACCCGAAGCCCAGCTTGACCGTTTTTTGATGTTGGTCAAAATTGATTATCCTGCCGCGTCTGCTGAACGCGAAATTCTCGCTCTGGCTCGGCAAGAAGCACGGCGCAAACCAGCGCAAACTGGCGCCGAATTAAGCACAAAAAGCACAAAAAATGAGCACATTTTGCGGCAAGAAGATTTATTTGTTGCGCGTGAAGAAGTGTTAGATTTATACCTGGCGCCGGAATTGGAGGAATATATTATCCAGCTCATTGCCGCCACGCGCCGTCCGCAAGCCTACCAAGCATCGCTGGCGCGTTGGATTCAATACGGTGCGAGTCCGCGTGCGACCATTGCGCTGGAACGCTGCGCCCGTGCGCACGCTTGGTTGCATCAGCGTGATTATGTTGCGCCACAGGACATCCAAAGCATCGCGCACGATGTGTTACGTCACCGCATTTTGCTGACTTTTGAAGCAGAAGCTGAGGGTATGAATACAGATAAAGTCATTGATGTGTTGCTGGCACAAGTGCCTGTTCCCTAAGTTTAGCGTTGCTGGCAGTGCTGGCGCATTCCCAGGCGTTCAGTTAATGGTACTTGAATGTCTCCCTGAGCTATAGAAATGCCGCCCCTTTGGGGCTAAAACCTTGTAAGGAGTAAGTGAATGAGTACAGTGAATAACAATTTAGACCCCAATGAGTTAATGCGCTCCATCATTCAGCGCGTCGCTACCGGACCTGAGCTGAGTAAAAACATCAGCCAGGAAGAAGCGCGTGCTGGCATTCGTGCGGTATTTGATGGATACATTGATCCGGTACAAGTGGGGATTTTCCTCATCGCATTGCGCATGAAGCGGGAAACGATGGAGGAAAACAAAGGGCTGCTGGAGGGCATCAAGGATCGTAGCCAGATTGCAATGGCAGAAGTGGATGAGGTGTTAGACATCGCCGATCCTTATGATGGCTATAATCGTACTTTGCCGGCTTCGCCTTTTTTACCCGCCGTATTAGCGGCGTGCGGCGTGCCGACGGTGACGCATGGCATGGAAACCGTGAGTCCCAAATTTGGCGTGACGCATAAGCAAATTTTGCGGGCGGCGGGCATTGCGGTGGATTTGTCGCCAGCGCAAGTTGCCACGCGCTTGAGCGATGCTAACAGGGGTTGGGGCTATGTGGATCAGGCGCAATTTTGTCCGCCGTTGCACGCATTGACTGAGTTTCGCACCCTGATAATTAAACGCTCAGCCTTGACCACCGTTGAAGTGGTGGTGGGACCGGTGCGCGGCAAGCACAAAACCCATTTGCTGACGGGTTATGTGCACAAACCCTATCCGCCGATTTATGCGGCATTGGCGCGGCATTCTGGTTTTCATACGGCGCTGTTGGTGCGCGGCGTGGAAGGCGGGGTCATTCCCTCATTGCGCCAGGCAGGTAAATTTTTTCAATATGATCAAGAAGGTACTGAAAGCGAATTGGATTTCGATCCGCAAACATTGGGTATTCAGCAAGAAGTGCGTGCCACGCCCCTGCCTGAGCATTTAACCGCCGCGGGAGAAATGGGTACGGAAATGCGTAAAGGTGAAAATGCTTTAGTTGCCGAAGCCGCACTTGCTGCTGGACGCGCTGCTTTGCAGGGCGAAGCGGGTTCTATCCGCGACGGGTTGGTATACGCTGGCGCTATGTGCTTGTGGCATTTGGGTAAAGTGGACAGTATTCCAGCGGGTGCAGAGCGCATTCGAGCCGCCCTAGACGATGGTAGCGCCTTAGCGCGTTTTAACTAACGCTGGTTAGGCAGCCCAGCAAATTCACCGTAAAAGCACAGAAAACCCGCCTTTGCGGTGAATTTTTGTGGCACGGGGAAAGGGAAAACGGCGCTTTATTCGTCTGCGTATTGACGTTGGATGTCCAGAATATCGTCCAGGCATTGCTGGAATAGCTCGATTAAATGCGGGTCAAATAACACGCCGCTGCCTTCTTTGATATACGCCAGTACATCGGGTAAAGCCCAGGGGTCTTTATAAGGACGGCGTGAGAGCAGCGCATCAAACACGTCGCAGATGGCAACGATGCGGCTCACAATAGGAATTTCTTCACCTTTAAAGCCAGCGGGATAGCCGCTGCCGTCCCAGCGTTCGTGATGCGTGCGAGCAACCAGGGCGGCGGTTTTGAGTAGCTCGGAGTTGTTGCCTGAGAGAATCTCTTCGCCGATAGTGGCGTGGGTTTTCATAATTTGCCATTCCTCGGCGGTGAGCTTGCTGGGTTTGAGCAATATGCGGTCGGGAATGCCGATTTTTCCGACATCGTGCATGGGACTGGCATTCAAAATGATTTCACAGCTTGCGTCATCCATGCCCAGGGCTTTTGCCAAGCGTGCTGCGCATTTGCTCATGCGGATGACATGCCGTCCGGTTTCGTTATCGCGGTATTCAGCGGCACGCCCTAGGCTACGGATGACATGCAGGCGAATTTCTTCCAGTTCTTGAGTGCGTTCTTTAACACGCTGCTCTAGCTGAATATTTTGCTGATCGACCTGTTCTCGCAGGTGCTTGAGGGTGAGGTGAGTGTTGACCCGCGCTAAGACTTCTTCGTGCTGAAAAGGCTTGGTAATGTAATCCACGCCGCCCGCTTCAAAACCCGCAACCTTATCAAAGGTGTCACTTAAAGCACTCATAAAAATCACTGGAATATTGCGTGTTTCAGGATTTTGCTTGAGTTGACGGCAGGTTTCAAAGCCATCAATTTTTGGCATCATGACATCCAGCAAAATGAGATCGGGCTTGGCGTAAGCGACTTGTTCTAAAGCATCTTCACCGTCTTGGGCAATGCGTACTTTGAAACTGAAGTTTTGCAGGTAAGACACCAGAACTTTGAGATTAGTAGGCACATCGTCCACTAACAGTAAGGTATTCTGGCGTTCCTCTGGATTGAGCGCAGAGCTTGTAGCAGCATATGTGTTCATAAAATTTTATACGGTCCCGTTAAATAGCCCGTTTAGACACACGCCACGGGCGGCGTTTGGTCAAAACAAAGCTTATCTGTGAATGAGAAAGGCGCACACCAAGCGGTATCACAGTTTAGCCGGATTGCGAAATAAATTAAATTGTTCATTCAAATGCTCACCCGCGTAGCAATAGGCAGATAAACCCAGCCACAACAGCACGAGAGGGCGGGAAAAATAGGTCAATGTGTGCATAAACAAGGCTCTTTGTGGCTTAAGCGCAGATAAAAAAACGACTGCCAAAGCAGTCGTTTTCAGCGGATTTGCAAACGCCACTGTAGCACAGCGGCGTTCACCAAAGCGGAAGGGATAGCGTTAGGAGTTGACAGCAATGCGACGCGGCTGCATTTCTGGTTGTTTGGGAATCACGATTTCCAACACGCCGTCTTTGCCAGTCGCAGTGATATTATCCGTATCTGCTGTATCAGGCAAGGTAAAGCGCCGGTAGAAACTCCCTTGTACCCGCTCAATGCGTTTGTAATGCTTTGATTCTGCTTCAGTTACGTTATTACGCGAACCGCGAATCGTGAGCACACCTTTTTCCATCGTGATTTCAATGGCTTTCGGGTCAACCCCTGGAATATCGGCGTGTAAAACATAGCGGTCGGCTTCTTCTTTAATATCCACCAGTGGCGCCCAAGCGCTGATGGCAGACGTGGTTTCTTCGTCATAAGCACCGCGATTCATCAGATTATCCAACTCTTTTGACCATTGATTTAAGATCGCCAGAGGGTGTTGAATATCCTGTTTCATTCTCATGGTATTTCTCCTTTAATCAGTTGGTTATACGCACTCAGTGCGTTTCTGCTCAGCGATTTAAGGCTGCCTATGCACGTTTCAATAGGTTTGTACAGAATTTTTAGATAATTTTTGTGGCTCTCGTGCGGCTGAGAGCCACAGGGCTTTTAGAGTTTTGCCAACCGCTGTTGCACTGAAGCTAACGCCACGCAGGTGACAAATACTTGCATGGCTTGATCAATTTCTGCCAGCGCCGGAAAAGTCGGCGCAATGCGAATATTTTTGTCTTCTGGGTCTTTGCCATAAGGAAAAGTCGCACCTGCTGGTGTGAGTTTAACTCCTGCCTCGTCTGCCAGTTTTACCACGGTTTTTGCCAAGCCAGGTAGCGTATCAAAAGAGGCAAAATAGCCGCCGCGTGGCGTCGTCCAAGTGCCCATGCCCTTGCCGTCCAAACTGCTCAAGTGCTGTTGCACCAAATCAAACTTAGGCTTAATTAACGCCGCATGTTTACGCATATGCGCTTGTAAATCTTCGCTATTTTTCAGAAAACGCGCATGACGCAACTGATTTACCTTGTCGGGTCCGATGGTCACGGCAGACAGCCATTTTTTCAGGTGCTTAAGATTGTCTTCAGAAGTTGCCGCAAAAGAAATCCCCGCGCCCGCAAAGGTGATTTTTGAAGTAGAGCCAGTGATAAAGAGGCTATCTTGCGTACCTTGCGCACGGCAAGCGTCCATCAGGTTCGCCAACACCGGCGGATGCCCATCTAAATCATGCACCGCATAGGCATTGTCCCACATAATGCGGAAATGCCGCCCAGCGATATTTCCCAATGCTGCCATGCGCTGTACCGTTTCATCTGAATACACTTCACCGCTGGGATTGGAATATTTAGGCACACACCAAATGCCTTTGATCATCGGATCGGCGCGCAGCAACGCCTCGACTTTTTCCATGTCAGGACCCGTTGCAGTCATGGGCACAGTCAGCATTGCAATACCTAGGTTTTCGCACACAGTAAAGTGGCGATCATAACCGGGCACCAGGCAGATGAACTTCGCCGTTCCTTCTGTTTGCCAGGCAGTGCCTGCGCCTTTTGCTCCCATCGTGTGGCAAAATTGTACATATTGATACATCAGCATCAGGCTGCTATTGCCGCCGACTAGAATTTCTTCTGGTTTGACGCCCAACACCGACGCCGCAAAAGCTTTGGTTTCCGGCAAACCATCCAGCCCGCCGTAATTGCGCACATCAGTGCCATCACCCGCTTTGAAGTCGCCGCCCAAAATGCCATCCAAAGCGTTAGATAACGCCAATTGATCTGCGCCCGGCTTGCCGCGAGTCAAATCCAGTTTCAAACCTGCTTGTTTAAAACGCTCATACTGCTGAACCAATGAGTGTTCCAGCGCAGTTAATTCGTCTTTGTTATACGCACTCAGTTCCAAGGTAATGTTCCCCATAATAAAGTCAAAACACCAGGGGGTTAATTATACTGCCAAGTGTGAAAAACCGTGTGTTATTTTCCTCAGATGCGCAAGGTGGCGTATAATGGCACATTTTTCATCGGGATAAATTGACCACAAGGAGACTTCTATTGTCTGAACTAAGCTTAAGCGCGGAAATGATCAGCGTCATGATCATTCTTGCTTTTACCATGTATTTGTTTATTTCTGAAGTGGTGCGCGTGGATGTTGCAGCCGTGATCATCATGGTGTTGCTGGGCTTGATAAGCTATGTGTGGCCCCTGTTTACGGGTGCGGAGCAAGGGCTGATTGATGTTAAGCACCTGTTTGATGGGTTTGCCAGTAACGCGGTGATTTCGATTATTGCGGTGATGATTATCGGTGCGGGTTTAGATAAAAGCGGCATTATGAGCAAAGTGGCGGCGAAAATCTTACAGGTGGGCGGAAAAACCGAAAAAAGCATTATTCCGCTGATTGCTGGTACCGTTGGGGTGATTTCTAGCTTCATGCAGAACGTCGGTGCGGCGGCACTTTTTTTACCTGTGGTGCGGCGCGTTTCTGACAGCACGGGCTTGCCCATGTCGCGCCTGCTCATGCCGATGGGTTTTTGTGCGATTCTCGGCGGCACGGTGACCATGATTGGTTCTAGTCCATTGATTTTACTCAATGATTTAATCTTGACTTCAAACCGAAGCCTGCCCGAAGGTGTGGCGCACATGCAAACCTTCAACCTTTTTGATGTCACGCCCATCGGCATCGCCTTGGTACTGACTGGTATGACCTACTTTGTCTTAGCTGGACGTTATGTGTTGCCCGCCAATAACGAAAAATCCGGCGACGCTACCCAAGACACTTTAGCCTATTTCAAGCAAACCTATGGCTTAGAGGGTCGTCAAATGGAAGTGCGGGTCGCCGACGACAGCCCGCTGGTGGGCAAAACGGTTGAAGCAATTGAAACGCTTGCCTCCCATAAAGTGCTGATTATCGCCAGTCACACCGACGGCATTTTGCGCGTCTCGCCCGCACGCGATATTCAAATTCCTGGCGGTGCTGCTTTGGTGCTGCTGGGTGCCGCCGAAGACATTGAGGCTTTTTGCAACAGTCAGCACCTCAGCGTCAAAGCGCAGCTTGACGTATTTGGCGATGTGCTCTCCCACAACAAAGCTGGGATTGCCGAAATCGTCATTCCCCCTGCTTCCCATCTTGTCGGTAAAAGCTTGATGGACGTGCGGATGCGCAAAACTTACGGCTTAAACATCCTTGCCGTCTTTCGCGGACAACAAACTCTCCGCGAAGGTTTCCGCAATCTCATCTTGCAATCGGGCGACACTCTGATTGCCCACACCCGTTGGGATGATTTAGCCGAATTAGAGAAAAATCGTGATTTCGTCATCGTCACGGGTGATTACCCGCACGAAGAACTGCGCCCGCATAAAATGCACTTCGCCCTTGCCTTTTTTGCTATTGCCTTGGGTCTCGTGCTATTTACCGATTTGCGCCTATCCGTCGCGCTGCTCACGGGGGCTTTAGGTATGATCCTCAGCGGCGTGTTGACCATTGATGAAGCCTATGAATCCGTCAGTTGGAAAACGGTCTTTCTGCTTGCCAGCTTGATTCCGCTTGGTATGGCAGTCGAAACCACCGGCACCGCCGCCTGGATTGCGCAACAAACCTTAAGCCTGCTGGGTGGCGTACCTTCTTGGGTGCTGCAAGCCGCCATCGCCATCTTAGCCACCTTCTTTACCCTGGTGATGTCCAACGTCGGTGCGACCGTGCTACTCGTGCCGCTTGCCGTCAACATCGCCATCGGCGCAGGCGCAGACCCGCGTGTCTTTGCGCTGACCGTAGCCATTGCCACCTCCAATTCTTTCCTGATTCCCACCCACCAAGTCAACGCCCTGATCATGGGACCTGCGGGTTATCGCGTTAAAGACTTTATGCGGGCGGGCGGCATCATGACGCTGCTGTTTTTAATTGTAGCAATGACGATGTTAAATCTGGTGTTTTAAGCGCGGTAGGATGGGTAGAGCGATAGCGAAACCCATCAGGCGAAAACTACGCGCCTCTACCCATCACCTCGCAGGAATAAGCCATGCAGGGCGGGCGATGGGATGTTTGGATTAAGCGAGGGTAAGTAACTGTTTGATGCAATCTATGATTATCCATGATTATCTGTGATAATTTATGATTATGGACAAAAAATGAGTGAATAAAAAGATGCTCCTCGCCCACAAGATTGAACTGCGTCCAACGTCTGAACAAGCCGCTTATTTAGACAAAGCCTGTGGTTCACGGCGGCATTGCTTTAATCAATTTAGGAATTACGCAGTTGGTTGCAACAAGTACAAAGGTTTTGCAAGATAAGCCCTTATAGCATCGCGAACAATCTGCATTTTGGCTTCAAACCAACTGTACCCTGTTGCATAACTATAGGTTTCCAATCGTAGAAAAGCATGTAAAGCTAAAGTGATGCGGTTGCGTTGGGCTTTCGCAGTCCGTGCCTGGCATTTTTCTACACCATAAAGTTGTTTGATACTTCGGTGATATTGTTCAATGCCCCAAGACTTTTCAGGAAGTGCGAGTCGCTCAAGTTGGCTCTTCTCTAAGTCATTTGTTGCCCAATGTTCTTCGTTTCCATTACTTCGACACTTCGACAAGCTCAGTGCATCGCAAGCTCAGCACAAGTTTTAGCAACTGTCCTGAACGCTTTGATGAAACCGCAGGCTTTCAAATGCAGGATGCGTTCTGTTCGCTCTTTCTCTTTTTGGGCTATGGGTTCTTTGCCGCTTTTATCAGGGTTGACTAAGCGGTTAGATTTTAAGCGTGTAAACCAATGCCACTTCAGGCTATGAATGAGCTTGAGATTCTCCAGGCTTCTGTACCAACCCTTCGATAAACTCAGGACACCGCTATCAAAACACGCGTATTTGGGTGTGAAGCCCCGCTTGTGTGCCTCTTCTATAAGGGCTTTGAAGTGGTCATTTTTGCTCAGTTCGTCATTGGGTTTGTCGTAGAGCCGATGGTCGCAAGGAACCTGCTTATCGCCATCAGTCCACAGCAATGTCAGCAGATTAATGCCCTTTACTGTGTTGTGGTGTTTGCCTGACCAAGCCGATCACGCTGCGGGGATTTTCTTCGCATAGGGTTTATCCAGTGTCGAATCATCCCGTTCCAACAAGCCACTGTGCTTGTCAACCATTGGTGCTGCCTCTGACCACAAGGCATCGTTGTTTAACTTGAGTTCATTTAACAGGCGGGTGAGTGAATCATGAGCTTTCGCTTTCGCTTTCAAAGGCTGTACTTTGCTGGCTTCAACACAGCTACAGCTTTTCTGAGCTGCTACCAAAAAGTTTATATAATCGTATTCGTCACAACGTCTTAGGTTCATGTGAATAGTATAAATCTTTTAGCAACTGCGTAACTCCTATATTAAAAGAGCCTAGACAAACGCCGCTTAATGCAGAGTTTTTTATGGACGTGTGTCTTTTATTTCTTACAGCTTACGGATTTTATAATCCAGCGCCCAATTGAAGGTTTTTGCTGTCACGCCGCGTTTGGCGAAAATTCTTAAGGTGTAGTCGCCGGCGTGGGGAAAGTTGGGGGTGAGGTAGTAGAGATCGCCTTTGCGCTCTAGGTTGACCAGGTTGCGATCTAAATACTGCTCGCCTTCCACTAAGAGCGTGGAAATGTAGCTGCCTTGCGGGGCGCGAATCACCAGCGTCAAGTGACCTGAGGTTTGTAGGGATTCTTGCGGGTGACTCACCAGTTCTAATCCGGCTTGGAAAAACGCGGGGCGCAAGTAAGCAAGTTCGCTAAAGGCTTGTTTAGATTGGGGATGAGGTAATAATTGCCAGCGCGGATCGTCGGGAAAGTGATCGAATATAAAGGCGGAGGGCGCAGGCAGAAAGTAATGGGGTTCAAATTCTTGTATAAAGCGTTTTTTGCGCCCATCTAAATAACCTGCTCCCCAGGTAGCGTCTAGCAGTTGCCATTGTCCCTCTATTTTCACGGCATTCCAGGCATGATCTACTAAGCCTAGTTCGCCGCGTGTGTGGTAGGCGTAGCCTTTAGTGGTGCCGCTGATCATCAGGCTTTCTAAACCAGCACGCTCCGCTAATTGTTTGAATAAATTAGCATAACCGTCACACAGGGCTTTGCCAGAACTGAGCACTGCTGCTGTGTTGTTGAGGGTTTGTCCGCCGTTAAAGTAGTTTTCTGCATCGTAATCAATGTTGGCGGTGATCCAGCGGAAAATAGCGCGGGCTTTTTCGCGTTCGGTGCGGGCGGGTTTTACTAGATAATCCGCCAGTTGTGTTACCTCTTGGCGCAATTGGGCGGGGGCTTGTAAGGCGTATTGATCAATGGCGGCGTAGTTGTAGTCGCTGCTTTCGGTGGTTGGCGGCAACAGCGGGCGGGGCGCGGGTTCAACGACTGGTGGGGCGCTGTTAAAGCAGGCGCTCAGGAGCAGTGGGAAAACGAGCAACAGCAGGGGATTTTTCTGCTTTAACATTTTGTTTTTCCTAGGTTTTTGTATGAAGTTAAGGATTACGCTGGTGTTTGCTTTCCGCCCAAGCAATACTGCGCGGAAAGAAGACCCGTTTGCCTTCGCTGCTGACAAAGCGGTAAAGCTGTGCGGGACGGTTAGCACCTGTGCGCATTTTGCCGGCAATGGGTTCGACGATACCAGCGCGGTCAACCCGTTGGCGGAAAGAGCTTTTATTGAGCTTTTCCTGCATGATGATTTCATAGACGTGCTGAAATTCGCCTAAAGTAAATTCTTGTGCCAATAAATGCACGGCAATGTCGGTGTAATCCAGCTTAGACCGCAGGCGTTCAATGGCTTCTTGCAAAATGTGCGCGTGATCAAAGGCTAAGAGTAATCCGACCTGGTTGCCAAAAATGCTGTGCCAGCGGGCTTCGGCAGCGTCGCTACCGGCTTTGAGCTGCACTTCGCTGGCGGCAACCAGGGCAAAATAGGCGACACTGACAGTCCAGCCGCGAGGATCGCGCTGTGCATTGCCGTAGGTGTAAAGCTGTTCTAAATAGGTATTTGCCACGCCAGTTTCTTCAATGAGTTCGCGCCGTGCCGCGTCTTCTAAGCAGGCATCTTGCGCAATACGCACCGCACCGCCTGGCAAGGCGTAATGTCCGAGAAAGGGTTCAATACCGCGTTTAACCAGTAGCACTTTGAGCAGTTCATCTTCTACGGTGAAGATCACTATGTCTACCATCACTGTTGGGGTGGGATAGTGTTTCGCATGAGGGCTTAAAGCTTGATTCATCATCGGCGTCCTGATTTTTAAGAGTGTGTTCTTGACTTAAGTGATACTTCAACTCTCTACCAATAGATTTTGCATATTTCTCTACAATTAGCTATTACGGGGCGGTCGTTACAATGGACGCGATGGGCTGTCAAACGGCGGTTGCCAAATAGATTGGCGAGCAAAAAGCAGATTACATACGGCTCAATGAAGTTATTTATTCAACAGCGGATTGAACTGTTTAGGTTGAAAACCGTTAGGCACGGTCAATTGAAAATGCTCATCATGAATCGCCGCTAGATATAAACCGGCATCCAGGGTTTTTTGTAGAATTTCTTGATTAGGCACTTCTACATAAGCCACGATGCCATACAATTTTTTATTCGCATGTTCAGGAAAGGCGCGCGGGAATTTTTCCATAATATTTAAGACTTGCGCTAAATCACGGTCATTTAGAAAACTTTTAACTTCCACCACAAAAGCTTCATTGCGCGTACCATTGCTATACGCCAACACATCAATTTCTTGATATTCATCAAATACCGCAGATTCCACCCGTTGACAAGTAGTTTCAATACCGAATCTTTCCTGCAAAATCTTGCGCATCGCCGGAAATGCCTGACCTTCTTCAAAAATTCCGAATTTGTTTTCAAAATTGTAAAACTGTTCACCTAATTTAGTTCGTTTTTTACGCAATTTTTGGTTGATTTCTTTTAACTCGCGGTCAGTCTCTTTTTGTGCTACAGAAAGACTGGCTACCAAATCTTTGAGTTCTTGGTCGGTCATGTTAAGTTCGTCCGCAGATGGCTCGCTGACTTGGAAACTGAAAAATTACGGCGTGAATCCGTAATTCATCAACAACGGCTAACATCCCCAAAACCTGCCAAGTCTAAAAAGGACTTAGCAGGTTTTTTATTGACGTACCCTTTACTCAAGCACCTTCTCATACACCTCTACCAAACTCAAACGACATTCAA
>DYPD01000185.1 GCA_020720115.1 Thiomargarita sp. | reverse complement strand
TTTGAGCAAAAAAACCTACCAAGTCTTTCTTAGACTTGGTAGGTTAGGTGTAGTAAAACAGAGCAATGCCGCATTTGTTGGGCTTACTTTGACAGGCTCAGCACAAACCGCAATAAAGATGCTCAGCCCAACCTACACAGGCACACGGAAATCAAGTGTCTGGCGGAAATATATTTAATTCATACGGAATCCGCACACCTGCCATGCTTTCGGGGAAATCGCGGCGATTGCGCGTAACCAACAAGCATTGGTGGATTTGGGCTGTCGCCTGGATAATTGCGTCCGGCAGCTTAATTCGCCTTTGTTTGCGCAGCATGACGGCTTGCTCTGCTATCGGTTGGGTAATCGGCAACACGCTAAAATAGCTGTGTAAAAAATCGGCGGTTAGGGTGTCGGTTTCATCCGTGCCAACCATGACATCCATCCAGGTAATCAAGCTGATATACACCTTGCTCATAACGCTGGTATTCCACGTCCGCTGCCTCAATACCATTCAAGGCATCAATGACCAGACTTGCCCTGAGCTTGTCGAAGGGTTGGTATCAAATACTGCGATGGTCATGCCGACCACTCGTCGCGTAAACGGTACTGGTATGCCAGTCCGTCTTGCTGTCGCTCCCGCCAATATCCAAAACCGCGATGGTCACGCAAACGGCGTTTCGCGCCCGCATGCAGTGGCAGAAACTGCGTCAATGCTTGGCGCAATGCTTCCACTTCGCTGATATGCGTCTGGCGGCAATAGCGTTGTAATGACTGGGCTTGCGCGTCTGGTAACTCAATGAGCATAGCGGCATCTCCTTCTATTTTGTCCGATAAGTATACACCCGCCCACAAAAAAACCTGCCAAGTCTTTATTTTAGGTTTGGCAGGTTTGGTGTTCCTTGATGCTTAGGAATGAGAACAAAATAACTTCAGAAAGCAAGGTAGGATGCGATGACGTTAGGAATCGCATCGTTTGTAGCTGTGGTTTCAGGGCGGAGCAGTGTGAGTTGTTCCTGGAGGTCGTATCTATGGCTGGTTTTGCTCCATGTAATGGGTTTGGTAGAGCTTGGCGAGTTTCTTAAAGTCTTTATCGCTGTGGGCAAAGAAGTGTTTGAAGGATTCGCAGAAATGATTGTGCCCTTGGTCTGCGGGGTCGCGGATGCGGTCTTTGATGCAGCCGCCGTAGCACTGAGATAACCATTGGCAGCGGCGGCATTCACTGTCAAGCGCGGCTTTTTGTTGTCCAAAGGCGAGGTGGGCGGGGGAATAAAAGGCGTCTTGGAGGCTGATTTGGTGCAGGTTGCCGAGTGCGGTGTTTCTTTCGCCGACGAGGAAGTCGCAGGAGTAGAGGTCGCCGTTGTGCTCGACCACCATGTAGTCGTTGCAGTGTTTGTGTAGCACGCACTGCATGGGGTCTAGTCCTACATAGATGTGCAGTAGGGAGTCAAAAAAGCGCACTGAGGTTTTTTGTTGTAGCTTGTCGAAATCAAAGTCTTGCATCCAGGCATCAAAGACTTGTACGAGAAATTCTCCGTAGGCGCGGGCGCTGACCGAGAAGGGCGCGGCGGCTTTGGCGTTGTGCGGGTCGCGTTCGACGATGGGGCTGAATTGCATGAAGACGAAGCCAGTTTCGACGAAGAATTGGTAAATCTCGCGGGCAAATTTGACTGAGTAATCGTTGACTGTGCCCAGCGCGTTGACTTGTACGCCTTTAGCGATCAGCAGTTGGGCGTTTTCGTAAACTTTGGCGAAAGTGCCGCGATTCATGCGATCCAGGCGGTAGCGGTCGTGGATAGGTTGAGGTCCGTCAATGGACAAGCCGACGAGGAAGTTTTCTGCTTTGAGGAAGTCTGCCCAGGCTTCGTTGAGTAAGAAACCGCTGGTTTGTAGTGCATTGGAATAGCCCCGTCCTTTGCTGTGTTGTTTTTGTAAGTCCACAACTTTTTTGAAGAAATCTAAGCCTAATACAGTAGGTTCGCCGCCTTGCCAGATGAAAGTGGGCAAAGCGGAGGCGCGGAACATGCCGATAATGAGTTGTTCTAGGGTGTCGTCGCTCATGCGATGGCTGGCGGGCGCTCCGGGGTACAGGTGGGCTTTGTCGAGGTAGTAGCAGTAGGTGCAGTGTAGGTTGCAAAATGCGCCTATGGGTTTGACCATAACGCTGCTAAGCGGTTTTCTTGGTGCTGGAGTTTCTGCTTTTAGATTGATGATTTTGTTCATGAAAATGTGCTCTCAGTGGAGTGTTCTCGATACCAGCAGGCGGCGGAATAACTCAGTTGCGTGAAACAGGCGCTGGGGTGTTGGTGGCGCAGGGCGTGGCTGAGTGAAGTCAGCGACCAGTTTTGCGCACAGTGCAGAGCAGTCAGCGCCACGCAGGGCGAGCGTCCGCGCCCTTGGTAACAAAACAAGAAAACCGGGCGCCGCTGTTGCCAGAGGCTTATCTGTTGCTGTACCGCCTGGCTAAAGGCACGGCGCGATTGAACATCGCTGGCTTGAGCATACAGGGCGGGGGAAACCTGTTCGGGGGCTTGCCCAACGGCGAGTGCCGGAGCGGGGGAGAAAATGTCGGGAAATTGGTAAAGGTATTGGTTGCCTGATAAGCCTAAGTGCGGGTAAATCTGGTATAAATCTGTGCCGCTGAGGTTGAGCCAATCGCGGTAGCCTTGCCGCTGCATCTGTGTCAAGGTTGCGGGGCTGGGTAAAGCTCCCAGCCGCAACAGACCACGACAGGCACTGTGCAAGGCAAGGAGCGACATGGCGCGAAGCATGTCTCAGTGTGCGCCGCTAAGCAACGGATATTCTTGTAGAATTGCCTTAAAATCCGCGTCGCGCTGGGCGGCGTCTTCGAGTTTGCGATTAGGATGCGAATAGAGGTGGATACCCCCCCAGTTTTCCTCAGAAATCAGTTGTTCCTTGACCAATAAATCGGCTAATTCGACTAATTTGCTGCCAGGCACATCGGCTAAATCCCATGCCAGGCTAAAGCGGGTGACGTGCGCGTAGCTGCTGACAAAGTGTGCAGCTTCTTCAATATGCACCAGCAAGACTATGCCAGCATATTGAGTCGGCGTGGTGGGCAGTAGCGCAACTGCACAATTTAACGCGGCAACAGAAATTTCTGGACGCGGGGCTAACACCAAAGGCGCGGGCACATATTTGAAAGGCTTGCTCAGTTGTTCTAAACGCCCAGCAAGGTGCAACAACCCAGACAAACCGTAGCGCGGCTTGGCTTGTTCAGCAAACACTGGGGCTAAATTGGAGTTTTGCGCCAATTCGATAATGACTTGTTTTTCCAGGTTTTCCAGTCCAAATTGCTTGAGCATATGAATAGCCCAAACGTGAGAATAAAACAGGCAATGAATAGGACGATGTTCTGACATGGCAATTTCCTTTACTCAAGGGGATTTTGGGTGCTTTGCATTGCGCTCGCTCCGTTTAGGCTGCGGCAAAACAAGCGATAAGCACTTACAACGAATTATGGCACAGGCTAGGGGATTATGCAGCCAACGCACAATAACCCGCCCACTTTGCTCTCATGGCATAATAGACAACGACAACACCTGGTTTATCTTCCTCTCAACTCAATGACGACCGCTATGCGCCATATTGATACGCTGATTTATGCTGGCTGGGTAATACCAGCAGACCCCGAAGGGCTGGTGCTGGAGCACCACGCCGTTGCCATCCACGAAGGTAAAATCATCGCTATTTTACCCAGCGATGTGGCGACTGCGGAATTTTCCGCGCACCTAACACATCGCTTAATGTCACACGCGCTGATTCCTGGTTTGATTAATAGCCATACTCATGCAGCGATGAATTTGCTGCGCGGTTATGCCGATGATATGCCGCTGATGCAATGGCTGCATGAATACATTTGGCCCGCCGAACAACGCTGGGTAGATGCAGAATTTGTGCGTGACGGCACCCGCCTGGCCATTGCGGAAATGCTGCAAAGCGGCGTAACCTGCTTTAACGATATGTATTTTTTCCCAGATGTGATTGCCGAAGTGGTGGATGAAATCGGCATTCGCGCTGGCGTGGGCTTGATTTTGGTGGATTTCCCCACCGTATGGGCAAAAAATGCTGACGAGTATTTGCTCAAAGCCGAATCTGTTTATCAAAATTATCAACGACATGCGCGGATGAAAATGGTGCTTGCGCCACATGCGCCTTACAGCGTGTCCGATGAACCACTACGCAAGCTGGCGCGATTTGCCGAGGATCACCAGTTACCGGTGCATATGCACGTTCAGGAAACTGCTGACGAAGTGCGACAAGCCTTGGAGCGCACCGGCGAACGCCCGCTGGCGCGTTTAGAAAAGCTGGGGCTGCTGTCAAACCGTTTTATGGCAGTTCATGCAACGCAACTCACTGATTTAGATATTGAATATCTGCTCAGCTACGGCGCGCATGTGATTCACTGCCCAGAATCCAACCTAAAACTCGCCAGCGGTTTTTGTCCAGTACAACATCTCATGGACACCGGCATCAACGTCGCCTTGGGCACAGACGGCGCTGCCAGCAATGATGATTTAGACATGCTCGGCGAAATGCACACCGCCGCGCTCTTGGCAAAGGGCGTAGCGCAAAACGCCGCCGCTGTCCCCGCAGCACGAGCGCTCACGATGGCCACCTTAAACGGCGCAAAAGCCCTGGGATTAGATGAAATTATCGGTTCACTGACGCCCGGCAAAGCCGCTGACATCACCGCCATTGATATGCGCTCGCTGTCCACACAGCCGATTTACAACGTGCTGTCGCAAATCGTCTACGCAGTGGGACGCGAACAGGTCACGGATGTGTGGGTTGCCGGAGAGCACCTGCTCAAAGCCAGTACCCTGAAAAGCATTGATATTCATGAACTCAACGCGAAAATTCACCAATGGCACGGAAAAATCGCAGCGACTAGACACACAGGAGATTAAATTGAGCGCCCCGGTAGCGGCTGACCGCTGGGTGTTACCAATCCCAACATTTACGCTAAAGATCAGCCCTGTCAAGGTGAGTAATTTACTGTAAAATAAG
>DYPD01000046.1 GCA_020720115.1 Thiomargarita sp. | reverse complement strand
TCCTTGATTTTTATTCATATTATATCACATTTTTTCTTAACTTAATGCCATTGAGCCCCTAGGTTACGAGAATATCCCCGCTGCTATGCAGTATCATCTGGCAGAAAATTCTCTACTCACGGGTGTTATTGCTCCATGTTCCATTGTGCTCTCTATCAACCTGAAATCCCGCCGAATACTGGCAATATCATACGCTTGTGTGCAAACACGGGTGTGCAACTGCATTTGATTCATCCGCTGGGCTTTGTGTTGGATGACAAGCGCCTGCGGCGTGCGGGCTTGGATTATCACGAGTCCGCAACTGTGTTGGAACATGCGGATTTTTCTGGCTTTTTGCGTGCGGTGGCGGGGCGGCGTGTGTTTGCCTGCTCAACGAAAGGAGCGCAATCTTATGCGCAAGTGGCGTATCAGGCGGGGGATTTGTTTTTGTTTGGACCTGAAACACGCGGGTTGCCGCCAGAGATTTTGCAGGCTTTGTTGCCAGAGCAGATTATCCGTATTCCTATGTTGCCAGGCAGCCGCAGTTTGAATCTGTCTAATGCGGCGGCGGTGATTATTTTTGAGGCGTGGCGACAACAGGATTTTGCGCTGCCGCCGTCGGCTTAGGCGCTGCATGGCGTTCGATGAGAATGCCGACATCTCGCGCACCGCGCACTGCGCCGCGTTTGTTAAGGCGTAGCCGTACCCAGGGGACGGCAAATTCTTGCAAAATCAGGGCAGCGATTTGTTCTGCGAGGGTTTCTACCAGAAGAAATTCGCTGCTGCTGACAAATTCAATTAAACGCTTGGCAACCGCTTTATAGTTGAGCGTGTCTACAATATTGTCGCTGCTGGCGGCTTTGGCGATGTCAGTTGCCATTTCTACATCCAGCAGGATGCTTTGCCGTAGTTGGCGTTCCCAAGGGTAAATGCCAATTAAGGCATCTATTTTTAACCCGTTGATGTAAATGATATCCATATGAATCAGCTTGTACTTTGAGTTTAGTCTGAACTTTGGGAAGATATGTGAAGGAAAGCTTTGCAAGCATCTAGGCGAAATGCTTCTACCAGTTGTTTTAGATAGATTAAGCAGGAATGGCGCGATGGCTCGGCTTCTTTGATCAGGTCTTGTAAGTAGAAATCTAGCCCGTTGATGTCGCCTAGCTCAATGAAATCATCAATGTGCTGTATTTGTACTTTAGTCAGTGCGCAGTCGGCAGATGTAAAGGGCGGCTTGAATAAGAGCGGCTGTGTTTCTGTTGTATTAGGGCGAAAGGCACGAGGCAGACAGAAATAAAAGCGGCTGCCTTGTCCACTTTGGCTCTGAACGCCTACCTGTCCGCCGAGCTTGTGAATAATGTGTTGTACAATGGAGAGTCCTAGTCCATAGCCATCAGCATGGCTGTAATCTGCGCGGATAAAGGGAGTAAAAATTTGCTCTTGCAGTGCTGAATCAATGCCGGGCCCATTGTCTTGCACCCAAAAACACAGGGTTTTTTCGTCTTTTATTTCTGCTCCGAGTTGTAAACGCGGCGGTACGCCACCGTATTTGATGCCGTTGCTTAAGTAATTTAACCAGACTTCTTCTAGCCAGGGTGCATGTCCAAGGGCTTGTGGCCAAGTTTCTGGCAAGGTTATGTGTGCCTGAGTTTCTTTAATCATCAATGCCAGTTTGTTTTGTAAGACTTGTTCAATGACTTGCGCCATTTCAATAGGTTTTAGTTCAACTGGCGCACGCGATAAACCGGCTAAAGTTAATAATTCATTGATGGTGCTGATCATTTTGCGTCCAGCACGCAAGATGGCAGCGCAATGTTCGTGCAATTCATGAGTAAAGGGCTGACCGGTTTGAGTGTCGTTGAGTAGTTCGGCGTAGTTGAGAATAATGTTTAAGGGGTTTTTTAAGTCATGCGCAACTGAGCGGGCAAAGGTGTCTAGTTCTAAATTGCGTTGCTTCAAATTGCGTTGCAAGCTGTAGATTTGCAAATGGGTTTTGATGCGTGCTAACACTTCTTCATGATGAAAAGGTTTGCTGATGTAATCCGCCGCACCCAGTTCAAAACCTTCCACTTTATCAATGGTATCTTGGAGGGCGCTCATAAACACGACTGGAATATCTTGGGTTTCTGGTTGTTGTTTGAGTTGGCGACAGACTTCAAAGCCACTGATTTCTGGCATCATGATGTCAAGCAAAATCAAATCGGGTTTGGCGTAAATAGCTCTTTGCAAGCCACGCATTCCATCTTTTGCCATGAGAGTTTCGTAACCTGCTTCGGTTAGCACTTTGAGCAATAGCTTGATATTTTCCGGTTTGTCATCAATGACTAGAATAGTGTATTTGTGCTCGCTCAGGTTTTCCATATAAACACTCAGAGTATTAGGTTCTGTTGACATGGAGATGAATGTCAACAGAACCTAGGATGATGGATAGTCATTAAACGATGCAATCCATCTAATGGTGCTATGGGTTGCAGCGTAATGTTCTTCATGCTTCGCACACTTTTATTTCTTGTTATCTTAGAAAATTTTTAACTTGGCGGTCTATTTGATCTGTTCTAATTCTGCTAATTCAGCAAGATAAGAATCTATCACTGTACACAGGCGTTCTTCTTCGAGTTCATTGGCTAAATGTATGAGGTAATGACTCAATTCATGTAGTTGAGGGTTATCCTGCATGAGTTTTTGTGCATACTCAATAATACCTTGCATATTGCCGCGCCGTGCTAATTCTTGCAAATTCTTGAGTTGTTCGACGTTGGGGCGTGCCGAAAAAGGAAGCAGGGCTGGTACTGTTGCTGGTTTTGGCAGCGGTTCTTGCTGATAGAGCCAATGTAAGTGTAAGTGTTGTTTGATTGTAGCAAAGAGTTGCTGGGTATTAACTGGCTTGGATAAAAAAGCGACGCAGCCGACTGCCAGGGCTTGCTCGCGGTGGCGTTCAAAGGCGCTGGCGGACACTGCGATAATGGGCACTTGTGCTAATTTGCTGTGTTTGCGCAAACGGCGCGTGCATTCTAGTCCATCCATGCAGGGCATGACTAAGTCTATGAAAATCAAGTCTGGCAGGAGTTGTTGTACCCGTTCTAAAGCGGCTTCGCCGCTGTTTGCTTCGGTGGTGGAAAAGCCCACGTTTTCTAGCAATTGCCGCAAAAATTGGCGATTTTCCCAGACATCATCAATGATGAGCAAATGCCGTTTGTCGCCTTGATAACCAATAATTTCACCTTCTTTTTCCACAGGTTGCACGGCAATTTGTTGGTTTTCTGTGGCGCTTAGCGGTAAGTAAACGTGAAAGGTGCTACCCCGTCCTTGCTGGCTGCTGACTTGAATGTCGCCCTGCATGAGTTCAATCAAGCGTGCGGTAATGGATAAGCCTAAACCCGTGCCTTCGCCATGATGTTCGGAGGTTTCGAGTGGTTCAAAGGGTTTGAAAATATGTTCTAGCTTGTCAGCGGCAATGCCTATGCCGGTGTCTTGTACTTGAAAATGTAGCCCTTGGGCGTGCGGTTGCACTTGGAGTTTGACTTCACCTTGAAGGGTCAATTTCACCGCATTGCCTAATAAATTCCACAAAATCTGGCACAGGCGCTTTTCGTCGCCGTAGACCCAGGCGGGTGTTTGCGGGTTGATGTGCGCATACAGGCGAATGCCTTTTTGTTGGGCGCGGGTGGCTAAGGATTCAAGCGTTTCTTGAACTAAGGTGGGTAGGTGAAAAATGCTGGGGGAGAGTTCTAGGCGTTCGGCTTCGATTTTGGATAAGTCCAAAATGTCGTTGATCAGCGCCAATAAGTAACCCCCAGAGCGGTGAATGACTTGTAATGAGTCGCGGGTGTTTTCGCTTAATTGGTTGTCGCGCAGTAGCATTTGTGCGTAACCCAGGATGCTGCTTAAAGGGGTGCGCAATTCGTGGCTCATGTTGGCTAAAAAGGCACTTTTAGCGCGATTTGCGGCTTCGGCGGCTTCTTTGGCTTGTTGTAAAGCGGTTTCTTGCCGTTTGCGCTCGCTGATGTCACGGGAGATGGCAATAATTTCTTTGATATTGCCGCTGTTTTCGTCGTACACGGTGCGCGTGGTGGTTTCAAACCAGAGGTAGCTACCCTCTTTGTGACGCATACGGTAGCTAATGCTGTAGGGCTGAGGAACCGCTGTTTCTAGTTGTTTTTGATGGATTTTAGCAATCTGGGGGACATCTTCAGGATGAAAAAATTCATAGGCTAAATGCCCCAATAATTCTTCTTCGCGGTAGCCTAATAGCGTGTAGCAACTGGGCGATACATAGGTGTAGTCGCTGTTGGGCGCATGACGCGAAATCATGTCGGTGGCGTATTCTGCCAGTAGCCGGAAACGCTCTTCGCTGCGGCGTAATTGGTCTTCCGCCTGCTTGCGCTCGGTAATGTCGTGAACGATGGAGTACAGCAGCCGCTTAGCGCCTAAATCAACGGGACCTGAATGCACTTCTACATCACGCACCGCGCCGTTTGCTAAGCGATGGCGAAAGAAGAAATGATTGCGCTGTTCGTCTTTGGCGCGTTGCATTTCGCGCTTGATTTCATCTGGAGGCAGCACATTGATGTCAGCAATTTTCAGGGTACGCAGTTTTTCTAGGCTATAGCCATAGTATTTTTCTGCGGCAAAATTGGCGTCTACAATAGTGCCGTTGTTGGGGTCTATTAACAGTTCTACCGCCTTGTTATTAATAAATAATTGGCGGAATTTTTCGTGCATTTGTTGCAGTTCGGTGGTGCGTGCGAGGACCTCGCTTTCTAACAATTGCTGGTGTTGCTGTAATTGCTGCTCGGCTTGTTTGCGTTGGGTAATGTCAAACACCGCGCCAATCATGCTTTGCGGGTGTCCTTCAGCGTTATAAAAGCAGCGCCCGCAATCACGCAACCAGCGGATGCTGCCATGATTGTTGATAATTCGTTGTTCTATCCAATAATCTTCATGTTTATCAATGGCTTCGTGCAGTTTTTGCTCGACTAAAAGGCGCTCATCTGGATGAATGCGGCGCAAAAAATCTTCCATATCCTGCGTCGTTTCTGTTGCCGTTTCTCCCAAAATGCGGTTTAAGCCCGCATCCCGCGTCTGTTGATTGGTACTTAACTGCCAATGCCAGATGCCGATTTCTGTCACTTCAATGGCTAAACGCAGGCGCTCTTCTTTGTCATGCAAGGCTTCGCGTGCGCTGGCGTGACATGCGACCTCTGCTACCAGTTCTTCCGTGCGGCGCGTGACTACTTCTTCTAAGTGATTATAAAGATTGCGTAATTCTTGCTCAGTTTGGGACAATGCCTGCTCTGCCCGCAGGCGTTCTGCCAAGTTTTGTGACTGATACAGAGAAAAACCCAACAGCGGCAGCGCATAAGCCAATACTCGGTACAGGTAAGCGACGCTAAAATTGGCGTCCTGTAAGTGGCTGGTAAACGCCAATAAGCACTGTGAAGCGATGAGCACTGTGATGGCTAAAGCCACCCACCAGAGGATGGGATCGGCGCTACGCCGATAAGCGTGCATGAATACCCAATAGGCAACCAGTAGCACGGTAGCCGCCAATAAATCCACCGGGCGGTTGAGCCAGGTGTGCGGCAAAACCAAAGGGTAAAGCGGTATAAACCAGGCGGCAGCGGAGGCAACCAACAACAGCAGCAAGAATAAAAAAGCGGTGCGTAGCGTTTCGCGCCAAGGTGCATCGCTCAGCCCCATATGCGTATCTAACCAAGGCGCGATGAGCAGCAGCAGTCCCATTAGAAAGTGTCCTGCGAGGTATATGCCTGGCACCAAAGCGCCGATTTCACTGCTGATCGAGGGTAATAGCCAGCTTTGGTTGAGCAGAAAGGTAAAGTAACCATGCAGACCGTCACTTAAGGCGTTGATGCCAAACGCCATGCCAATGAGCAAGTGGAGACGATTGCCGCGCGAAACCAAGGTCAGGGCGCTTAACAACCCCAGCAGCAACGCACTCAGTTCCAGAGCAATATGCAAATCCACTGAAGCGCGGTAATTGCTGTGCGCCAGCCAAGCAAAGGGACTCAGCAACAACAGCATGAGCAGCACTGGTGCAGCGGCTTCACGCCAAGAAATGACAGAGACTTTATTCATGAGTGTGGCCTAAAAGGCAACTCGATGGTTTTTTGTGGCGATAAACTCAACTGGAAGAGCGGCGCGGGCGGGTTGGCGTCTGTATCAGCGTGGCAATAATGCCTAATAATTTTTGCAAAGCGCCGCGATTTTGCGCGACAAAATGGCGTCCGTTTTCGCCAATCTGCGAACGCAAATTAGCATCTTGAAACCAAGTCAGCAGCACCTCGGTTAATTGTTCGGCATTAGCCACCTTAATTGCTGCCTGGTGTTCTAGTAGACGACTTGCAATATCTTCAAAATTAAATACATGGCTGCCGGTAATCAGCGGAATGCCGAGTGCCGCTGGTTCTAGCATATTGTGTCCGCCCGTAGCAACCAGGCTGCCGCCGACGAAGGCAATGTCGCTGGCGGCATAAAAGAGCGGTAACTCGCCCATAGTGTCGCCCAAAAATATATCTGTGTCTGGATGGCAAAAACGCCCGCTGCTACGTTTCACCAAACGCCAACCCGCTTGTTCGCAAAGTCTTGCCACTCGCTGAAAACGCTCTGGGTGGCGCGGCACTAAGAGCAGCAAAGCGTCCTCAAATCGCTGTTTAACTGTTTGAAAAACCCGCAAAACCTGCTCTTCTTCACCTTCGTGCGTACTGGCAGCAATCCATACCCGCCGCGATCCCCAAGTTGAGCGCAAGGCTTCTGCTTGTTCGGACAAGCCAGCGGCAAGCTGAATATCGAATTTGATGCTGCCAGTTACTTGCAGCTTGTCAGCGTCTACACCCAATTGACGCAGACGTTGCGCATGAACCTCAGTTTGCGTAGCAATCAAGCTGGCGCACGCTAAGGTTTGGCGCGTTAAGGTCGCGGCATAACGCTGATAAGCACGGGCGGAGCGTTCGGACAAGCGGGTATTTGCCAACAGCAAAGGGATGCGTCGGGTGTGACAGGCATGAAACAGATTCGGCCACCATTCAGTTTCCATAATAATGCCCAAAACTGGTTGAGCTTGTTGAAGGAAACGCTGCACTGCATCGGGATAATCATAGGGCAGGTAGCGTTGATCTACCGTATCGCCAAACACGCTGTGGATTTGTTGCGCACCTGTCGGGGTCATGCAGGTGATGAGTATGCGTTGTTGCGGGTATTGTTGTTGTAAAGCCCGCACCAAAGGTACGGCTGCCAGGGCTTCGCCAACCGAGACCGAGTGTATCCAAAGACGCGATTGCTTGGACAGAGAACGCATAAAGCCAAAACGCTCAGGAATGCGTTGCCAATAGCCAGGCGCTTGCCAACCGCGCCAGAACAAACGCAGAACAATGAAGGGCAATAGTAAATACAATAAGAAAGTATAGAGGTAGCGCATGTTAAGCAATGAAGGTTTTTTACTGCATGACAGAAACGTCCAAGGGCAAAAAAAACCTGCTGGTTTGTAGAATACACAAACAAGCAGGTTTTTTGATAAAGCACGAATTTTTACAGCGGGTTTTTATTCAACATCTTTCCAGAATTCTTTCTTCAGTAAGTAAGAAATCAATAAGAAGATAAATAAGAACACCAGCACTTTCGCACCTAAGTCGTAACGTTGTAGTTTAGCGGGTTCACCCATGTATTCCAGGAAAGACACCAAATTAGCGACAGCGTGTTGATACTCTTTCTGCTTTTGACGATAGGCTTCGTCGCTCAGATCACCTTTGGGTACTACTAATTTTTCAATGATCTTATGTTCGTGGCCATCGGCGCCCATTTCGGTTTTATATTGAGGTTCAGCAACACCCCCTTGTAATTCCCATAGTACATGCGGCATACCTACATCTTTGAAGGCTAGATTATTCACTCCCCAAGGACGGCTTTCATCCTTGTAGAAGCTCATAAAATAGGTATACAACCAGTCCGTACCGCGTGAACGAGCGACCACACTTAAATCCGGCGGTACGACGCCAAACCAGCGTACTGCATCCTCTTTGCTCATGGCAGTATGCAGAGGTTCCCCTACTTTTTGCGTGGCAAACATGAGGTTTTCTTTAAGCTGTGTGTCCGTTAAACCTAAATCTTTACCTAAACGGCTAAAGCGCATGTACTCTGCAGAATGGCAATTTAAGCAATAGTTGACAAAGATTTTTGCACCTTCTTGCAAAGTCGCTTTGTCTTTTAGGTTGGTTTCAATGTGCATCAGTTGCACACCTTCGGAGGCAGAAACTGGCGCCGTGCTGATAACGAATACACAAGCACTGAGAAAGGAGAGTAATTTTTTCATCAGTCATTCCCTTTTTAATGGTTGTAGGTAACGCGATCAGGTTCTGGCTTAGTCTTGTCCATCACTGAATAGAGCGGCATCAGGATAAAGAAGGCAAAATAGAGCGCAGTAAAGAGGCGTGCAAAGTTGGTTAATAGCGGGGTTGCGGGTTGTGTGCCCAGCCAGCCCAATGCCACAAAGCTAATAACAAAAACGGCTAAAGCGGCTTTGAAGATAATGCCTTTGTAGCGAATAGATTTCACCGGGCTGCGATCTAACCAAGGCAAGACAAATAAACAAAATATCGCGCCGCCCATCGCTACAACGCCCCAGAGTTTATCGGGGATAGCGCGTAAAATGGCATAGAAAGGTGTGAAATACCACAGAGGTACGATGTGTTGCGGCGTTTTTAGCGGATCGGCGGGAATAAAGTTGTCTTTTTCTAAGAACCATCCGCCCATTTCTGGATAGAAGAAAATGACGGAGCAGAAGATAATCAGGAAAGCAGCAACGCCCATAATGTCTTTTACTGTGTAGTAGGGATGAAAAGGAATGCCATCAGCCGGTTTGTCTTTACTCCAACGATTGCCCTTAGGACCTTTTTTGATTTCTACGCCATCTGGATTGTTTGAGCCTACTTCATGCAGGGCGATGATATGCACAAACACTAAACCCGCCAGAATGAAGGGTACGAGAATTACATGGAAGGCAAAGAAACGGTTAAGGGTTGCATCCGCAATGACATAATCACCGCGAATCCAAAGGGCTAAATCATCACCCACAAAAGGAATAGCGCCAAACAGTGAGATAATAACTTGTGCGCCCCAGAAAGACATTTGCCCCCAAGGTAATAGATAGCCCATGAAGGCTTCTGCCATCAGCGCCAAATACAAGAGCATACCTATAATCCAGAGGAGTTCACGGGGTTTCCTATAAGAACCGTACATGAGTCCACGAAACATATGCAGGTAGACCACAATGAAGAAAAATGATGCGCCAGTAGAGTGCAGGTAGCGAATCAACCAGCCCCATTCAACATCGCGCATGATGTATTCAACAGAAGCAAATGCTAAAGCCGCATCAGGTTTGTAGTTCATGGTTAAGAATATGCCGGTGAGGATTTGAACGACAAAAACCAGCAATGCTAAAGAACCAAAGTAGTACCAGAAGTTAAAATTTTTCGGTGCGTAATATTGAGCCAGGTGGTCATTCCAAGTGCTCATGAGGGGGATACGCGCATCCACCCAGTCCCGCAAAGCAACTAACATATTCATTAAGCAGCTCCTTGATGATCAACGCCTACCAGAATGCGGGTGTCGCTTAAGTAGGTATAAGGGGGAACAACCAGATTCGTGGGCGCAGGTACACCTTGGAAAACACGTCCTGCCAAGTCAAATAGAGAGCCGTGACAGGGGCAGAAAAAGCCACCTTTCCAATCGGCGGTGGGCTGACCCGGATCGCCAGCCAGTACATAACTCGGTGAACATCCCAGGTGAGTACAGATACCGATTAAGACCGAATATTTATCCTTGAGCGCACGAGTGGGGTTTTGTGCATAGGCGGGTTGCTGAGTTGCCACCTCGGAATTAGGGTCGCGTAAGAGGTTGTTTAAGGAAGGCAGATCAGCTAATTGTTGTTCAGTACGGTGTACCACCCAAACCGGCTTGCCGCGCCATTCAACCGTTAATTTTTGTCCTGGCTCCAGTTTGCTAATATCCACTTCCACTGGTGCGCCGGCAGCTTGTGCTTTGGCACTGGGCTGCATAGAAACTACGAAAGGCACGGCGACGAACCCGGCTCCGACAGCCCCCACAGCGGTGGTTGCAGCAATCAGAAACCGGCGTCTCGCGGTATTTACGCCTTCTGTACTCATGTTGTAAGTTCTCCCGTGAATAGACTCCAAAAATTCATTTTTTACAAACGCATTAGCATCTTATAAATGCCCCTAAAACTCAACTGCTATTTTTACGCATTGCGCCTAACTGCTTGTTACGATTTAACTATTTCGAGCAGTTGTTCAAGCTGTTTTAAGCCCTTCAAAGTACCGACCTGGCTTGAGTTAATCAACTTAGCCCCCAGTGGGCTGCTGTTATCAATGGTTGCAATACAGCACACATTGCCCACATCACCGCTGTCTAGGTTGACTGAAACGGATTTACCTGTGTTGTCAATAATGCTTAGGCGGATATCGCTGCCTTGAAAACGCGCCGGAGCGCCCTGCTGCACAGTGCTGTAGTCCCAGCAGAAAATCCACACGGTTTTCAGATCATCCAAGCGCGTAATACGCATGGTTTCTTCGTTATCGCCACCACTATCATTAACGCCTTCATCGCCGCTCAGTTGCATGTAGGGAAAATCATTAAGGCTGCCTAATTCACCAAAATAGATAATGCCTTGTTTGCCATCTTTAGCTTCATACACAGCGGCTAAATCAAAGTCAGCGGCGGTTGTCCACTTCATGGACACCATTAATTGTTTAACTGCGATATAGCCTTCTGCGCCTTTTTGTTTGAGTTCCATTGCAAAATCCTCCTGCTGTACGTTAAACGGGTTAAGATAGATAACTTAATCGTGCTCATAAACAGTGTTTTGCACTCTGCTTTAAGAACTTAAGCGTCGTTTATGGCAAGATGCGTTTACAGATGAATGAGGTGCTCACAGCGTTCACATTGGATTCGGGGCGCAGGAGGCTACCTCGGCAGGCAATAATACTCGGCTTCTGGCTTTCCAGCATTGGATTTTTTCGAGGCGTACTTAAAAATGGCTGTTCCTCTTTCCTTAGCAGACATTCCCGTTGTGTTACACCCTGAACTCCAGGCACATTGGCAGATTTTTCTCAGCCATGCGCCGGATTTACTGCCTTTGTTGCAAGCCAATGATGCGCTGTGGCACAGCCTGCCAAAAGTGTGGGCGTGCAGTCCCTTTGTGGCCAAAGGCTGTGCGCAAAATCCCAGTGTTTTTCGGCACTTGCTGGAAAGCGGGGATTTGCTGCGTGCTTATGCGGATGCCCATGCGCTACAACAACAGCTTGCCGAGATTACCGCAGAAACCGATGAAGCTGAGGCGATGCGCCGTTTGCGCTTGTTGCGGCAGCGCGAAATGCTGCGCATTGCTTGGCGCGATTTGGCGGGCTGGGCGGCATTACCCGAAAGCTTGCGGGATTTGTCACAACTGGCAGAAGTGGCAATTCAACAGGGGGTAAAACATCAAAGCCAAGCGTTGACGGCGCGTTTCGGACAGCCTTGCAATGCTAAGGGCGAAGTGCAGCCGTTGCTCGTGTTGGGTATGGGCAAGCTGGGCGGGCGTGAATTGAATTTTTCTTCTGACATTGATTTGATTTTTCTTTATCCAGAACGCGGGGTTACGCAGGGCGGCAGAAAAAGCATTGAAAATCAAGAGTATTTCACTCGTTTAGGACAAAAGATTATTCATGTGCTCAACAGCGTCACCGCCGATGGCTTCGTGTTTCGTGTGGACATGCGTTTACGTCCGTTTGGCGACAGCGGTCCTTTGGCAATTCATTTTGATGCACTGGAAGACTATTACCAATCTCATGCGCGAGAATGGGAACGCTATGCCTGCATCAAAGCGCGGGCGCTGACTGGCACGCCAGCGCAGCAACAGGAATTGACCGCACGCTTGCGTCCCTTTGTGTTTCGCCGTTATTTGGATTTCAGCGCAGTGGCTGCACTACGCGATTTGAAAACACAAATTGATCAAGAAATTCTGCGCAAAGGCAATGAACACAACATCAAATTAGGACAAGGCGGGATTCGAGAAATTGAATTTATCGCCCAAGCCATTCAATTGCTGCGCGGCGGACGCCTACCCGCTTTACAAACTAAGCATTTGCTAGAAACCTTGCAACGCATTGGCGATTACCAGTTGCTGCCTGCTTCGGTGCTGGCGGAGTTGCGCGAAGCCTATGTGTTTTTGCGCAATACCGAACACCGCATTCAGTCCATTGAAGATCGCCAAACCCAGTTGTTACCAGATGACGAACTGAACCGCACGCGCTTGTTTTATGCGATGGGTTTTGCTTCTTGGAACGCATTTTTTACACAATTAGAGCAGCACCGTGTACGGGTGCAGCAGCATTTTGCCAGAGTCATTGCGGGCGAAAGCAAAACCGAAACAACAGCGGCACTCAAGGCACAAATCAGTCATTTGCAACCGCTACAACAATTATGGACACAGGTATTGCCAGCCGCCGAACGCGACGACGCGGTGGCGCTGGAGATTTTGCAACAAGCCGGGTTTGAACAACCCGCCGCTGTTTGGCAAGAACTGTGTCGCTTGCATGAATCCTCAGCATTGCGACAACGCACGCGCCAGGCGCAAGAACGCCTGGATGCGCTCATGCCGCTCTTGCTGTTATTCATGCAGCAACTGCCTGAAAATCAAGCGATTGCGTTGCATCGCAGTGTGCAATTAATTGAAGCTGTGGCTAAACGTAGCGTGTATTTGTCGCTACTGATGGAGCATCCGCAAGCACTCAAAGAACTGCTAAACATTTGTGCCAATAGCGCCTGGATTGCTGAACAAATCATCCGCTATCCGCTCTTGTTAGATGAGCTTTTAGAACAGCGACATTTGTACAATATCTTGAATCCAGAAGAAATTGACAGCGCAATTCGAGCACAACTGGCGCATATACCCGAAGAAGATTTAGAAATGCAAATGGACAGCTTGCGGCATTTCAAACGCGCTCAAGTGCTGCATGTTGCCTTAGGCGAGCTGCGCGGCAAATTGACTGTTGAAGTCTCTAGCGATTACCTCACTGCCATTGCTGACAGCCTGTTGCGCCAAGCTTTACAAATCGCTTGGCATCAACTCAGCGAAAAACACGGGCGTCCGCTATGCCGTGACAATGCCAAAGACACCGATCACCAGCGACAAGCGGGTTTCTGCATTATTGGCTATGGCAAAGCGGGTGGCATTGAAATGAGCCACAGTTCCGATTTGGATTTGGTATTTTTGCACAACAGCAGCGGCGCAGAACAACTCACAGATGGCATAAAACCTATTGATAATACGGTATTTTTCTCGCGTATGGTGTCGCGCATTATCCATCTTTTGAGCACTTCAACCGCAGCAGGAGTGCTGTACGAAGTTGATCCACGTCTGCGCCCAGGCGGTAAATCGGGCTTGCTGGTCAGCAGCTTAACTGCTTACCGCGATTACCAATTGCACGAAGCCTGGACTTGGGAGCATCAAGCCTTGGTACGCGCTCGCGCTATCGCGGGCGATCCCGTGTGCATGAGTGCATTTGAACAAATTCGCCGAGAAATTCTCAGCCAAGTACGGGATTTAGCGCAATTACGCACCGATGTGTTGGACATGCGGCAAAAAATGCGCGACAACCTAGACCAAAGCAATGACCAACAATTTGACTTAAAACAAGGCAAAGGCGGCATTGCTGACATCGAATTTATCGTGCAATTTGGCGTGTTGCGCTGGGCACATAGCCACCCGACGCTGTTGCACACCACAGGCATGTTACCCATGCTAAAACGCTTTGCTGACAATGGCTTATTTGCCCCCGAAGCCTGTCAGCAGTTGAGCGATGCTTACCGTACTTATCGCACTGAAGTGCATCGTTTGGCGCTGCAAAACCAAAAAGCTTTAGTACCGCCAGAACGCTTTGCGCTGCCGCAAACACAAGTGCAGCAGTGGTGGGAAAAGCTGCTGGAATCTGTTTCTCAGCACACTGATGCTTGAATCAAGTTTTCAGAAAGCGGGGAAAGTCTATATAATCCCGCCTTTAAACTCAGTGGTTGCGGATTTGCCTCTCTAGGCATCTGTCTTTGAATGGTGGCTCGCGGCTCAATGCACCCACTGCTGTGTTGAATGAATGTTAAGAATGCTGGTTTTATTTCGGAGACGCACTATGTTTCAAGGCAGTATTGTGGCGCTGGTAACACCGATGCACGAGGATGGGCGGATAGACGAGCAAAGTCTGCGTGCGCTCATTGAGCACCATATCGCCAACCAGACGGACGCCCTGGTGATTGTCGGCACGACCGGCGAATCTGCAACCGTTGATCTGGCTGAACATTGCGAACTGCTTCGCATCGCAGTAGAGCAAGCCGGCGGGCGCCTGCCGATTATCGCTGGAACGGGCGCAAACGCCACCCGCGAAGCCATTGAACTCTCTAAGTGCGCCAAACAAGCAGGCGCTAAAGCCAGCTTAAGTGTCACGCCTTATTACAACAAACCCACTCAAGAAGGTTTGTTTCAGCATTTTAAAGCAATCGCAGAAGCCGTTGATTTACCAATCATTCTTTACAATGTGCCCGGACGTACCGGATGCGATATGCTGCCCGACACAGTGGCACGGTTGGCAAAAATTCCTAACATCATTGGCTTAAAAGACGCCACTGGCGATTTGAGCCGGGTGCGCTTGCACCGGCGCTTGTGCGGCGAGGATTTTCTATTGTTTAGCGGCAATGACGACACGGCGCTGGAATTTATCCTGTTGGGCGGGCAAGGCGTGATTTCAGTGACAGCCAATGTTGCGCCGCAAGCCATGCACCAACTCTGTATGCTGGGATTGCAAGGCAAACGACAAGCCGCCGAAGAACTGGATTTACGCCTGCAAGGGCTGCATAAGTATTTATTTATTGAGCCAAACCCGATTCCAGTGAAATGGGCGGTGCATACTCAGGGCTTAATTTCTGCCGGAATACGTTTACCATTGACCCATTTGGCAGAGGCGCATCAGTCGAATGTGCGCAGTGCTATGCAGCAAGCAGGAGTGCTTTAGCATGAGTATAGATAATAAATTCAAATGGTTGTTTTTTGGGCTTATAGGTTTGAGCTTGTCTGCGTGCGGCAGTTTAGATAAACATGACCGCCGCGTTGAATATCGCCAAAGTGCGCCTTTAGCTGCTTTAGAATTGCCACCCGAAATAGATGCAGCAATGGAAGAGGAAATGGTGATTCCCGGCGGTGTTTCTGCCACCTACTCAGAATACAGCCGCACCCGTGCCGAAGGGCGTCCGGGCCCCAAAGCTGATCTTGGCGTTATGCCGCAACTGAGCGGCATCAGCGTGGAGCGTGAGGGTCAGTTGCGTTGGCTTAAGGTGGATAAACCAGCCGACCGCCTGTGGGAAAAGGTGCGCACTTTCTGGCTGGAAAGCGGCTTTTTGCTGAAACGTGATGAGCAAAAACTGGGTATTTTGGAAACCGACTGGACAGAAAATCGCGGCGATATTCCGCAAGATATGATCCGTCGCACCTTGGGCAAGGTAGCGGATTTTCTTTGGTCTGCCTCTACGCGTGATAAATTCCGTACTCGCTTAGAACGTACCAATGACGGGCAGGGTACAGAAATTTTCATTACCCATCGCGGCGCAGAAGAAGTCGCGCAAGGTGATAATTTTGTTTGGCAATTTCGCCCTAACAACCCCGAACTCGAAGCCGAAATGCTGACGCGCTTGATGGTGTATTTAGGCGCAACTGAAGCACAAGCTCAAGAGCGCGTTGCCCAAGCACAAGAAAACACCGCCGTTGCCATAGTCGAAAAACAAGCAGACAGCCTATTAGTGAAAGAAGATTTCCCGCGCACTTGGCGGCGTACTGGTTTGGTGTTGGACAATAGTGGCTTCACTATAGAAGACCGCAATCGTGCTGAAGGTGTGTATTTTGTGCGTCTAGTGCCGGATAACGCCAACGACAGCGAAAAAGGTTTGTTGAGTGCTTTAGCCTTTTGGCGTTCCAGCGAACCGGAAAGCAAAGATTTTCAAATCAAACTTACCGATCTAGGCACGCAAACCCGCATTAATGTGCTCAATAAAGCTGGGCAGCCAGCGGATGCGCAAACCACTGAGCAATTATTGCAAGTTTTGCTGGAAAAATTGAAGTAGCGTCATGGATATGCTGCTGCGCGTCTCACAAGCCCAAGCCCAGGAATCGTCATGAAACCCAACACAGATGCCGATGTCATCATTATCGGTAGCGGGCTGGTCGGTTTAAGCTTAGCTGCGGCGCTGTTGCAAGGCGGTTTGCGGGTGATACTGCTGGATAGCAGCGACACGCCGCAAGCCCAACCAGTCGCGTTAAATGATCCGACTGTTGACCAGCGCGTGTATGCGATCAGCCGTGCTTCGGAAAATATTTTTCGTGCGCTGCCGCACCAACAACACACCCGCGTTTGGGATGCTATGCAGGCGCAGCGCGTCAGCCCTTATCAAGACATGCACGTCTGGGAAAATCGTGCCGCGATTCATTTTAGCTGCACTGATATTCATGAGGAAAATCTAGGACATATCATTGAACAGCAGGTCATGCTGGCTGTGTTGCAGCAGGCGGTGCAAACTGATGGCGTACAACGGGTGTGTTCTGCGCAGTTGCATAGTTTTTCCGTGCAAAAAAACTGCGTTCAAGTGGCGTTGCATGATGGGCGCACTTTTACCGCTGCCGTGCTAGTCGGTGCTGACGGTGCGCAGTCGCAAGTGCGCGAACAGGCAGGGATTCGTTGGGACAGCCAGGATTACGGACACCATGCGCTGGTCGCCACAGTGCGCACCGAATTGCCGCACACCAAAACTGCCTGGCAGCGTTTTTTGCCGACCGGTCCGCTGGCATTTTTGCCTTTGCACGAAGCGCATACTTCCTCAATCGTGTGGAGCACCGAACCCGCACAGGCGAAAAAGCTCTTACGCCTGCCCGAACCTGAGTTTCAGCAAGCACTCGAACAAGCCTTTGCGCAAAAACTCGGCCGCATTGAATCAGTGCAAGGGCGTGCGCTGTTTCCCCTCATTCGCCGCCACGCCAGAGAATATGTACAACCACGCCTGGCGTTAGTGGGTGATGCGTTGCGCACAATTCACCCGCTGGCGGGACAGGGCGTGAATCTGGGCTTGCTGGATGCGACAACTTTGGCAGAAGTGCTGATTGACGCCCAACAACAGCAGCATGATTTAGGACATTACCAGGTTTTACGCCGCTATGAGCGTTGGCGCAAAGGGCATAATCTCCTCATGTTAGCGGCAATGGATAGCTTTAAAACTTTGTTTAGTAATGATTTTATGCCTTTACGCTGGGTGCGTTCGCTGGGCTTAAATTGGGCAGATAAAAATGCGCTACTCAAGCAACAGCTCATGTTGCAAGCAATGGGAATTAATGGCGATTTGCCGCGTTTAGCGCGTTGGTCAGGAGTCTCCTGATGAGTTGGCTTAAAAATATCGCCCAGTGGTTTGTGCCGCAGCCAGTACAGCGTGATCCCGTTATACAACAAGCCCTAGATGCCCGCGCTGCACCGCTTGCCTTGTACCATTTTCCAAGCTGCCCCTATTGTTTAAAAGTGCGCTGGCATCTGCATCGCCTGAATCTACACATTGAGTTGCGCGACGCCCAACACAACGAGCACCGACAAGCCCTGTTAGCCGGCGGCGGTATCGAGCAAGTGCCCTGTTTGCGTATCGCAACAGATGCTGCTCAAGTACGCTGGTTGTATGAGTCTAACGACATTATTCACTATCTTAATCAAGTAGTTGATTACCCAAACTAGGCACTGCCGCAGACTTATGTATTTATGCTTCCCAACCATTTCCCTGTTGTTAGTGCCCATTCGTGACGGTGGCATTGCGTAATTCATGGCAACTTCCCAATTTTCTTATCAAGCCTGCGACGCACAAGGCAAGCTGCACAGCGGACAACTGAGCGCAGACAGCAAGCAAGAGGTCGTAGCGATTCTGCAAGCCCGTAATCTCACCCCAGTGAAAATCGAGGAAGCCGGGGGAGCAACAACCAGCATCAGCCTGCGGCGGCAGACGATTAATACCAAGGATGTAATTGATTTTACTTCAGGTTTATGCACTCTAGTCGAGGCGTATGTGCCGCTTGATAAGGCGCTGAGCTTGCTGGAAGGCATCACCGAAAAATCCGTCATGCGCTCACTGATTGTAGAATTGCGCCGTGAAATCAAAGAAGGGCGCACCCTTGCTGACGCCTTACAAGCGCATCCGACGGTTTTTTCTCGCATGTACATCAACATGATTCACGCTGGCGAGGAAGGTGGGATTTTAGACAAGCTCTTGCCGCGCTTGGCAAAATTCATGGAAGAAGCCGACGAAGCCAAGCGCACCGTGATTTCCGCACTGATTTATCCAATGATTTTATTGGTCGTCGGGGTGCTCAGCGTGATCGCCTTGATGGTGTTCGTCGTGCCACAATTTGCTTCCTTGTTTGAAGACATGGGCGCAGCGATTCCGCCGTCTGCTGCACTCTTGTTAGGCTTAAGCACCTGGTTACAAAAATACGGCTGGAGCCTGATTTTAGTACCTTTTTTGTTGGGATATGGGTGGCAAAAAGCAGGTTCAACGCCGGAACGACGCTTACAGCGTGACGCTTTTTTACTCAAATTGCCGTTGCTGGGATCGCTGTTATTAGAAGCGGAAAGCTCACGTTTTTGCCGCACCCTGGGTTCATTGCTCGGTTCTGGCATTCCATTGCTGAAAGCCTTGCATATTGCTCAAGGAGTCATGGAAAATCAGTTACTTGCCAAAGACTTAGAAGAAGTCGAAGAAACCGTGCGGCGCGGCGTAAGCCTAGGCAAAGCCTTAGCGAGTAACGGGCATTTCCCCGTACTGCTACCGCAACTCATTGTAGTAGGTGAAGAATCCGGGCGCACTGCGCTCATTTTGGACAAGTTAGCAGAATCCTTTGATGAACAAGTGCGCCAGCGCACGCGCCGCATGGTGGCGTTGGTCGAGCCTCTGCTGATTTTGGGGCTTGGCGGCATTGTCGGCGCAGTGGTGATCATCATGCTATCGGCAATTTTTAGCCTAAATAGCATCGGAGTCTAGTGTCGCCGCGTTGCAGAACTGATTTGTTTCACGCGCAAAAGGCAATTGCTGCGCTTTTGCTGCATTATTTTTTTGACCCGATGGACTATGGAGTGAGAGGTTTAATGAGACCTTTTTATTATTTGATTTTTTGCGGAGTATTAACCGCTTGCGCGACACCGCCAGAATTGCGTCCGCAACCCAAAAGCGCAGCCGAATTAGCCGCCTTACAATTACCAGGCAACAGCGAAGCGGAAAAACCCATTCCCATCATTGCCAGCCTACCGCAGCCCCCCACCGCCGCACCGCCTACCGAAATCCGCAATAGCGGCAGTCTGCCGCCGATTCGCAGTTATCAGCAAGCCGAAGTTGCCGCGCCTAGCGTGCCCGCCGGACAGGATGTTGTCACCCTGAATCTTGAACAAGTACCATTGCGAGAAGTGCTGCAAATGGTTGCCGATACCCTGAAATTAACCGTGGTCATTGATCCCTCCATTGGCGATAAAGTGACTATCCGCACCGCACCAGAGAAACCCTTGCGTTATGATGATCTCTGGCCCCTGTTGCAATTACTGCTCAAAGAAAACGACATCAGCATGGAGAAACGCGGTGAGGTTTATTATTTGAAAAAAGAGCCAAACACCTTACCCCTAGAAATTGGTCAGGCATCCGCCCGCCTCGCGCAGAGCGATGCTTCGCAAGTGTTGCAAATTACCCCCCTGCGCTACATTGCGCTGGAATCCGCCTTAACCACCTTAAGACCCCTGGTTGAACCCGAAGGGCGCTTGATGACGCTACCCGCGTTAAACGTAGTCGGAATTATCAGCACGCCCGCAAAGCTGCAAAGAATCAATACGTTGCTTGGCTTGGTGGATGCCGATCCTTTTGTGCATCGGGGGATTCGCTTGTTCCGTTTGAATCATGTTAAAGCCGCTGAAGCCAAAGCCGAAATAGATAAAATTCTCCAAGCAGTAGAAGGACAAATGCCTTCTTATGCCATTATTGATTTAGAAAGAGTGAATGCACTCTTAGTTGTAGCACCACCAAAACGCGGTTTTACTGAAGTAGAACGCTGGATTTCTATTCTCGATGAAGAAAATGAAGCAGGCGGAGAACAAGTTTTTATTTATCAAGTGCGCAATTTGAAAGCCACAGAATTAGCCAGCACTTTAATGGAAGTCTTCAAACCCAAAGATGATAAAGACACGCCCACCCCCAAACCTAATGCCGAGCAAGCAACGCCTACAGACAAACCTGCTGAAACTCAAAAACTTGAAGAAGTTATACCTAAACCGCTATTTAATCAAGGCAATCAGAATACGCCAACGGTTTCAGCAGAATTACAAGTCAATATCGTATCAGATGAAGCAACCAATAGCTTATTGGTGCGAGCAACGCCCAAAGATTATCGGCAACTATTAGACACCATTGCTTTATTGGACCGCGTGCCTAAAGAAGTCATGATCAATGTGGTGATTGCGGAAGTAGAACTCACAGATCAACATCAATTTGGTATTGACTGGAGCAAGTTGTTTGGTTCTGGCAATCGTGGTTTTATCGGTTCTGACTTTAAATTACCGGCTGCCGCCAGTGTTTCAACAGATGGCATTATTTCGCGTAGTAACAATGGCTTGGTCTTAGGTTATGTGGGTGATAAAATCAGCGCCGTATTGAATATTTTAAGCACTAATGGGCATGTTGAACTCTTGTCACGTCCATCGTTGTTGGTGCGTAACAATCAGGAAGCGTCCATCAATGTGGGTTCTGATGAACCTACCATTACCCGTGTAAATCAAACCAACACTGGACTTAACACCGGTCTCACCACTTCTAATGAAGTACAATACCGCAAAACTGGGATTATTTTGAAAGTCAAACCGCAAATCAATGAAGATGGTGTGATTAACATGGAAGTGCGTCAAGAAGTGTCCGCTATAGGGGCATTGCGCACTGGCGATCAATTACCTTCTTTCCGTGAGCGCGTCATTGAAACTTCTTTGGTAGTAAAAGACGGCAATGCCATCGCAATGGGCGGCTTGATTCAAACCAATTGGAACACTAATTATGAAGGACTGCCAGGTTTGCAAGAACTACCTGTTGCTGGACGGTTATTTCAAAGTGAAGATGTGCAGAAAGTGCGCACTGAATTGGTGGTCATCATAGTGCCGCAAATCATTCATCCAGAAGCCGACAATAGCGACTATGTGCGCCAATTTCGTGACCGTATGTTGGAAGTTAAGCGCTTGATGGAGAATGATGATACGCCAGTGGTGTTTAATCCGTCGCCGAAAACCGCTCAAATCACGGATTCGACACAGCTTCAACCAGGAGATGAGACTACACCATAAATATCAAAAAAATACACGGAGAACTTGATAGTGGCAAAATTTCTTAATACCAGTGCAATCAACTATTTCCTTGAGGAATTAATCAAGGGAGCATCAGAACGACTAATTTTGATTAGTCCGTTTTTGAAGTTAAATGATAGAGTAAAAGAGTTGCTCGAGGATAAAAACCGCTTCAAAATTGATGTGCGAATCATTTATGGCAAGAATGATTTGCACATAGAAGAAATTAACTGGTTAAAGGAATTGACATTTGTAAGAACCAGTTTTTGCAAAAATCTTCATGCGAAATGTTACATAAATGAAAAGTCCTGTATAATTACAAGCTTGAATCTCTATGAATTTAGTCAAGTGAATAATAATGAAATGGGTGTTTATATTTCTCGCGTATCTGATGCAGAAATATATCGAGAGGCATTTGAGGAAGCGCAACGCATTATCAGAATCAGCGATGAAGTGCGTATGTCTCTTGAAAAAGTGGATGTAACCTCTGAATTTACAGCGTTGCCTCAAGAAGAAGCAGGGGATGGTCAAAAGCTGACATCATCTAAACTTGCTCAAAAACTTGGTATGAAAACCAATGAGTTGATTGAAAAGCTTACCTTGTTAGGCTTTTTGGAAGTAAAAGGGGGGAAATATTTCCTAACCGAAAAAGGGAAAAGCGTTGGTGGCGAGTTTAGAATGAGTAAAAAATTTGGTCCCTATTTTATCTGGTCTGAATCTTTTACGCTTTAGCCAATATTGGTTAATGTCATTATTTATCAGGCAATAAGGAGAAAAGAAAACCATGTGCTTGGCTAACAAAGTTTTAATCACCTTATTGTTTAGCGGTGTTGTTTGGCAATCTATTGATGCCGCTGAATACGCAGACAACGCGGCTTTGTGCCGTGCGCTAGAGGGCAAAATACCTGAACGTCCGATATTGCAAGATGCTTTAGCACCACCGGACACGCAATTGATGTATTTGGATGCCGATCAGCTCACCATTTTGCAAGTGCCTAATTTCCTGAAAGATGGGTTGCAAACACCGGATCATAATCAGGTTTATCAGTTTAGCGGCAATGTGCATTTACAGCGCAATCAGCAGGTTATTAAAGCTGAGCACTTGCGCTATAGCAAAAGCGATGGCGAGGTGGAAGCTAATGGCGAAGTGACGCTGTGGGATGACACGCTGGTAGCGCGTAGTCCGGCGGTGACGCTGCATGAAGATAGAAGCGGCACGGCAAAAGAGGCGCACTATTGGCTCATTGAGCGGCGTGGGCATGGGCAAGCTGCGCAGGTGATGCGGCATAACGCCGAGCACATTGAGTTGCAAGACGCTGATTACACTACTTGCCCTGGCGAGCGACCCGCTTGGCAGTTGCGTAGCCGCAATACGCAACTAGATTTGGATACAGAAGAGGGGGTTGCCCGTGATGTTACTTTGTATCTGGGACAGATGCCGGTTTTTTATACGCCTTACCTCAGTTTTCCTATTACGGATAAGCGTAAATCGGGCTTTTTGCCGCCTAAATTCGGCTATTCCAGTGAGCGCGGTGCGGAAATCAGTGTACCTTATTATTGGAATTTAGCGCCTAATTATGACGCGACCTTTGCGCCTATGCTGATGACGAATCGTGGGCTGCGTTTGGATATGGAAGCCCGTTATCTCACAGCGCGTTCGCAGGGCGTGTGGGCATGGGATTTTTTGCCGGATGATAGCAAGTCGGAAGAAGATCAGCGTTTTCAACTTAAAATCGAGCACTTGACGCAATTTAATCCCCGCACCCAGGCGTCTGTGCTCTATAACGAAGTTTCAGATAATCAATACTTTACCGATTTTAGCAATACGCTCTCAACCAGCAGCACGACGCATCTGGAGCGCCGTTTGGGGCTGAGTTATTTGGGAGACGGCTATTTGCTGCAAGCTTTTTTGCAAAATTACCAAACCCTGTCAGAAGACCCAGCGGCACGTCCTTATGCACGCTTGCCACAGATTACGCTGCAAAGTTTGATACCTGAGCAAAACGGGCATTGGCATTGGTCTGCTGCCGCTGAATATACGGATTTTCAGCGTGATTTGACACCCGCAGCGGCAAGTCTGCTGTCCAATCCGACGGGTCAGCGTCTGCACACTGAACTGAGCCTTGAATTGCCTTGGCAGCAGTCCTGGGGCTTTTTCCGTCCCAAACTGGCGGGCTATTTTACTCAATATCGCTTGAGTGGCACAGACAGCACCCAGGATGACAGCCGTAGCCGTGCGCTCTATAGCCTCAGTGCTGACAGCGGGCTGTTTATGGAGCGTAGCCTAAATCACGGCGGTTTCTTACAAACCCTTGAACCGCGTTTGTTTTATCTGTATGTGCCTTATCAGGCGCAGCAAATGATTCCGCTGTTTGACAGTGCCGAGTATGATTTTTCTTTTGCACAAATGTTCCGCAATAACCGTTTTGTCGGGCATGATCGCATCGGTGATGAAAACCGCGTGGCGTTGGCGCTGACTTCGCGCTTTTTAGCCAGTCATAGCGGTGAAGAATATTTCCGCGCAAGCCTTGGGCAAAGCTTTCATTTTGCGGATCGCCGCGTGAGCATTGATAATCAGACGGATGCCAACAGTAGTTCAGATGTGATTGGCGAATTAGCCGCACGCATTGCGAAAAATCTCACCGCCAGTCAGACCCTAGAGTGGGATGCCGAAGAAAATACCCTGGTGCGCAGTAGCACCCGTTTGCGCTACCAAAACAGTCAAAACGGACAGATTTTTAATGCCGCCTATCGGGTGCGTAAAAATCTGCGCCAAGATTTAGAACAGACTGATTTTTCTTGGTTTTTACCGATCAATCAGCACTGGAGTGCAGTCGGGCGCTGGAATTATTCGCTGGAGCACAATAAAAATCTGGAAACCTTTGCCGGTTTTGAATACAACAGTTGTTGTTGGGCGGTGCGCGTAGTTGGGCGGCGCTATTTACAAAACTTGGAAGGGGATTATTCCACTGGCGCTTTCTTGCAGCTTGAACTGAAAGGTTTGGCAGGTTTCGGACGCGGTACGGGACGTTTCTTAAGCGAAGCCATTGGCGGTTTTGCTGAGAATTTAGACAACTATTGAAGCCAGCAAGATAAAATACCAACGATGTAAATCAATGGGTTACAGCAGCTTTAAGTTTAGCAATTTAACAGGTAAACACACATGAAAAGATTCACCTTGGCACTGATTATCAGCTTTATCAGCAGCCTGCCCTATGGCGCAACCTGGGCGGTCGAAGAGCTTGACCGCATCGTGGCAGTGGTCAATGAAGATGTCATCGCTCTGACTGGATTGCAAGCTGAAGCGCGATTGATTGCCGAAGAATTGCGCCGCCGTCAAGTGGCTATGCCCGCTCCAGAAGTGCTGCTACGCCAGGTTTTAGAGCGCATGATCATGGAAAAACTGCAAGTACAACTGGCTGAACGTAGCGGCATTAAGGTAGATGACAATACGCTCAACCGCACTTTGCGCCAGACGGCGGCACGCAACAATCTGTCGCTGACCGGCTTGCGTGATGAAATTGAAGCCGGCGGTCAATCTTTTGCCCTATTTCGTGAAGAGCTGCGCAAACAAATTCAGATTAAACAACTGCATCAGCGTTTTGTGGATAACAAAATCACCATTACAGAACAAGAAATTGATAACTTTCTGGCAAATCAGGAGCGCCAAGGCAATGTGCGCAAAGAGTACCAATTGCAACATATTTTGATTTCCCTACCGGAAGCTGCAACGCCCGAATTGATTGCCGAGAAAAAAGCCCATGCTGAATCAATCTTAGCCCAAATACGCAGCGGAGCAGACTTTGCGCAAACCGCTATGGCGTATTCCAATAGCCGCTTGGCGCTCGAAGGCGGCGATCTTGGCTGGCGCTCCAGCGGCGAATTGCCCGCCATGTTTTCTGAGCTTGCCATCCAAATGAAAGAAGGTGATGTCAGCGAAGTGCTACATAATATCAGCGGTTTTCATATCATCAGATTAGCCGGCAAACGCGACGGCGAGAAAAGCATTATTAAGCAAACCCACTGCCGCCATATTCTCTTAAAAACTAGCGAGCTAGTATCAGATAGCGAAGCAGAACAGCGCCTCATACAACTCAAAGAACGCATTGAAGCGGGCGAAGATTTTGTCGAACTTGCCAAAGCCCACTCCGAAGACAGCGCCTCTGCACGGCTGGGCGGTGATTTAGGCTGGGTTAGTCCGGGCGAGATGGTGCCAGAATTTGAAGAAGTCATGAGCGATTTACCGCCCAGCAAAATCAGCGAGCCTTTCCGCTCCCAATACGGCTGGCATATTTTACAAATCCTCGAGCGCCGCGAACACGACAACACCGAGCAGGCTCGCCGCAGCAAAGCCAGCTTGCTACTGCGCCGCGCCAAAGTCGAAGAAGAACTGCAAAGCTGGCTACGCCAACTTCAAGATGAAGCCTACATTGAAAATCGCCTAAACGAAAACCCATAACGCCTATAACTGTGGCTGAACATGATTCCACAACATTTCAGCCACAACAGCGCAGATTCCTAAGCACCGCGACAACCTGTTTTTTTGTATAAGCACAAACTCTATGGCTCATCCCACAAACAACGATAAACAAGCAATGGATTTTACCGATGTGCAAGCCCTGATCAAACACGATATGGATGCAGTCAATCAACTCATCCACCAGCGTCTACATTCAGAAGTTGCACTCATCAACCAACTTGGTCATTACATAGTCAATAGCGGTGGCAAACGCCTGCGCCCCTTATTGCTACTGCTGTGCGCTCGCGCCTTTGACTACCAAGAAAGCCATCACATCCTACTCGCCGCTGTAGTTGAATTCATCCACACCGCCACACTCCTACACGACGATGTAGTAGACGCCTCAGAACTGCGGCGCGGACAACAAACCGCCAACAGCCTATGGGGCAACGAAGCCAGCGTCCTCGTCGGTGACTTCCTTTACTCCCGTGCCTTTCAAATGATGATCGAAGTACAAAACATGCGTGTCATGGAAATCCTCTCTGATGCCACCAACATCATCGCCGAAGGTGAAGTGCTACAACTCCTCAACTGCCACGAACCCAACACCAGCGAACAACAATACCTCGCCGTCATTCGCTACAAAACCGCCAAACTCTTTGAAGCCGCCGCCCAGCTCAGCGCCGTACTCTGCCAGCGTTCAGCCGCCGAAGAACAAGCCATGCGCACCTACGGCAAACACCTAGGCACTGCTTTCCAACTCATTGACGACGTACTCGATTACAGCTCCGACAGCGACACCATCGGCAAAAACATCGGCGATGACCTCGCCGAAGGCAAACCCACCTTGCCGCTCATCTATGCCCTCAAACACGGCAACCCGCAGCAACAACAAGTCATCTTTGACGCCATCAAAAATGGCGGCAAAGAACAGATCAGCCTCGTCACCGAAGCCATCCACAACACCGGTGCCCTTGACTACACCGTCCAAGTCGCCCGTCAGGAAATTGAAAAAGCCACCCAAGCACTTGAAATCTTCAGTACATCCGTCTACACTGACGCGCTTCATTCGCTGGCGAACTTCTCCGTAAGCCGCACTTATTAAACCCATCTATTGTCATCAAATTAGTTCCAACAACGGGGTGTAGCTCAGCTTGGTAGAGCACTGGCTTCGGGAGTCAGTGGCCGGAGGTTCAAATCCTCTCACCCCGACCAATCTCATCTTACATACTGTCCCATATAGCACAAAAAACAATATAAATACAGCAACTTACACTAGATTACTGGTTGCTTGCTGTAGCATATTGTTTCACACCATCCCGCCATTTGCGGCGGTATCATTAGCGGTATACTGTGGTTCTAAAAACTCAGTACCGCCACACCTAATGCTATTTTCCTCTAGTCATGGCGGCGCTGCGTCCAAATACCGTCTTTAACTTCAGGAGACTAGCAGCCACGCCACTTTCCAACATCCAAGTGCGTACCGCCAAACCACAAGACAAACCGTTTAAGCTGACAGACAGCGGCGGCTTGTATCTCTTAATCAATCCGACAGGCTCAAAACTTTGGCGCTATAACTACCGCTTTGCAGGCAAGCGCAAAACCCTTGCGCTAGGGCAATACCCTGATATATCCCTAGCAGAAGCGCGTAAACGCCATGCCGAAGCACGGCAACAAGTAGCCCAAAACATTGATCCAAGCGCGATAAAGAAAACCCAAAAAATTGCAAACCAAGAACACGCACAAAACACGTTTGAAGCCATTTTTAGAGAATGGCATAGCAAACAATCAAACATATGGTCTGACAGCCACATCAAGCGCGTTTCACAGCTTTTAGAGCGTGATGTACTACCTTGGATTGGCAAGCAACCCATTGCTGACATATCCCCACATGATTTGCTCAAAATCTTAAAACGCATACAAGAACGCGGCGCAATAGAAACTGCACACCGGGCGCAACAGCTATGCGGTCAAATATTCCGTTATGGCATCGCCTCACTACGCTGCAACTACAATCCCGCTGCTGACTTACGCGGCGCATTATCCCCTGTTAAAGACGGGAATTTTCCAGCCATAACTAAGCCTGAAGAATTGGCGGTACTGCTGAGAGACGTTAAAGCCTACCGTGGCAGCTTTATAGTTCGTTGCGCTTTGCAGCTATGGTCATTGGTCATAGTACGCTCAGCAAACCTTGCGCAAATGCAATGGCAAGAAATTGATTTCAATG
>DYPD01000045.1 GCA_020720115.1 Thiomargarita sp. | reverse complement strand
ATAACACTGTTTTAAGAAAATTAGCGCCGGTTATTTTACGTTGGCGTTTAATAAACTTATTTTTTTAATGCAAACTCATCCGCTTGGAGAAAAATTGCTTGCAAAGCAGTTGATATGCTAGTTGAATTGGACATAAAAATACCTCCTGATACTTGTGGGTTATTTGCTATCTTTCTGTATAAGATAACATTTTTTATGGAAATTTGTTAAGTTGATGCGTATGGGCGTTGATAGCGGGCGGTGTGGCGTATTGGGTGTTGAAGTGCCGCAATCAAGCCTCTCGTTTTTGGCTGTTTGCACTCCTGCTGGCGGGCTTGCTGGTGTGGGTTGGCGTGGGCAGCCAATACTATCCTGCGCATCATCCCGCCTCCAGCGAAACCAGACAGTCACCCGACGCACACCCCGATGCACATTAAGCCCCGCGTTTTTGTTCGCTTTCAAGACGGTACTGGGTGTTGTGCCATCCCCTGCTGGCTACAGATGCCGAGGCACAACGGGATTTGATGGTCAGCCACTACAAGCTGGCGCAGATTTATGTGGCAGAGGAGGAGTGGGCAGCGGCACGGGCGCGTTATCAACAGGCTTTGCGCATTACGGAAAAATTGGTGGCACAAAGCCCGGAAGATGCACGGGCGCAAGCGGATTTGGCGGCTTTGCGAGCGGAGATGGCGGAGATTCAAGAACGGTAGGGCGGATTAAGGCGCGGCTGGCGGTCACTGAGCCTGTCGAAGTGCGCCATATCCGCCGTCGCAGCGCGTTCTGTGCAGGCTTCAGCAATAAAGCACCCGTACCTCCTCGGCATAAGCGGCGAGCTGTTGCGGCAGATCAAATTCCGCTGGCAGTTGCAACGTCTCTACACAGAGCAAAATACTGTCGTAAAAGTCCAGGTTATACAGATAGTTTTTAACTTTCTCATGATAATTATCAAGAAAAATCAAGCTATTAGAAATATCAGCATCCACGTTCAAGGGTGAGCGCGTACTCGACTGCACCCACACATCTACACCCTGCGCTTCTAAAAAACGCCCCAAGCCATAGGCTGGGTGCATAAATTCTCCCGTTCCCAGCACCAGCACGCGCTTGTTACGCAGACTGCGCCAATCCGTCCAACTTGCATAATCCGGGGCAAAATTCTGGATACCCAAACGCCCAAAATTACACGGCAACAACCAATCCAAACAAACCGGCTGTTGCGCCACCGACGCCGCCGTGTTATCCACCCAAGTCACTGAATATTCATTAAAATTAAAGCGCCCTTGATGCAAATTCAGGCACTCAATCCCCATCAATGGTGCCGGCAACCAACTCAACAAAGCTGCCGCATATACCTGGCGCAAGGCGGGCAAATGCGGCTGCAACGCCCGCAACAGATTTTGCACGGTTTTGCCGGTAGAAAATTCATCGTCAATCAGCACCAGATTTTCCACCCGCGCCAATTGCGCCCGCAAGCCCGCATCCTGCGGCTGATACAGCAAGTGCTCGGTGGCGTGACTATGCTCCTCTTGAAAATCTAACCAAAGGTCTTGCGCCAAGCGATAGCGCGTCGTGTGCAGATAAAACGCCAGCGCAAAACCTGCCTGCTGAAGTTGCTCAAACACGCCAAAACCCAGCCCTGTCGCGGTTTCCGCAAAGCCAATCAGCAACGTAGGGCGCTGACTCAAACGCGCCAGCAGCAGCTCTGCCAATTCGCGTTGAGCCGTCTGCATCTGCTGCGGACGGGCAGGCACATGCTTACCTAACACCTTGCTAACAAACACAAAACCACGTTTTTTATTCGCCCGCGAACCAAAACCGCTCAAGCGCAAAAGCTGTTGCGGTTGCTCTGTCGTAATGTGCAACTCGCCGGTTTGCAAGCAAATGTGCATATCGGTGCTGTTGGAGAGGTTTGTCATGTGTTTAGTGTTACTTCATTGGCAGTGCGGCGCTGGTTGTAAGCAGTGAAACATGCCCTAACCAGATTAAGTAATGGGTTTTTTAATGCTGAAGTTGCTTGCTAATCTGTTCAAAAGCCAGCAGGGGATCGGGGGCGGCGGTAATAGGTCTGCCGATAACGAGATAATTGCTGCCAGCTTGTAAAGCAGCGAGCGGCGTTAAGGTGCGCTTTTGATCGTCTTGGAGACTTTCGGCGGGACGGATGCCAGGGGTAATCAACTGGAAATCAATCGGCAATTTTTCTCTTAAAAGCGCAATTTCTAAAGGCGAACAAACTACGCCGTCCAGTCCACTTGCTTGAGCCAAATGCGCCAGGCGTAGCACCATTTCTTGAGGAGAGATTTGTATGCGTAATTCGATTAAATCTTCTTGTTGTAAACTGGTAAGCAAGGTGACGGCGATTAATAAAGGTTTTTTCTGATATTTATCCACAGCTTCACGCGCAGCATCCAACATACGCGAACCACCCAGGGCGTGTACATTACACATCCATACACTCATTTCGGCAGCAGCTTGGCAGGCTTTTGCTACTGTGGTAGGAATATCATGGTATTTAAGGTCAAGAAAAACCTCAAAACCTAGTTTGTGCAGTTGTTCAATCAAAGAGGGACCGGCTCTGGTAAAGAGTTCTTTACCGACCTTGAGCTTACAGCCAGTGTTTTGTAAGCGCATGGCTAAGTCTAAAGCTGCCTGAGCAGAGGAGAAATCAAGGGCAACAATGATGGAGGATAAGGCGTTAGCCATTTTGGGAATGACAGCTTTACTTAGCAGTAGCGGGCATGAGGGTTGCCAGGCAATGTTGGGTAATATTAAGAATTTGTGCGCTATTCAGCGGGTTGCCAGCCAAAGTTTCAAGGTAAAACTCAATGCTGATCATGGCATCAGCCAGTGCTTTGCGTTGCCTTTCATCAGGCACAACAGCATTTTTGATCATATGCTGTTCAATATAACGACTGCACAATTGCAATAACTTAATAGCTCTTTGTTCACCTAAAATTGCCAGCAAGCCTTGGATGTGTTGAAAACGTCCTGGAATTGCTTGCAATTCTTCACTGACATTACCATTGTCTATGAAAGTAATAATGGGTTGTACCATTTCGGCTAATTCGATTTTAGCTTCGTCAACCACGACTTTCAACACATCAGAGAATTGAGTTTCCATTAAACCTTTTTCTTGCTGAATCTGCTGGCGTGCATGATTGCCACGAGTTGCTAAGGTATCTAAAGCCGCATCAATTTTTAGCAGTGCATTGGCAATTGACAGCATTTGTGCTAAATCGTAGATTTTTTGTGCTTCAACAATAGCTGTAATGACGGATGTTTGCTGTAACATAGACTTGGCTTGTACTTCTAAACCTAGCAAATGCAGGGTATAAGCCATGTTGTGCATGATTTCAATAAGAGGTTTTAAATCGGAAACATCTGGCGTATCCGCACGCATGAAAATATCCAGCGTTTCTTCAATGCGAGCAAAATCATCTTGCAAGATGGTCACGACAATTTTCATTAATTCAATATCTGGACCTGCAAATATCTGCAAAAATGAACCAAGCAATGCTTCAGAAGGTAAGCAATAATCTAAGTGATAAGCCTGTTGTACAGCAACTACACGCGCCCCATTCGATTTAGCTTGCGCTGCATAATAAAGCAAACTACCCACTAATTTTGCAGGGGGTTGTGCTCGCATACCTGCATTACCATGCTCTGCTATTTGTTTAATTAAAAGGTCAATTTGTTTAAATAAATTATTGAGCGATTCATTAAGAGGCAGCCCTTTCTGGGCAATGGCTTCGAGAATAGCTTCCGCAATCCACCAGACTTTACTGATTGAATAATGACCGGTTGCTTGCTGAAGTTGAGCAAAGGTGGTCAGCATTAATTTCAGCCCCGCCATTTTGTTTGGTCCCTTTAAAAAAGCAACCAAGCCTTTTTGATAGGCTTGACGTTGCTTTTCAACATAGGCTTTTAGCTTATCGTCTGGTAAGTTAGGGGCAGTTTTTGCTTGGGGCACATCAATACCGGTGTCGGGGATAAAAAACTGATTTACGGCAAGCGGATTTTGATTAAGCAAATGTCGCAGCTTATTAATCAGGGGGAGTAACGCTAAGGGGATATCAGGATAACCTAATGACAAATGATCAAGATAATTAGGTAATTGAATCAAAGCTCGCATAAGACTGTCATATGCTGCTTCTTTGTCCTGTATTTTGCCTTCCAATAATGAGCGAGTCACTAACTCCATTTCTTGCATCAACATCATAGCACTGTTAATCTCTAATAAAACTAACGCGCCTTTGATTTCATACAGCCACCCAACAGCTTCCTGTAGAGGTCCAGTATCATCCTGATTTTCCACGAATTGCTCAAGCGACTGTCGAGTTAATTTAAGTGTGTCGTCAATCGCAGGCTTGACCCAAGTCAGGGTGGCATACTTCATTTATTTTCTCAGTCAGGTTTTACAAAGGCATTAGATTATTGCGCATTGTCTGGCAGAGTAAAACCAGATACTGAGGTTTTCAGTTCATTTGCCAACTGAGCCAAACGCTCAATAGATGCAGCAGTTTCATTTGTACCCTGAGATGTCTGGGTAGTAATCTCTTGAATGATAGTCATAGTCCCAGAAATATTTGAAGCTACCGCTGCTTGAGTACGGGAAGTTTGTGCAATATTCTCAATTTGCCCAGCCAATTTAACTGAAACGGTTTCAATTTCAATTAGAGCTTCGCCAGCACTTTCAGCCAGTTTAGCGCCAGCTACTACGTTAGAAGTGCTTTGTTCCATAGAACTCACCGCTTCATTTGTATCGCCTTGAATAGTTTTAACCAAAGCATCAATTTGTTTTGTAGCATTTCCTGCCCGTTCTGCCAGGCGTTGCACTTCATCTGCTACGACTGCAAAACCGCGTCCTGCTTCTCCTGCCATAGCGGCTTGAATAGAGGCATTTAATGCCAAAATATTGGTTTGATCAGCAATGTCGTCGATCAGTCCAACAATCTCACCAATTTCTTGTGAGCTTTCTCCTAAACGCTTAATGCGTTTTGAAGTTTCTTGAATTTGCTCACGAATATTATCCATTCCTGAAATAGTATCTTGTACAGCCTTGGCACCTTTACCAGCAATTTCTACAGATTTTTTTGCTACGTCAGCAGATTCGATAGCATTAGCAGAAACTTTTTTCACAGAATTAGCCATACCAATAATAGCTTGTCCTGCTTTAGCAATTTGTTGCGCTTGACGCTCACTGGCTTCAGTCAACTGGGTTGCGGTTGCACGAGTATTTTGCGCTGCTCCAGTGACTTGGGCGGCTGTTTTATTAATACTAACAACTAAATCACGCAAAGATTCAATAGAGAAATTCAGGGCATCTGCAATAGCACCCGTAAAATCCTCGGTTACTGTTGCTGTCACCGTTAAGTCGCCATCGGCTAAATCAGAAATTTCACTGAGCAAGCGTAAAATAGCTTCTTGATTGCGACGATTGGTTGCTTCACTTTCTTCAAGGTTTTTACGGGTTTCCGCAGCACGCATACGAGTTGATTGCACCATAACCCAGCCCAGAACAGCCATAGTTACAAGTACGATGGTTGCCATAATGTAACCCAGCGAGGGGGAAAAAAAGCGCCCATCAACTGCTGTATTATAAGCGGTTTGCAACTCTTCAATATTAAACTGTAAGTCTGGTATATTCTGAATCAAATCGTCAGCAGCATCTTTAGCGTTGTATAGCTGCTCTGCACTACCGCTATCTTGAAACTCATCAATTAATTTAATGCGTTCTTCAAACAATGCAGCCAATTTTTCAATATTCGCTCTAACATCTACATCAGCAACTGGTGGCAATCCCGTTTCTTCATTGCCATTAAGCAAGGAAACCAGAATATCGCTGAACTGAATCGTATCCTCACTGAGCAATGCTTCTGCTTCCACATTGCCTTGATAAGACCCAATAATGTTATTAGCTACTCTTTCTAGCAACATTAACTGTCGTGTCGCTACAAACATTTGTGCAGCAGGGACTTCTTTATCTACCATCAATTGCAATAAATCTTTGGTTTTGTCTCTAATTTCGGGGATGATATTCGTTAATTCTTCAAATTTTGCCGAAGCACCTAATACCACTTCCTGAGTTGCCAACAAAGAATCAATGTATTTATTAACATCTAGCCAGAACAATTCCAAAGCTTCGTAAGTAGGATAAACCGATTCTGGTGTTGCTGGTGTACCATCAGCAGAATTTCCAGCACGAACCAAATCCAAATAACCTTGAAACTTATCCCGCTGCTCTTTCACTAATTTGAAATTTTCTTCTTGTCCTTTGCCACTTGCCGCACGCGCTGCTTGTTGAGTGATTTGCTGCGCAACTAAACGCATACTAGTAATATTTTTTAAGTATTTCTCATCGCCAGCAATATTTGAACCGACGATAGAAAATGTAATAATTAAGAATACAAAAGCTAATAGAAGAATGCCAATTAGAGCAAATAAGATTGTATTATTATCAGTTTTTACTGAGCCTATTTTCATGATTAAACTCCCATCTCCTGAAGAATGACATATCCTGCTTTAGAATAGGTATGAGTATGCATTAAAAGAGGGGGTGCCAGCATAGACATTGTGCATTCCATATAATGTTGCGTGTGGGTTCTAAATGATAAGAAAATCGTATACTAAAATCATAAAGCCGCATCAAGAAATAATCTGCTTTTACTTAATGCTAATAAATCAAAAACAACCCAATTAGAGTCTTCGTATTGAAAAACTGCACGGGCAAACTGCGATGCCATGTGGGGTAAATCTACTGAGTTGTTAAGCTTTTTCCGATTTTCTTCAGGAAAATGCTTGATACCTAATACTTCATCTACCAAAATGCCAGAAGATACACCTGATTGATTAATAATGAGCAAGCGGGTCTGTCCCTCTACTAAAGTCATTCCTCCACCCAAACACGCTTGCAGATCAACTACAGGTCTTAATTGCCCTCGCACATTGGCAATACCACGAATCCAAGGCTTTGCGCCTGGTACTTTAGCTAAAATGGGTGGGCAAACCAACACCTCTTGAACTTCGCTGAGTGCGGCGACTAAATACACTTTTCCCATTCGAAAAGCAATGCCACGCCAAATTTCGCGCACCGCTTCTTGCCGCGGCAAACCGCGTGCATGTTTTTTAATATATTGCTCTAATGCTTGCAACCATTGAAAGGGCGCTTCATGCGCAGGGAGCATACTCATATTGTTTTGCCTCCCTATCATCTAACCGATAAGCTTTTTAACGGCTGCTAACAATTCATCTTGCTTTACAGGTTTCACCAGAAAATCCTGGGCTCCTTGCATTTTTGCCCAGGCTTTATCACTGTCCATATTTTTGCTAGACACTATGACAACGGGGATAGATTTGGTCTCAGGGTTTTTGGTGATTTCACGGGTAGCCTTAAACCCATTCAATCCCGGCATGACTACATCCATGAGGATAAGATTGGGTTTGAGTTTAGTTGCTTTTTCAACACCTTCAGTACCATTAGAAGCTTCGGAGGTTTGGTAACCATTACTTTCCAGGATATTTTTGACCAGGTAGGCATCGGTAGGAGAATCGTCCACAATTAATATGTGCGCCATACTGACCTCATACTTTAATTTATTAGAATTCCGTTTTTATAGCTGCGTTTTTTGCTTTATTTTTGCCATTGTTCTTTATGCACCAGCTTTAGCCTTAGCATCAATTACAAAAGCTTTAATTGTATTGAGCAATTCTTCTCTGGTAAAAGGTTTAGTCATGTAATGCTCAGCGCCTACAATTCTGCCTCGCGCACGCTCAAATAAACCATCTTTACTTGACAGCATGACTACAGGTGTTTTTCTAAACACCTGATTATTTTTAATTAAAGCGCAGGTTTGATAACCATCCAGACGTGGCATCATAATATCCACAAAAATAATGTCAGGCTTATGTTCAGCTACTTTAGACAGAGATTCAAAACCATCTGTTGCGGTAATAACCTCGCAACCGGCTTTTTTTAACAGCGTTTCTGCCGTGCGGCGAATAGTCTTACTGTCATCAATGACGATGACTTTTATGCCTTCAAAGTTTGTCCCTGCACTATCAGTCGTCACAGTCTTTTACCATCAAATATTCGTGTGGAGATAATTATCAGTGATGTGCGTCCGGCATCCCTGCAAGCGATTTAATGCCTCAACCAGATCAGCCGACATCATACGCGAATTTACTATGAATTCAACGGCATTTTGCGCTTGTAGCCACTGCTCTTTGAGCCTTTTTTGTAGTTAAAGTATAACATGAAAGAGCAAAGGTAAAGCGCTAAATAACAAGCTTAAAATTTAAATAGCGGATTCATCGGTTTCGCCAGTTCGGATGCGTACAATTTTTTGTACATCGGTGACGAAAATTTTGCCGTCGCCTATTTTTCCGGTGTGGGCAGCTTGAATAATGGCGTCAATACATTGCTCCACTTTATCTTCGGCAACCACTAATTCGACTTTAGTTTTAGGTAAAAAATCAACTACATACTCCGCACCACGATAGAGTTCCGTGTGACCTTTTTGGCGTCCGAAACCCTTTACTTCGGTCACGGTCATGCCAGTGATGCCAATTTCTGATAATGCCTCGCGTATATCATCCAACTTAAAAGGCTTTATGATGGCTTCAATTTTTTTCATGTCTACACCCTTCCACTTTTCTATTTATCGTAGGATTTTCGCGGTCTGGAATTTAACTTATTGATTTACAAAGAAACACTATTGTGCAGCGCGAAAACATACTCTTTTGTAAATCAATAGGTTAGGAAGTTGACAGCGAAAGTCCTATATCGTTTGAACCACAGGGACGCTCTTGTCCATGTGTCAAAAGCTCTTGTTAAGAGCGTTTTGCTGCGTTGCGTCCTTCAAGTCAGGCTTAGAGTAACATAGAGTGCGGGGTAGTTCATAACAAAACGGGAGGGAGTGTAATATATTTTTCAAAAACAACACCTTAATTTTTATTGCCTTGGTGTTTCTAAGGCGTTAAAGTATTTTTTTGGGGTTAAAAGCAAAAACTACAGATAAGTTGGGTTTTTTATATGAAAAATCCCACAAATCTGTGACAATTCAAGGTTTCTCAGCGATTAAGCGCAAAAAAATCTGGCTAGAAAATCAAATCTACAGCTAAAATTTGGTTGCTCTTTAGCTGTTTCTTCCTTATCGGCAGCTTTATGGGGCTTTAGATTAAAGAGATGTATTATGCTCGTATGGCTTGCCTGAAATCACGAAAAAACCCGCTTCAGCGGGTTTTTTCGTGGATTGTAGATGGGTTGCGGGGCAACCACTCTAGCAAACAAATTTTTACATCATACCACCCATACCACCCATACCACCCATGTCGCCACCCATGCCTGCACCGCCCTCTTCTTTCTTCGGCACTTCTGCAACCATTGCTTCGGTGGTGATCATCAGACCGGCAATAGAGGCTGCATTTTGCAGTGCAGAACGGGTTACTTTGGTGGGGTCTAAGATACCCATGTCAATCATGTCGCCATAGGTTTCGTTTGCTGCGTTGTAACCAAAATTTCCTTCATTTTCAAGCACTTTATTCAGAACAACTGAGGCTTCACCACCAGCATTGGCAACGATTTGACGCAGAGGTTCTTCCATCGCACGACGCGCAATGTTGACGCCCATGTCTTGGTCGTGGTTGTCGCCAACCAAGCCTTCCAGTGCTTTCAGTGCACGAATCAGAGCCACGCCGCCGCCAGGTACAACGCCTTCTTCTACCGCTGCACGGGTAGCGTGCAGTGCGTCTTCTACGCGGGCTTTCTTTTCTTTCATTTCTACTTCGGTGGCTGCGCCGACTTTGATGACTGCAACGCCGCCAGCCAGTTTGGCTACGCGCTCTTGCAGTTTTTCTTTGTCATAATCTGAAGTTGCGTCCAAAATTTGTTGGCGAATTTGTGCTACGCGATCTTCGATTTCTTGTGAACGACCGGCACCGTCAACAATGGTGGTATTTTCTTTGTTGATGGTGATTTTTTTCGCCGTACCCAGATCATCTAAGGTGGCTTTTTCTAAGGTTAAGCCCACTTCTTCAGAGATAACGGTGGCGCCAGTCAGCACTGCGATGTCTTGCAGCATGGCTTTGCGACGGTCGCCAAAACCTGGTGCTTTTACGGCACAAACTTTCACAATACCGCGAATGGTGTTGACCACTAAAGTAGCCAAGGCTTCGCCTTCAACATCTTCAGCGACAATCAGCAATGAACGACCTTGTTTAGCAGCACCTTCCAATACGGGTAAAAGTTCACGGATGTTGGAGATTTTTTTGTCATGCAGCAGGATTAAAGGATTTTCTAATTCTGCGGTCATGGTTTGTTGATTATTGACAAAGTAAGGAGACAGGTAGCCGCGATCAAACTGCATCCCTTCAACTACGTCTAGTTCGTTGTCTAAAGAAGTGCCTTCTTCAACGGTGATTACGCCTTCTTTACCTACTTTCGCCATTGCATCAGCGATAATGCGCCCAATAGCCTCGTCTGAGTTGGCGGAAATAGTGCCGACCTGAGCGATGGCTTTGTCATCGGTGCAGGGTTTGGACATGTTTTTCAGTTCAGCAACAGCAGCGATCACGGCTTTATCAACACCGCGTTTTAGGTCCATTGGGTTCATACCAGCAGCAACTGCTTTCATGCCTTCAAGCAAAATAGATTGGGCTAATACGGTTGCAGTGGTGGTGCCGTCGCCAGCGGTATCAGAAGTTTTAGAAGCGACTTCTTTCACCATTTGAGCGCCCATGTTCTGGAATTTATCTTCCAGTTCGATTTCTTTTGCTACGGAAACGCCATCTTTGGTGATGGTCGGTGCACCGTAAGATTTGTCCAGCACTACGTTACGACCCTTAGGACCCAGCGTTACTTTCACAGCATTTGCCAGAATATTTACCCCTTTCAGCATACGTTGACGGGCGTCGTCGCCAAAACGGACTTCTTTTGCACTCATGTTCATAACCTCTTGATAAATTAAAGTTTAATTTTGATGTTGGGGTGGGCTGCCAGCCGGCGGCGTATTAGCCTTGAATCACTGCCATAATGTCGTCTTCGCGCATAACCAGCAGTTCTTGTCCGTCCATTTTGACTTCAGTGCCAGAATATTTGCCAAACAGCACCTTATCGCCTACTTTAACATCCAGACCGCGCACTTCGCCGCTGTCTAAAATTTTGCCATTACCTACCGCAAGCACTTCGCCGCGAATAGGTTTTTCGGTTGCATTATCAGGGATAACGATGCCGCCAGCAGTGGTGCGCTCTTCTTCCATACGACGCACAATAACGCGATCATGCAGTGGACGAATGTTCATAGATACTTGTCTCCTGTTTTAAGTTTAAGCAAATGCTTGAGGTGATAGTGTTAGCACTCTAGCCTATAGAGTGCTAACAGGGTGTCGGACGAAATGATAAGGACGTATTTTTTGATGTCAAGACAGACCATTTTAATTTTTTTCTCCCCTACGCGCCCAAACCCGCTGTGGAATAGCAAAAACACTGGGTCTAGTGGCTTTACCCTCGTGGAATTGCTGGTGGTTATGCTGCTGATTGGCATCATCCTGAGTTTTGCCAGCCTTTCCATTCATCTCAGTAGCGCCGATCAGCCGCTACGCGACTTTGCCAAGCGCCTACATGCCGTGCTGGAACTGGCGCAAGAAGAAGCCTTACTAAACAACCAGGTATTAGGGGTGGAATTGACCACGCAGGGCTATGGTTTTTACCGCCTAGAACCCCATCAGCAACAACAATGGACACGTTTAGAAGAGACTTACCAAAGCTGGCAAGACATACCTGAAGTGATTGAATTAGAACTGGAAATTGAAGGTCTGTCAGCCCCCTTAAAAAGCGACAGTAACGGCAAACCACAGATAGCCATTCTCCCTGATGGCGCGATTACCCCCTTTAACTGCACGCTACAACAAAAAGATACCCGCCGCTATTATCAACTCCAAGCCGACCTCTTGGGGCACTTAACGCTGACCTCATTGGAGCGTGATTTTTGAATGCAAATCAAGGCTTTACCCTACTAGAAGTGCTGGTCGCAGTGGCTGTACTCGGTTTTGCTTTAGGCGCGATCATTCGCACGGTCGGCTTGCAAGCAGACAACACCGCCTATCTGCGTCAGAAAACCCAAGCCCACTGGGTGGCGCAAAACCGCCTCAGCGAATTGCAAATCCAAGCCCTGTGGCTTGCGCCCGGCGAAGATCAGGGACGCGAAATACTGGGCGGGCAAACCTGGTATTGGCAACTCAAAATCAGCGAAACGCCCGATCCTGATTTGCGCCGCCTTGACCTCAGCGTCTCCAACCAAGCTGACATGAAAGCACCCATGACTCATTTAACCGGTTTTTTAGGTAAACCCTGAGCTTTTGGTTTTTTATCTATCCCGGCTTATTTTAACAGCCGGTTTTGTTAAACTGCGCGGTTTCTTTATTGCGCCCGATTTCCAGCTAAACGCTTGGTATGAAAACCACATTGTTTATGCTGCGCTTCTTGCATTCATACCTGTCCTTAACCACAATCCCTAATACACTCAAACTACTCAAGGAGAGTTAAACATGAATTATTGGTCTATAGCCCTATTGCTATTACTGGGCATTTTTACCCCACTCAATACGAATGCGATTGCTGTTGCAAAAGAAATCAAAGAGCAACAGGGTATTTTGCTTGTTGCATCCTCTGCAACAGAGGCATCTGCAAATAAAACCACAGAAAAAACTAAAGACAGTCAAGCGTCCACAGAACATACGGCAGCTGCTAAAGCAAAAGATTCTTCTGATAAGGAAGAGAAAGAAGATGAGACACCCGCCCGTGAAAAACAATATGAAGAAGAACTTGCCAAACTAAATTTTGAAAAAGCCAAACTTGAGCATAAAAAGGAGATGCTAGAAATTGAATCTGCTATTCAAGTGGCAGAAGAACAAAAGCAATTATCTAGTATTGAAGCAGATAAACGCCGTCTGGAACTGGAAAATGAATTAACTGAACAACGGGTGCGTAAAGAGCAATTAAAACAAGAGTTACGCAAAGTGAAGCCAGAGTATCTGCGCGATCCCTATCAAAATGGACAATTGCTCATCAGTGACCGCCGCATTACGCTGAATAGTGTTATTTATGCAGAAGTGGCAGATGAAATCACCCAGTATATTCATTATTTCAATAATCAGAGTTCTGAATATCCAATTTTCTTAGTCATTGATCGCTGTCTTGGTGGTTCAGTCATGGAGGGAGCGCGTATTCTCGAAGCCATGCGTAACAGCAAAGCACCGGTTTATGTGGTGGTTAAATCCATTGCCGCCAGCATGGGGGCGGTCATTGCTACATTGGCAGAGCGTTCTTTTGCTTATCCTAATGCTATTTTAGTGCATCATCAAATGATTAGTGTATTTTATGGTAACAATACGCAGGTTACAGAACGCTTGAAAATTAATGAAGAATGGGCTGAGCGCCTGATGAAACCTGTAGCGCAAAAAATGGGGTTATCTATAGCGGATTTTGTTGCTGAGATGTATAAGCATAATACTGAAGGTAACTGGATTGAATTTGCAAACAATGCGCAAAAGCTAGGTTGGATTACCAATGTGGTTTCTGCAATTCAAGAAACCTCTTATACTGAAGCACCCGAGAAAAAAGAAGAAGAAACTACTGATAATACTGCTATTGTGGTGGATGCTAAAATAGCGCACTTGCCTGTGCCATTAGAAACTAACGTGCGTCAATATCAATTACCTCCTTTGGCGCCAGGGGATTTTTATCATTTGTATGATCCGTACAAGGTTTATCATCAATAACCGAGGTTTACCTAAGCAGCCATGTCACAGATCGCGCAACAGATTGTTTTACTAAACTTTTTAACCTTTTTTTGGGCTTCCGTCCAGGCTACTGAGTGGCTGGAAGTGCCGCTTGACAGTCCGCAGCAGTGGCAGCAATTGCGCACGCTGGTTAGCGATGTGGAAACACCGCACGACGGCGTTGCGGTGGTGTACGCCTCGCCGCAGGAAACTGCCGCATTGCAAGCGGCTGGTTGGCGTTTTAAGCGCAAAATCACTGATTTAGAAAGTTATTACGCACAGCGTGCGCAACGCAGCAGGCGCGCTGATTGGGCGGGAAGCCAAGGGGGTTTTCGCACGCTAGAAGAAATCGAGACGGAGTTAGAGCGACTGCACGCCAGCTACCCGCAACGGGTGGCGGAAAAAACGCTGCTCGGTTATAGCTTGGAAGGGCGTCCGCTGTGGGCTTTGCGTGTGTCGGATAATGAGAGGCAAGGCATTGAAAAAAAACCCGTATTTTGGCTAGATGCGCTGCATCATGCACGCGAACCCCTGTCTGGTGAAACGCTGCTGCGTTTTGCCAACTGGTTGGTAAACCAATATGAGCAAAATCCTACAGTTGCTCGCTTGTTGCAGACTCGGCACATTATCCTCCTGCCCTGCGTCAATCCTGATGGTTATTTTTATAATCAACAGCGTGCGCCCAATGGCGGCGGCCTGTGGCGAAAAAATCGCCGTCCCAATGGCGATGGCACTGTCGGCGTGGATTTAAACCGCAATTACGGCTGGTTTTGGGGGGCAGAATGGAGCGGCTTGTATGGACTAGGCTCATCGGGTCGTAGCAGCGACATTGATTATCGCGGCACAGCCGCTTTTTCTGAACCAGAAACCCAAGTCATACGAGCAGCTTTAAGTCAGTATGCGCCGAAAATCGCCATCACTTTGCACAGTTACGGGCAAGAATGGATGTATCCCTGGGGTTATCAGTCAACGCCCGCGCCCGACGCAGGCTTGCTACAAGATTACGCTCAAGCAATGGCAGCAGGGCATTTTCAAGTCGCCAACGCCTGGGCGCTATATGGTGTTACCAACGGCGCAGCGGACGACTACTACTACGGACAACAGCAGGAGCTGGCTTTCACCGTAGAGATGGGCACAGCGTTAGACGGCTTTTGGCCCTCACCAGAACGTATCCAGCCCTTATTTGAACAAGTGCTGCCTGGCTTGCTTAAAGCCGCGCAATGGAGCGGTGCTTGGGCGGTATTAGAAGCGCAGGAATGGCAAGCAATCAGCGGCAACGGCGACGCTTGGTTGGATGAAGGCGAACGCTGGCAATTAACAATTACCCTTAAAAATCAAGGCATTAAAGCATTAGAAGGCGAACTGCACTTAGCGGCTTGTCTGCCCTTGCACAGCCAATGTCCCTGGATAACCCGCGACCTACACATAGCAGCACAGCAAAATCAACAGCTTGACGCCATTTCCCTAGAAATTGACGCACACACAACCCAGCCCAAGCTGCAAGCGGTGCTCAGTTACGAAGACAGCCATAGCCTGCTTGACCTTTCCCCGCCTCTTGCGCCCGCGCAAGCGCAACAGCCTGTCGCGCCGCCGCGCCCCTTACTACGCTGGGAAGGCACCCCGCAAGCGGGAGAAACCCTCACATTGTTCATTCACACCCAGCCTCAAGCGCAAGTCTACCTATTTGCCGCCGAAGCCACCGCGCCTGTGCCTTATCAATTACCCAACATCAGCGGCGACATCGGCTTGTCAGAAGCGGCTGTTTTACTCTGGCAAGACGTAGCAGATGCTACCGGTACAGCGACTTGGCAAGTCACAATTCCAGCCGATAAGAGTTGGCAAGGACTGCGGATTGCGCTCCAAGCCCTTATCGTAGACCCCGACGGAATGCGCGTCAGTCAAATGCAACTGATTCAACTCTAAGCGACAACAGCTTGCCTATTTGCGCGATGATAAACACACCAGCGCACTTATTGTTTACTATATTCGCTATACTCATACCCGCCAGAAACTGCACTTTTTGCTCTATCAAATTTGATGCAAACGCTTGATTTTTAAGCATTTAATCAATATTCCTGAGCGCAGTTTCAGGCGGGCGCAGTATAATTCGCATTTTTAACTTTCAGGAGCGCAACACATGATGCAACCTTCTTCTAAACGTCTCTCGGTCAAACAGGTACAGGGTTTTACTTTGCTGGAAATGCTGGTGGTTTTGGTGATTATTGGTTTGCTGGCGGGTTTGGTAGGTCCGCGCTTGTTTATGCAAGTAGATGAATCAAAAGTAAAAACTGCTAAAACCCAGGTAAAAATGCTAAAAGGCGTGTTGGAAACCATGCGCCTAGACATCGGGCGCTTTCCTTCAGCTCAAGAGGGACTTACGCTGTTGAATACGCCGCCGACCGATGAACAAATCAAGAACCTCTGGAAAGGTCCCTATTTGGATGAAGCCATTCCGCTTGACCCTTGGAATTATGCTTATCAGTATTCAACGCCGGGTGCTGAAGGGCGTCCGTTTGCGCTCTATTCGCTGGGCGCGGACGGCAAACGCGGGGGCGAGGGCTATAATGCTGACCTTGGTTATTTGCCCGCTCAATAAGCTGCCAGAGCGCGGTTTTACTTTGTTGGAACTCTTGCTGGTGTTGTTTATCATGAGTTTAATCAGTGCCTTAGTGGTGCCACGCTTATCTAATACGCTGGGCACTGTGGACGCGGCTTTTGCCCGCGATGAGGTTTTTACGCAAATCAATGCCTTGGGTTACAAGGCGTTGCATCAAGGGCGCGGTTTTGTGTTGCAACAGTATCCGCCGCCGCCTGCCGCCGACAGCGACACAGCCGCGCCGCCCACTGCGCCCTTGCCGCTGGAATTGCCAGAGGGCTGGGCGCTCTACAGTGCTAAACCCATTTATTTTTTTGCTAATGGCGCTTGTAGCGGCGGCGAACTGCTCATCAGTTTCCAAGCGGCACAATATCGGGTGTCGCTAGACCCACCTTTCTGTCAGGCGCATTGATGAACGCTCATAGCAAAGGGCGCAGGCAGCGCGGCTTTACCCTGTTGGAAGCGATTGTGGCTTTGGCGCTGATGGCGAGTGCGGGCATGGCGCTCTTGAGTTGGATTAATAGCAATCTCATTAGCTTGCAGCGCGTACAAGCGGCTCAGACGCGGCAAAACGCGATCCGTGATGCGTTGGCGTTTGTTGTCACCCTCAATCCGCAAGCCCAGCCCGACGGCGATAAGGACATCGGCATTTACCACCTTGTCTGGAGCTCGCAGCCGATCCAAGAAGCCATTCGCGGCATCAGCAAGTGGGGTGATGAAGGGCTGTATAGCGCCAGTCTTTATGAAACCACTGTGCGTATTGAGCAAGATTCGACCTTAATCACCGAATTTTCAGTGCGTTTGGCGGGTTACAAACAGGTGCAGTTTCCCAGTGAGATGCCTTTCTAACATGCGCTCTTCCCCTGTGACGCGCCAACGCGCCTTTACCCTGTTGGAAATGCTGGTGGTGCTGGTGTTGGTGAGCATGGTCACGTTGCTGCTCATGCAGGGCTTGAGCTATGTGCTGAATTTGCGCGTGCGCTTTGTGCAGCAATTGGAAGATTTGCAACAGGGCGCATTAAAAGCCTATTGGTTTCGTAGTAGCACGGCGGCGCTGCTGCCGGATTTTCGCCCCCTGCCGAAAATAACGCAAAATCGCCCAGCGCAGATTTTCCAGGGCACGGATGTGCGTTTTAGTGGCTTGACCTTAGCGGGGCTGGAAGCCGAACCGGGCGTACCTACGGCTTTTGCTTGGGAACTCACTTACGCAGATGGCATGACGCAGCTTCAATATCACAGCGAACATGAGCAAACCTGGACGCTGTTAAGCTGGAACGGACGGCGCGGCGGTTTTGAATACCTAGACGCGCAAGGCGCTTGGCACTCCGCTTGGCCCCCGCACCTGTTTACCCAAGAAACAGGTGCGCAATTGCCCGAAGCCATTGCGCTCAATGGCGTACTGCGCAGCCAGCCCTTTACCTGGATAGTGCGCGTGACCGGCAATAAAAACGATCCTTACGATTATCGCGCTGACTTTGATGTAGATAACCCATTGTAAAAACTCATGAAAAAATCCAGATTTAGGGCTAAACAACAGGCTTTTGTGCTGGTGAGCACCCTCTGGCTGCTCGCACTGCTGACCATTGCCGCGAGTTTTTTCGCGGTCTGGACGCAGCGTTCTATAGAACTTGCGGGCGATTTGCAAACCGATGCGCAAGCGCAGATCGATCAGGTCAGCACGCTTTCTACGCTGCTGTATATTCTCGCCACCCAGCGCATGACGACAGCCGGCGTCACCACAGCAGATGCCGATGGCAAACGCACGGTACGTCCGCCGGATGCTGATCCTTTTGGCGGTTTGGGGATAGCTCCAGAAGGCAATGAAATCGCGCTGGATGATCGGGTGTATCAGGGTATAGGCGAAGTATATTTTGCGATTCAGGATCAGAACGGGTTGGTGGGCTTAAACAACGAGGACGATGCGTTCTATCCAGAGCGCCTGTTGCAATTGTTAGGTGTGCCGGATGCCGAGCGTGCGCCCATGCTGGCGAAACTTCAGGATTATATTGATGCCGACGACCTCTATCGCGTCAACGGCGCAGAAGCCGACCAGTACGAAGAAGCCCAACAAACACCACCGACCAATCGCCCGCTACGTTCGCCTTGGGAAACCTACAAAATCCTTGGCTGGGCGCAGCAGCGTCGTTTGTGGGACAACAGCGATTGGGTGCAATACACCTCTAATTTAGGCGGCGGCTTGCCAAATCTAAATACAGCCCCCGCTTTGGCGTTACAAACCATTCCGGGCATTGATGCCGACGGCGCAGCACGTTTAGTAAAATTTCGCCATATTTATCCGATAGATAAAGAAGAGCGCGTGTATCAGGCATTGGGCTTTCGCATTGTGTTAGATGAATTTGGCACGGTTTTTATGGCGTCCGATCACTTGCGTATTACTCTGTGGCACAAAAACGAGCAACGGATGCAGCGCCTTTACTTAGAGCTAAGCCCGTTTAAAAACAAAGAAAAACCCTGGCGACTGCATTACATGTTAGAACTGCCGCTGCATTCCCTTTACCAACACCCAGAGCTTTTCTATGCGAAAACCCCTCTTTTCCCCGCGGCGTTACCTACAAACCCATCCTGACCAGGTAGTGCCGCCAACCGCCGGCAAAGGTCGCCGCGAATGGCTCATGGCGCGTGGTTTGTGCCATTACCAATGCTTTGATTTAAGCCAGCTATCGCCGTTGCAGCGCGAAGCAGCGTTACAGCTCAAAATCCGCCAATGGTCGCCGTTTAGCGATACTGCCGACTACACCGCTTGGCACAAAGGCAAAGCGCAAGTATGGATTTGGGATCGGGCGCAACAACAGCAAGCGCAACAAACCCAGGCGCTCAAACCACTGCCCGTGTTGCCAGAATCCGCGCTGCGTCCGCCTGGCAACGACGGACTCCATTGGGTACAAACGGCGGACGGCATTGAAGCGCAAATCTGGCAAAAAGGCGTGTTGCGTAGCAGCCGTTGGTGGGCAAGCTTGCCAGATGAAGCGACTTGGCAACGTTTTTTACGCAGCAACGGACAAAGCTATCAAAGCTTACCCGAACAATTGCCCGCCGCAGTTTTGCTGCCTAAACCCTGGGCAAAAGCGCAGAATCGCTGGCACACGCTTAGCCTATTGTGGCGACAAGAGCGCCTATGGGTCACGCTGGGGCTGGCGGTGTTGCTGGGTGTATTCGTTTGGGAATGGTTACCGATAACGCGCTGGCAAGAAAAAATCGCCGCGCTGGATAACCAAATCGAGCAACTCAGTCTGGATGCCGAGCCGGTGCTGACTGCCCGCACCAAGGTCTTGGCACAAAAACAAGAACTCGAAGCTTTGCAAGCCTTGGATATTTACCCAGACCAACTCAAGCTGCTGTACGAAGTAGCAGCTAAATTACCCAAAGACGCTATTTTGCAAGAATGGCAATACGAGGCGGGCGAGCTAAAAATCAAAATCCAAGCAGAAAGCATTGATCCACGCGAATATGTCAGCCTCTTGCAAAGCATTCCGCTGTTTCAGGAAGTCAAACCCGACACCAGCAAAGCCGGTGAAATTATGCTCAGTATGCAGGTATTGCCGAACAAAGAATTTTGATTTTTAAGGCTTTTTTGCACAACAACAGTCCTCGCCCTGAATCAAACGGCACAAGGGATGCGCGAAAAAAGTGCCTAGCACGGGCGCACTCAGGTACAACCAGAGCGAATCCCAATGCCCAGACAAGAGCGCAGGCGCTAAAGAGCGAGCCGGATTCATTGAAGCCCCGCTGACCGGACCGCCCACCAGCGCCTCCACCGCCACAGTAGCGCCAACCGCCACACCCGCCATAATGCCTTTTTCCATGTGCCCGGTGGAAACGTTCAAAATCACCCACATCAGCACAAAAGACAGAATCACTTCCAGCACAAACGCCCGCCACCAGGTATCCGCAGGCAAGGTGCTGCCAAGCGTTTCATGCGGCGGAAACAGCAACCACAGACACAAGCCTGCCAACAGCGCCCCACCAAACTGGCTGGTGATATAGGGCAGCAGTTGCGCACGCGCAAAGCGTCCGGCAAAATAAAACCCCAGCGTCACCGCTGGGTTAATGTGCGCACCAGACACATTGCCCACCGCGTAAATCACCGCCATCACGGTTAAACCAAACACCAAGGCAATGCCCACATGCCCTAGCGCAGCGCCATACAAATCATTGACCACCACTGCACCACAACCGAAAAACACCAGCACAAAAGTGCCAACAAATTCAGCAATCCATTGATTTTTCATCTGTCTTATCCTTGGTCAGTCAAGCTAAAAAGCCTATGATAGCCGATGGCGTGACAAAAGCTTTGCAAAACCGCGCTAAAAATTGCTTACCCATTGTTTAGGTGAGCTTTTTTACCACCGTCGTTAGGAGACCTATGCCCCACTTTACTGCTCTCTGGATAGCCGAAACCCCGGAAAAAACCTATCAACGCAGCCTGATTCAGCGCAGCCTCAGCGATTTACCGCGTGGCGAGTTGCTCATCCGCGTGCATTATTCTTCGCTCAATTACAAAGATGCGCTCTCTGCTACGGGTCACAAAGGCGTGACGCGCACCTACCCACATACGCCAGGCATAGACGCAGCGGGCGTCATTGAGCATAGCGAGCACACGGATTTTCTGGCTGGTGATGCGGTGATAGTGACCGGCTTCGATCTGGGCATGAATACCTCTGGCGGCTTTGCTCACTACATCCGTGTACCTGCGGCTTGGGCGCTCAAATTACCGCCGGGCTTGAGTTTGCGCGACAGCATGATTTACGGCACTGCGGGCTTCACCGCCGCGCTGTCTATCCATAAACTCGAACAAGCCGGCTTGCAACCAGCGCAAGGCGAAGTGTTGGTCACAGGCGCGACCGGGGGCGTTGGTAGCATCGCCGTTGCCTTGTTGGCTAAACTCGGTTATCAGGTGGTTGCTGGCAGCGGCAAACCCAGCGCCCACGCCTATTTACAACAACTGGGCGCGACCGAGGTATTATCCCGCGAGGCGCTACAAGACGAATCCGACAAACCCATGCTGAAAGGACGCTGGGCGGCTGTCCTTGACACAGTTGGCGGAAAAATTCTCGCCACTGCGCTTAAAACGCTTAAATATGGTGGCAAAGCCAGTTGTTGCGGGCTGGTGGCTTCGCCGCAGCTACAAACAACCGTTTTTCCCTTCATACTGCGCGGCATAGACTTGCTGGGCATAGATTCGGTGGAATGTCCCATGTCCATGCGTGTGCCGCTGTGGGACAAACTGGCAAATGCTTTGAAAATCGAACAACTTGAAGAACTTACAACTGAAATTAACCTGACAGAACTGAAAAATCTGTATCTCGACAAAATCCTGCAAGGCAAGGTGCAAGGGCGCGTCCTGGTGCGTTGCGAGTAGGGCTTCCACTGCGTTGTTGCACACTAAGGGACACTCAAAGATGAATCTCCAAACTCACTTACAAACATTACGCGAGACGCTCAATCGCTGGGCGTATGCCTATTATGTGCTGGATGAACCGCAAGTACCGGATGCGGAATATGATCGGCTGATGCGCGAGTTGGAGGCGCTGGAAGCCGCGCATCCTGAGTGGATTACGCCGGATTCACCGACGCAGCGCGTGGGCGGTGTGGCACTGGATAGCTTTAGTCAGGTACAACATGCTAAACCCATGCTGTCGCTATCGAATGCCTTTGCCGCAACAGAAGTGGAGGATTTTGATCGCCGCATTCGAGAAAAATTAGGCGTTGAGCAGATCGAATATGTCGCAGAGCCTAAGCTGGACGGGCTGGCGATCAGTTTGCGCTATGAAGCAGGCGTGTTGGTGCAAGCGGCAACACGCGGCGACGGCAGCACTGGCGAACGGGTCACGCACAACATTCGCACCCTAAAATCCGTGCCTTTGCGCTTGCAAGGCGATGATTTTCCAGCGCTTCTCGAAGTGCGCGGCGAGGTGCTGATGAGTAAAGCCGGCTTTGCGCAACTGAATGCCAAACACCAAGCAACGGGCGCGAGAATCTTTGCCAATCCGCGCAATGCAGCGGCGGGCAGCCTGCGCCAGTTGGACGCGAAAATCACCGCACAGCGCCCCTTGAGCATGATGTGCTATGGCTTTGGCGCAGTAGAAGGCGGGCATTTGCCAGAGACGCATTTTGCCCTGCTACAACAGCTACACCGTTGGGGTTTTCGCCTTGCCGAACAGGTGCGCTTGGTGGTCGGGGTTGAAGGCTGTCTGGCGTATTATCAGGCTATGATCGAGCAGCGCGAACAGTTGCCGTTTGCAATTGATGGCGTGGTGTACAAGGTCAACCGTTTGGACTGGCAAGAAAGCATGGGCTTTATTGCGAAAGCACCGCGCTGGGCGATTGCGCACAAATTGCCCGCGCAAGAGGTGTTGACGCAAGTAGAAGCCATTGAAGTGCAAGTCGGACGTACCGGCGTGTTGACGCCCGTTGCCAAGCTGCGTCCGGTGTCCGTGGGCGGTGTCACAGTATCTAACGCAACGCTGCACAATCAAGACGAAATCGAGCGCAAAGATGTGCGGGTAGGGGACACCGTATTAGTGCGCCGCGCTGGTGACGTGATTCCTGAAATAGTCAAAGTAGTGTTGGAGCGTCGTCCAGCGGACAGTCAGGCGTTTAATCTACTGGCTGCTTATCCGCGCTGTCCGGTATGTGATTCGCTGGTGATGCGCGAAGCGGGCGCAGCAGCAGCGCGTTGTAGCGGCGGATTGGTGTGTGCCGCGCAACGCAAGCAAGCCATTGAACATTTCGCCTCGCGCCGCGCAATGGATATTGAAGGCTTAGGCGAAAAGCTGGTCGAGCAATTGGTAGACAAGGGACTGGTGCAGTCAGTGGCGGATTTGTACCATTTACAACGGGCGCAAATCGCTGCACTTGAAGGCATGGCAGAAAAATCTGCGCAAAATCTGCTGGATGCGCTGGAAAAGAGCAAGCACACCACACTGGCGCGGTTTTTATTTGCCTTAGGCATTCCCGAAGTGGGCGAGACCACCGCACAAGTGCTGGCGGCTCATTTTGGCAGTTTGGAAAAATTGCAGGCGGCGAGTGAAAGCGATTTTGTGCAAAAACGTGGAATGCGCGGCATTGGTGCTAAAACCGCTCAAAATATTGTGGACTTTTTTGTTGAAAATCAAATGGTTGAAGAGCCTGAATCGCTCACTGAGTGGCTGCTGGCAGGAAAAATTCGCGGACTCAGAAGCGACTCAGCACAGGCACTGGCGGCGCATTTCGGCAGCCTAGAAAAATTGCGTCAAGCCAGTGTTGAGGACTTGTGCAACACCGAAAAAACCCGGGTCAGCGGCGTTGGCGAAGTCATGGCGCAACACCTTGTTAGCTTTTTCCGTGAGCCGCATAACCTTGAAATCATTAAAAAACTACAAGCAGCCGGAGTTTCTTGGCAAGCGCCGCTAGACAGCGCCAGCCGCAGCGCCGACATGCCCTTGCTACAAGGACAAAGCGTTGTTTTAACCGGCACTTTGAGCCGCTTAACCCGCGATCAAGCCAAGGCGCATTTGCAGACATTAGGCGCAAAAGTCAGCGCCAGCGTATCCAGCAAAACCGATGCTGTGGTGGTGGGCGAAAACGCTGGCAGCAAGCTGGATAAGGCGCAGCAGTTAGGCATTAAAATCCTCAGTGAAAGCGAATTTTTGGCATTACTGGCAAAGGCGGGTATTCACCTATAGCAAAAAAACCTGGCGCATTTAAGATGCTTTGGACACTAGCCTTCTGAGGCTTTATTTGCTAGGATTTTGTGCAGTGCCGCAAAATAGTAGTGGAAAATAGAACTGGATTGACAACCTAAATTGTGTAGGAGGATGACGTGGAAAATGTCGTGATTGTCGCCGCAGGGCGCACCGCAGTGGGCAGTTTTGGCGGCGCTTTGGCGGGCATACCCGCTAAGGTGCTGGGCGCAACTGTGATCAAAGGTTTGTTAGAACGCGCTGGCTTAAAGCCAGAGCAGATTGATGAAGTGATTTTAGGACAAGTATTGGCAGCGGGCGAAGGGCAAAATCCAGCGCGCCAAGCCAGCATTGAAGCCGGTTTGCCGGTGGAAGTGCCAGCAATGACCATTAACAAAGTGTGCGGTAGCGGCTTGAAAGCCGTGCATTTAGCTGCGCAAGCCATTAAATGTGGCGACGCTCACATCATTATCGCCGGCGGTCAAGAAAACATGAGCGCCTCTGCGCATGTGTTGCCTAATTCTCGCAATGGTACGCGCATGGGCAACTGGGAACTGGTAGATACTATGCTAAAAGACGGCTTAAGCGACGCTTTCCACCAGTACCACATGGGCATTACGGCAGAAAATATCGCGGAAAAATATGCACTGAACCGCGAACAATTAGACAACTTCGCAGCCGCCTCGCAGCAAAAAACCGAAGCCGCACAAAATGCCGGTTATTTTGACACGCAAATCATCCCCGTCAGCATTCCGCAACGCAAAGGCGAACCGCTCGTGTTTGCTAAAGATGAATTTCCGCGTGCCGGCACTACCGCAGAAACCCTGGGTAAATTGCGCCCAGCCTTCAAAAAAGATGGGGTTGTCACCGCTGGCAATGCCTCTGGTATCAATGACGGCGCAGCCGCCGTGATCCTTGCCGCCGAAAGCACCGCAAAAGCCCTGGGCTTACCTATTTTGGCAAAAGTGGTGGCTTATGCCAGCGCCGGTGTAGACCCAGCGATTATGGGCACAGGTCCCATTCCCGCCTCGAAAAAATGCCTGGAAAAATCCGGCTGGAACGTGGCTGATCTGGACTTAATCGAAGCTAACGAAGCCTTTGCTGCGCAAGCGGTCTGCGTTAATACAGACATGGGCTGGGATTTAGATAAAGTGAATGTCAACGGCGGCGCGATTTCCATCGGTCATCCGATTGGCGCTTCTGGGGCAAGAATTTTAGTCACCCTGCTGTATGAAATGCAGCGCCGTGAGGCGAAAAAAGGTCTTGCCACTCTGTGCATTGGTGGCGGTCAAGGTGTCGCACTCACCCTTGAGCGTTAGGCATAAAATACCCGCGTCTTTTCAAGCTGACGCGGGTTGTTTAAGTACGTCATAACAGCAACATTAAGCGCCATTCCTTAACCTGCCGATCTTTCCCTTCGTCAGACTCACCACAGAAAAAAAACGGCAATATTCTCAAATTGCTGATACTGGACTAGAGACCATGAACGAGATGCGAATTATCAAAAAATATCCAAACCGGCGTCTATACGACACCGCAATCAGCAGCTATATCACGCTGGCAGATGTCAAAAAACTGGTCATGGAAAATGTCGTCTTTACCATTCAAGATGCCAAAACCGGGGAAGACATTACCCGCACTATTTTGTTACAAATCATTGTTGAACAAGAAGAACGCGGTGAAGAGCCGATACTCAGCAACAGCGCCCTGGAAGAACTCATTCGCTTTTATGGCGGTACTTTCCAAGGCATGATGGGCAATTATCTGGAACGCTCGTTCAAACTGTTTGCCGAACAACAAACGCGCATGAGCGAACAAATTCAGAAACAAAGCCCATTAAGCCTGATGTCTGAAATGGCCGAACGCAATCTGAAACTGTGGAAAGACATGCAGGACAGTTTTTTTGGTAACCTGCCTGGTGTGAGCAGTACGCAAAAATCCGAACCCCCGGAAAAACCCCTGACACCAGAGCAATAAACACAATGTTTTTGCAAATATTTTTAACCCTCACATAAAGGAGCTTCACATGGCAGAAAGAATAGCATTAGTAACCGGTGGCACCGGCGGCATAGGCACAGTGATTTGTCGTGAATTGGCAGATAAAGGCATGAAAGTCGCGGCAAATTATCTGGAAGGCATAGATAATGGACCTGCTTGGCAAGCTGCACAAAAAGCCGATGGCTACGATTTTTTGGTAGTCCCAGGCAATGTGTCTGACTACGATTCAACCGAAGCAATGGTTAAAGCCGTAGAAGCACAATTAGGCGCGGTAGATGTGCTGGTCAACTGCGCCGGCATTACAAAAGATGCCACACTGAGAAAAATGCAGAAAGAACAATGGTATGACGTCATCAATGTCAACCTAAACAGCGTGTTCAATGTCACCAAGCAAGTAGTTGATGGCATGGCAGATCGCGGTTGGGGACGCATTATCAACATCTCCTCCGTCAACGGACAAAAAGGACAGTTTGGACAAACCAACTACTCAGCCGCTAAAGCTGGGATGCACGGTTTCACTATGGCGCTGGCGCAGGAATTGGCAAAAAAAGGTGTCACAGTCAACACCATTTCGCCTGGCTACATAGCCACCCAAATGGTCATGGCAATCCCTGAACAAGTACTCAAAAGCATTGTCGCCCAAGTGCCTATGGGACGTTTAGCCGAACCTTCAGAAATCGCCTGGACTGTCGCTTTCCTCGCAGACGAGCGTTCCGCTTTTATCACCGGAGCCAATATCGCCATTAACGGCGGTCTGCATATGGGCGCTTAGCAGTAACAATAACCCCCCTCAATCCATCTGCTCTGGCCATCCTCCCGCCAGAGCAGATACCTTTTGCCTCCAATCATACGCGCCTTGCCCCTCATCAAAAGGCGTTCTATCATGCAGACTTTAAGTGTTCCGTGTCGCATCACGCCCCTCTCTTCACCTTAATTAAACTCAAGGAAATCATTATGTTATTTTCACAAGCAAACCTCAGACGTTTAGCAGCAAGCTGTGTCTTTTTATGCAGCGCAAGTGCTCAGGCATTTTTTGATAAAGAAGCCAGCAATGCTGCCGGAGAAACCAAATATACCGCTTCGCGTGTCCTTGCTTGCCATCTCATCAAAACCTCCTACAAAGGCGACAACGAAGGCTTTTTCTCCAGCGCAGACAAATCTGTAGAAGCTGCCTGCCAAGATCGGGACGGCGCCTTGATGGAATTTTCCGCCACCATGCAACAATGGGAAAAGCTGCGTAACTATGCAGGGCGTTCAGTGCTGGTTTACCTCTCCAAACGCAAGCTAGAAAGCGCCAAAACCGATTGGACGCTGATTGACTTAGATGCCACCCAGGAAAAAAACTTCGTGCCAGAAAAGCTCTGCGGTCCAGAAGAGGGTAAAACCCTATTACAAGACCAAAAAGTTTGGTCACGCGGATTCCGTATTGCTTGGATTTATGATGCTGAACGTGTAGCCAAGAGCGAAACCTGGAATTTACAATCCTATGTTGGTTTTACCGGCGGCAGCAAATGGGTAGATAAAGGTAGCGTACAATTTGGCGAGTTTTGCCGTGCCAGCATCCATAAGATTATGGAAAGCAACGCAGCTTTAATCTTTACCTATGTACAAAAAGATGAAAAACCCGATTACTTAATTGAATCGGTTTATCGTATGCAGTGGAAGTAAGGTAACATAAGCCTGACAGTTTTTTATATTCTGTCAGGTGTTGTATATAAAAAAATCTACAACTGATGTATTTTTATGTTTACATCTATCTGCTTACAGAGATACTGATATAAACTGCTAAAGCTTTAGCTGTTTGTCTGCTAGGTTAGTTGTTTTATTGACCTTGTGAAGCCACCTTAATTGCACAACCAGAGCAGAGTTTAAAATGTATAATTTTCAACTTTTTCCATCCTATTTTTTGGCGTTTTTTGCAATTCATGCGGTTTTTATCTCAGCGAGTTGGGCTGCAACGGCGCTGGATATTAAAGAACTAGCCCAATTGAAGTTGGAAGATTTGCTTAATGTAGAAGTCAAGGTAGCATCCAAACGCAAAGAGTCGGTATTTGACGCGCCTTCTTCAGTGACTGTATTCACCCGCCAAGAAATTCAGGCAATGGGGATTAGCACGTTGGAAGAATTGCTGA
>DYPD01000044.1 GCA_020720115.1 Thiomargarita sp. | reverse complement strand
AATTTGGCGGCTTTGTATGAGTCACAGGGCGAGTTTGCGCAAGCACTGCCGCTGTATCAGCGGGCTTCAGAGATATTCAAAACCGTGCTAGGCGAGCAGCATCCCGACTATGCCAGCAGCTTGAATAATTTGGCGGCTTTGTATGAGTCACAGGGCGAGTTTGCGCAAGCACTGCCGCTGTATCAGCGGGCTTCAGAGATATTCAAAACCGTGCTAGGCGAGCAGCATCCCGACTATGCCAGCAGCTTGAATAATTTGGCGGCTTTGTATGAGTCACAGGGCGAGTTTGCGCAAGCACTGCCGCTGTATCAGCGGGCTTCAGAGATATTCAAAACCGTGCTAGGCGAGCAGCATCCCGACTATGCCAGCAGCTTGAATAATTTGGCGGCTTTGTATGAGTCACAGGGCGAGTTTGCGCAAGCACTGCCGCTGTATCAGCGGGCTTCAGAGATATTCAAAACCGTGCTAGGCGAGCAGCATCCCGACTATGCCAGCAGCTTGAATAATTTGGCGGCTTTGTATGAGTCACAGGGCGAGTTTGCGCAAGCACTGCCGCTGTTTCAGCAGGCTTCAGAGATATTCAAAACCGTGCTAGGCGAGCAACATCCGCATACACAAACTGTCTTGCGCAATTACCAAATCGCACAAGATGAATTAGCCGCACAGCAGGCAAAGGCTGCGTCGGTTAGCGAGATAACAGTTACTTACGACCCGCGCCAGTTTGCAAATGTGTGTGATGCTTCAGCGGCGTATGCGCAGTTTCAAGCGCAACACGGCACTGCTGCACCGCCCGCCGCCGCGCCGCCCGCTCCTGCTGACGCGCCCGCGCCGCCGAAACCCGCGTCTTTCTGGCAACGCTTGTGGCGACGGCGCGGTTAAGCGCCGCTGAATTTAAGGCGCAACCACGCCGAGACGCTTGCGCATATCGGCAAAACGCAGTCCGTTGGCGTGTGCGATAGCAGCGGCTTGTGCCATTTTACCGGTCACATCCTGCGGGCGATGCGCATCTGCATTCACCACCACAGCAATATCGTACTCAGCAGCCAGCGCCCAAAAAGGCAGCAGTGGGTATTAGACTTGTTGCGGTATAAAACCCAGTAAAAATGCGGGATTTGGAAACATGACTCCCTCCCAATTTTTCAGATTTTAGTCAATTTCAGCTAACCCATTGATTTTCCGTAGTTGTTAAATCAAGGTGTTTTTTGTAACTTATTGATTTCATAGCCGCAACAAGTCTATTTTCTCCCCTATATCCATTCAACCTGGCGGGGCGAAGGTGTTTATTAACGGCAAGCGCAAAGGCACTACGCCCACGCAAGCCGGTCAGAAATTGGTGTTGGAAGAAGGCGAATACAGGCTGGGAGCCAAAACCGATGCGGGTTTGGGCGCAAAACTTGTGGTGTTCGTACCCGGCGGCGGGATTCATCCGGCGCATTTGAAGATGGCAGCAGACCGAAATATAGACCCCCAGTTTCTCGTGTGAGTGCTCCGCGCCACATGAGTTATTCCGCGCTCTGCGCGGAACGCACAGAGCGCGAGAACCCGAGTTTTTCTACGATTTTAGCGGCTTCCCAATAAGTATCCATCTCTGTTGCGCTCAATTCGTGCAAATTTTTGCCGTCGGCTCGCGCTGCCTGTTCCAAGTGTTGAAAACGCCGCATAAAGCGTAAATTAGTTTTTTCCAGCGCAGCTTCTGGGTCTAATCCCACAAAACGAGCGTAATTGACTAGGCTAAACAACAGATCGCCAAATTCATGTTCGGCGGCTTTGGCGTCTTTAAGCTGCCCATTGGGGTCCAGATGTGCCTGCAATTCGCCGAGTTCTTCTTGCACTTTATCCCACACTTGCGCGGCATTTTCCCAATCAAAACCAACCCCATGCACCTTTTGCTGCAAACGCCGGGCTTTGATGAGCGCCGGTAGCGCCGTCGGCACGCCAGCTAAAACGCTGCTCTTTTGCCCTTTTTCTTCCAGCTTTAACAATTCCCAACGGCGCTTAACCGCCGCTTCATCAGGGGCGCTGCTATCGCCATACACATGCGGATGACGGCGCACCAGCTTGTCACAAATACCGGTTAAAACATCAGCAAAATCAAAAGCATCCTGCTCTGCACCCAGCTTTGCATAAAACACAATATGCAGCATGAGATCGCCCAGTTCAGCTTTGATTTCTGCCAAATCATTTTGCAAAATGGCGTCGCCTAACTCGTAAGTTTCTTCAATGGTCAGATGCCGCAATGATTCCAGGGTTTGTTGCTTATCCCAAGGGCATTGACTACGCAATTCATTCATAATTTGTAGCAGGCGTTGCAACGCCTGCGCATGGCGCGGATCAGCGGGATTAACGTGCATAGGGTTTACCTTATAAAATCAAGGGAGATTCAGCCAGAACTTAGACTTTGCTATTGAGCCAATCCAGATACAGCTTTACCCCTTCTTCTACAGTTTTGAATGGCTCTGTATAGCCCGCTGCTCGCAGGGCGCTAATGTCAGCCTGAGTGAAACTCTGATAGCGTCCTTTAAGGTGTTCAGGAAAAGGAATGTATTCAATTGCACCGCGTCCATGCCAGGCTAAAACTGCGTTAGCAACTTCATTAAAACTCTGGCTGCGTCCAGTGCCTACGTTAAAAATGCCAGATGTTTCCGCATGTTCTAAGAACCACAGATTCACTGCCACTACATCTGCTACATATACAAAATCCCGCCGTTGTTCTCCATCAGCATACCCATCACAACCCGCAAATAAACGCACTATACCTTGTTCTTTTACTTGCTGATTGAAATGAAAAGCCACGCTAGACATGCTACCCTTGTGTTGTTCTCGCGGTCCATAGACATTGAAATAACGAAATCCTACCACCTGGCTATGGGTTGGATGTTCTATTAAATAGCGGCGTACATAGCGATCAAATTGAAACTTTGAATAGCCGTACATATTCAAAGGCGCTTCGTAAATGGGTTCTTCTTTGAAGACCGTACCATCACCATACACAGAAGCACTAGACGCATAGAGATAAGCAGCACGGCGTGCCTGGCAGAAATGCAGCAGATGCTTAGAATAAGCATAATTGTTCTGCATAATGTAGCGTCCGTTCCATTCAGTAGTGCTAGAACAAGCGCCGAGATGAAAGACTGCTTCTACTGCCGGCGGTAACCCTTGTTGGGTTTCTAAGCAACGGAAAAAATCTTCTTTATCCTGATAATCTGTAATGTGATACTCTACCAGGTTTTTGAATTTTACCCCATTGGTTAAATTATCCACCACCAGAATATCTGTGTATCCGCGAGCATTCAGCGCCTTGATGAGATTACTGCCAATAAAACCAGCACCACCAGTCACTATAATCATGCGCAGTCTCGCAGTAGTAAATGAAGTTGTTCAGTTGAACGCTTGAGGCTTTCCATCCAGGGTAATCCTAGAATGGCTTGTCCAGTTTCTGTATCCTCAAAACCGGGTGTATCATTTTCTAAAAGAAATAAACGATAATCCAGGGTCATTTCTGTACCTTCTGGATAATCTTGTAGTGCAAAGGTAAAGCCTAAATGCCATAGGGTAGTAGGGTTAAATGAATGATTGATGTAACATTCATCCGGCCAACCTGTGCTGATAGTGCAATAGTTTTCAAACCAACGTACCGAGCTTTCTCTTTCTAGGGTATCAGGTGCTAATGCTTCTACTTCTTTGACAGAGAAAAGCTGGTTAATTTGATCAGGTGCAGTCACTATGCTGCCCTTGGTGATTGCTTGGGCTAAAAAAAGCCCTTGTCCAGCATTTGGAATACTGGACGGTAAAATTTGGTAACAGGGAATAATCATGCTTAGACTCTAAAGTGAGAAGTGTGTGTCAGACATTGTCCGCTAAGGGAAATGTGCGGGCAGTGTAACCAAAAACATTTCGCTTTAAAACCTTTGTAGCTTAGCAATGCGGGCAACACTGTCCACACCAGCCTGGTAGATACCGTCTCTCCCGTCAAGCCCTATCCAACGCTTCGACAGGCTCAGCACAAGCAAGAAAAGATGAAAAATCAGGCTGTTTTTGGAGAATAAGCCGATTGGTGCTTGAGAACACCAAAACAGACTTGTGCTGCTTGTGCTGAGCTTGTCGAAGTATGCGGACTCGAAGTCTTGGATGCTTCGACACTTCGACAAGCTCAGTGCATCGCAAGCTCAGTGCATCGCAAGCTCAGTGCATCGCAAGCTCAGCACAAGTACCGTTCAGTCTTACTGATTGCTAAACTGATGGAAAGTCAGTGACTTATCTACGCGACAGACTCAAGGTCTAAGGGCCTATACAGTCTCTCTGATTTCCGTATGATGATAGCTAATCATCATGGAGGGAAGATACAAGGGTGGGCAAAAGCCGTCCGTGATATAGGAAAAGAATTTGAATTAACCACTGCTTTGCCCGCCATTCGGATGTTATTGAAGCATCGAATGGTGGGCAAATTCCGTGGTAATTATGTGCCAATAAATGAAATTCATTGGACGGAATTAGCTCACCCTACACGGCTTATGCGACCTACGCGGGCTTAGCTCTTAGGTCACAGGTGAGGGCAGGTCTTAAGTTGTGGTCGTAGATGGCCAGGTAAATTGTGTAGTAGCAAACGTGTTTTTCCGTGTTTAAATGCTTGTTCATAATTACAGTCATTATTGAACAAAGCATTATAAAAGGCATCAGAAAATTCTATTGCTACGTTGTCTGCAATTTGGTCTTGCATTCCAATCACCTGTGGTACATGAGCACACAAGGCTTGTGCAACAGTATCGGAGTAACAAGCATTTAGCACTACGCATTCGATATATTCAGTACACAAACTAAATAGAGCTGCCAGTGCTTCCGCTGTCACTTTTTGTTTGCTGTCATTTTGCTCTGCAAATATCAGCGACCCATTTCCGCCGTGTCCGCTGAAATGCACTACTTGAGGAGTATGGCGTAGCAGTTCATTGTGTAAATCAGTAGCACTGGCTGCCAGCGATAGTTCCAGTATGAAGTCATTTCTACGCCTACTTTGTTGCAACGCATTGCGTATACCTTTGTATTCTTTATCAATATTCAAGCGATTCGTGTCGGCTGGATTAGCTGCAATGAATAGAATTTTATGTTGCATACAAGCATCATTTATAGATGATGCAGGATTTTTGGACTTACCCCGAATGTTTTGAATATTTTTTCGCTTCTGCTCAGTTTCATTGAAACTTACGGGTGTAAATTGCAAATCTTCATCAGTGTCACCCACAGGATTTACCTGAATTGACTCATTTGGAAATATGTTCATTAATGCCTGCTTAATAATTTCAATGCGAGTAGAGTTTAACCCCTCCATTTTCCAAATCCCTTAATTGTTTAGCGGAGATATTAAAGCATGGTAAAGTGATTTCCGCGTTTAACCTTCTTAATAGTTCACCTCTATTTATCCCTTTCGCTTCACGAATTTCCTTTAATCTATCTATTGTATGTAACATAGAATCACGGTACCTTTTCTTAAAATAATAGCTTTACTTTGACTCGCAGTTTTTTATGTAATGATTAGCATAATTCGCACAACCAAACAAAGGAAGTTCTTCATTAACAACCTTTAAAACTGGTATACTTTAAAGCTTATCTTTATGTTTTCTTTCCGAAAAATGGTCTTTGAAAGCATTCGTAAGCTGATTAGATTTTATATCTTTTATTACACTTCCCCAAAGATATACAGCTTTATCACAGTTAAACACTAATGCCATATTGCCGCAGAAAATAGCTAACATTTCACAGAATAGATCAACAGCTTCCAGTGCAATTGGATCATTGTCATTTTCATTAGAACGTCTAATAATTTCTTCAGCATCTATTTTTTTGTAAGTAGGGTGAAGATGGGTGTAAATATTTTCCAACCCAGGACCGGACAATGCTTGTTCAAATGAACGCTTTCTGAAATCATCTTGCCTCAAAAGAAACTTTAGGTGACTCTTTTGTTCAGGCGCATAAGTTGTGTGCCCCCCTTCAGATGCAATAACATATGGAAAATCATCCTTCATTAACCCCGTAACTAGGGATGAAACACCTAAACCTGTTCCAGGTACACAAATGATAGAAATATTATTTTTTTCTTCCTTTTTAACACTCTAAAATTACCAAAGATATTTTGAAAATCTTCTTCTTTAAGTCCTAATTCTTTCCATAATAAAACTCCATAGCCAAGAGCTTCAAAATCATTAATCATTGAGGTTGATTGAGAATGTTCATATGCAGATAAGATTTCTGTCATTTCGTTAAGTTCTATACTTCTCCAAACTGCGCCTGCTGTAAGAACACCTGTTTTTCGCTCTTTATCAACTCGTCCTGCAATGGCAAGAGAAGTATGCTTAATACTAAACTTTTGTGGTTGCTCGTTTAAAAAAGCCAAATAGTTTTCAAAGCATTCATAAAAATCTGCAAAATTTTTATTCGGATATGACTTTTTAGAAATCGGGAGTATTTGCCCTAATGGTGGCTCATAAACACCAAAACGAGCGTTTGTTCCGCCAAGATCACAACATATATACATTGAAATTTCCTCTTTGAACTTTTTCTCATTTCCACGCTCCAGCGTGGGAATGAAGTTTGAACCGCTCTTGCGGCGAGCACGGCAGGATGGGTAGAGCGAAGCGAAACCCATCATTTGGGTATTGGCGAATGATGGTGCTCGGCGCGATAAAGTTCGCACCAAAATCAAGCATCACAACGCGCCGCTACCCATCCTACAAATTTTAATCTTTCAACCGCCTATATTTAATCCGATGTGGCTCATCCGCTTCTTTACCTAAACGGCGATGACGGTCGGCTTCATAATCGGCGTAGTTGCCTTCAAACCAGACGACTTGCGAGTCGCCTTCAAACGCCAGCATATGCGTGGCGATGCGGTCAAGAAACCAGCGATCATGCGAAATCACCACCGCACAGCCGGGGAATTCGAGCAGGGCTTCTTCAAGCGCACGCAGGGTTTCCACGTCTAAGTCGTTGGTGGGTTCGTCAAGCAGTAGCACATTGCCGCCACTTTTCAAGAGCTTAGCTAAATGCACACGGTTGCGCTCGCCGCCTGACAGGTCTTTCACTCGTTTTTGTTGATCTGAGCCTTTAAAGTTGAACCGTCCGACGTAAGCTCTTGATGGGGTTTGATATTTTCCGACTTCGATAATGTCTTGCCCATCGGAAATTTCTTCCCACACGGTTTTGCTGCCGTCCAAACTGTCACGCGATTGATCCACATACGCCAGTTGTACCGTTGTGCCAAAACGCAATTCGCCGCTGTCGGGTTGTTCTTGCGCTGCCAACATGCGAAACAGCGTGGTTTTACCCGCGCCGTTGGGTCCGATGACCCCGACAATGCCGCCTGGCGGTAAGTTGAAGCTTAAATCTTCCACCAGCAAACGCTCGCTAAAGCCTTTGCGCAAGTGGTTGGCTTCGATCACTAAATCGCCTAAACGCGGCCCCGGCGGGATGTAAATTTCTTGGGTTTCGTTGCGTTCTTCGATGTCTTGGTTGGCAAGTTCGTCGAATTTCGCTAAACGTGCTTTGCTCTTGGCGTGGCGACCTTTGGGATTGCTACGCACCCATTCGAGTTCGGCTTTCATCGCCCGTTGTCGAGCAGATTCTTGTTTTTCTTCCATTTCTAGGCGTTTTTCTTTCTGCTCCAACCAAGAAGAATAATTACCCTCCCAAGGAATGCCTTGACCGCGATCCAGTTCTAAAATCCAGCCCGCGACGTTATCTAAGAAGTAGCGATCATGGGTGACGGCGACCACAGTGCCTTGATATTCAAGCAGAAATCGCTCAAGCCAAGCGACGGATTCTGCGTCGAGATGGTTGGTTGGCTCGTCAAGCAGCAGCATGTCGGGCTTGGAGAGCAACAGGCGACACAGGGCGACGCGGCGTTTTTCCCCGCCAGATAGCTTGTTTACATCCGCTTCCCAAGGGGGCAGGCGTAGCGCGTCGGCGGCGATTTCTAAGGTGCGATCCAGATTGTGTCCGTCGCTGGCTTGAATCAGGTTTTCCAATTCGCCTTGTTCTTTCGCCAGTGCGTCAAAATCCGCGTCAGGTTCGGCATACGCGGCATACACCGCGTCCAGTCGCGTCAGCGCGTCTTTAATCGGCTGCACGGCTTCTTCGACGTTGCCGCGCACGTCTTTGTCAGGGTTTAGCTGCGGTTCTTGCGATAAATAGCCGATCTTGATACCCGCTTGCGGACGCGCTTCGCCATTGTAGTCTTTGTCCACGCCCGCCATGATGCGCAGCAAGCTGGATTTACCTGACCCATTTAAGCCCAGTACGCCAATTTTTGCGCCGGGGAAAAAGGATAAGGAAATGTTTTTAAGGATTTCGCGTTTGGGTGGCACAACTTTGCCAACCCGATTCATAGTGTAGATATATTGAGCCATAACCTAATGCTTGATGAAGTGAAGGAAGGATTTATGGTAGCAGCACTTGCGGCTGTGGGATAGGGTATCAGTGGTCAATCAATTGCACTTTATGCACTTGCTTGACGCAGAGTACCTTGTTCAATTGCAGTGGAAATCCACATGCCTGATTTACGTCATTGTTGCGTCAGCAGAGCAACTTTGCCAATAACTACATACGTTATTTGAGGTCTGGTTAAAGTTGCTGGGAGATTGCGTAGGATTCCAGTGATACCCTCTACAACAGGTGCTTAAGTGAGTTAAAGCACCTGTTGCGGGGTATTATTCTTCAAAGCAAGAACCTTTAATGGCATCTTGTTCAGCTAGAGCGTCGCCTTTAAAGGTGTAAATGCGACAGGCTTTAGGATTATCCTTGTTATCATAATCTTCAAAGAACCATTCTTTAGATGCCAGAATGTTATCTTGATCTTCATCCAGATATTCCGGGGCGCGTTTCTCTTTTTTGAGGATTTTGAGGCGATCCGCTTTGGCTTTTTTCAATGCTAACTGGTAATCATCTTCTTCATCCCCTGCATCGCCAGTATCCCCCACGTCGCCGGTATCTGCTACACCTGCGGCTGTGTCTGCCGTGTCAGCGGGTGCTTTTTCAGCAGGTTTTACCACTTCGGGTTTGGCTTGAGCAGGCGGCGTTGGTGGCGCTTCAGGTTTGGGCTTAACTGCTGCTGGTGTAGGTGTGGGCACTTTCGCTGGAGATTTTTCCGGCATTTGACTGATGGGTGCGGGCGGTTGCGCCGCTGCTGTGGCAATGGGCGGCGTGCTGGGTTGTTGTTTATCTACTGGTTTGCTTTCAGGTGTATTGGCTGGTACGGCAACCGGTTTGGCTGGCTTGACTAAAGCCGCTGCTGTGGAGGCATTGCTGGCAGTTGAAGTTGACTTGTCCGTTGCTACTTCGCCTTTGGTTTCGTCAGCACCTTCCACCCGTTTAGTGGGCGCCGCTTCTGCGGTTTGAACGGGTTTTGCGGGAGCAAGCTCGGCTTTGTTGACAGGCGCATTTGGTACAGGAGGACCTTCGGCTTCAACGGTTTTGCTCAGATGGTCAGCAAATACCAGTTCGCAATATTCAAACCATTCGCGCACGCTTTGCGTTTTGGGTTGCAGTGCCGCTTGATCTTGGGTTTTCAACAAGCCAGCAAAGTTGTCTTGTTCAATATCTGCGTACAAGCCTAGCGCCGCTTTGCGGGCTTGTGTATAAGCCGCGTAGTCGTTATTTAACTGAAGTTTGGCGCTGTCGCTGAGTTCAGATTGCACCGGCAAACGGCTGTAGTTTTGACAATAGTGTCCAACTGCTTGCTTAACCTGTTGTAATGCCTTAGTTTGTTGCTGTTGATGCAAGGCTTGCTGCTGTTGTGCGGCATTTTTTTGCCGTTCCTGATAGCGAGCAAAATCTTGTGCGGCTTGCTCCAGTTTTTTGGGTAACTCCCGTTCGCACAGACTGAGAATAGCCTGGTAGCTCTTATCCAAAAAACGTTTACCTGTGGGGTGCTGCTCTTCTGATATCCATAGGTCAGGATCGCGGGCAACCGCAGCGTCGCGGTATAGGCTGTATTTTTGAAAATAACGCTGCAATACACGCAGAGCAATCTCGGTTTTGGGCGGCTGAACATTGAGTGCATGTTCACACTCCATCGCCGCGAGGCGGATTTTGCGTTCTGCGTAGGCATCTATTCCCCAAACTGACGGAGTGAGTAAAAAAAAGCTGACAAAAGCGGTGATTAATATGCGTTGATCTGATGTGTGCATAAGGAAGACGCCTTGCTCATAAATGTGTTCATAAAGGGATTAAGGAAAATCAGAACTAGACTGCGCTCCGCCTGAAACTGCCCTCAGGGATATTGATTAAGTGGTTAAAAATCAATCATTTGCATTAAATTTGACAGAACAAAAAATGCAGTTTCTGGCGGATATGAGTCTAACAGTATAGAGAGCCTGCAATCGCTTTGCCACGCCTGCAATGATGAAATTTAGGCGAGGTTGTTGCCAGAATGCTCCCCAGGCTGACCCTAAAGCGTCATGGCTTAGAGTAAGAGCGAACATTATGCGGCTTTAGAAGATTTTTGGGGGAACATTTTCGCGGCGACATAAATCTCCCCCTACGCGGCTAAAACCTATTAAAATAACTGATACGCCAAGGGTTAAGGCGCTGTTGATATGAGAACCAGAAGGATTTTTGAGAATTGTTCGCGCCGAACAAAGTGATTACTGCACTGCAATACCACCCATTGCCAGCAAAAATCAACGCAGCTAGGTACAAAAAAGACCCAAAAGCCGCCGTTATCTAAATCTCAACAGCACCTGAACCTAAACGACTGAAAAATAACACGCAAGAACTCGATGTAGTGAAGATTGTTTATCAATCGGGTTAGCCATATTCTTCAGACATTTTTATAACTCATATACTTCCTTAAAAAAGGCAATCATTCCATGCGTAGCCTCCGTTATCTTCTACCTTTATTCATTTTTTTAATGCTGGTGATTTTTTTATACATTGGTTTGGGTAAAGACCCGCGTCAATTGGATTCAACGCTAATCAATCAGCCAGCACCCCAGTTTCTTTTACCCAGGGTAACTAAGACAACAGAAATTTTAGGTTCAGATACTTTCAAAGGCAAGGTGTCTTTGTTTAATGTATGGGCGTCTTGGTGTGTTTCTTGTCGCCAAGAGCATCCATTGCTGATGCAATTAGCGCAACAAAAGCGTATTAATCTCTATGGTTTGAATTGGAAAGATGAATTACCAGATGCCCAAGCTTGGTTGCAAAAACACGGCGATCCTTACCTTGCCAGTGCTTTTGATAATAATGGGCGGATTGGTATTGATTATGGCGTAACGGGCACGCCAGAAACTTTTGTCATTGATAAGCAGGGTGTCATTCGTTACAAACACATAGGACCTATCAGCGTGCAGCAATTCTCTACCATCATTTGGCCGCTCATTCAAACCTTGGAAAATGAACCCGCAGCATAAATGAAGCTCAAATAAAACATGCTTATTCTGTAATCCGTATAATGTTTACCCTGCTTAAGTTCTAAACAAAAAGCTTAGCCGTTGCTCGGTTGTGGTGGTACCAACACCGCTGGGCGCGGTAAATAGCTTATCCATAGCAGAAAAATAATCAGCACATCCAACATAATCAGCACTTCCCACAAATACAGATGCGCCCAGTCAAACAGGCTTTTGTTCCACTGTCCTATATAAAACAAGCTGATGATACGCAGTAGATTAAGCAACTGCACAGTGCTAAAGCCCAGCAAAAAACCAGTTAATTTGTGTTGTAAAGGCGCATGAGGAAAAGCAAAAATTGCCGCTGCGAGAATAATGCTGGCTTCTACACCATTGCAACCGGCACGAATCTCTACTGCAAAACCACTGTCTAGGCTGCGAATTACCACGCCTTCTACCAACACGCGGCTGTCAAATGTCTGAATGAGCCAAGTGCTCAAAGCGGCGACGCCTTCAGTCCAAGGAATCACCAACGCTGCTTGCACTGGCTGCAAAAGTTCAGTTGAAAAGAGCATGACTTGAATAAACACAAACACTAGAAAAAAGCGCAGCATGTCTTACGAGTCCTGCCATGCCAGGCGCAAAAGGCTCAACCACCCCAGCAAAAAGCATAGCCCGCCCAGCGGCGTAATCATGCCCAAAGCCAGAATGCCGCTGAGACTCAGTGCATACAGGCTGCCGCAAAACAGAATAATACCTGCCATCAGCAACCAACCCGCTATCGCTAACCAGGGCGAATTTTGCTGCCAATACGCAATGATGCCGATCATGACCAAACCCAATGCGTGCGCCATTTGGTATTCTACGCCGGTGTCATACACTGTCGCATAAGCGCCTAGCGAATCCTTTAACCAATGAGCGCCAAAAGCCCCCATCACCACCGCCAAAAACGCATTGCCCGCCCCCAATGCGATGAATAGCTGCGCTTGTTTCATGTCTCGTCCTCGTCAAAATTCTGCAAAGTGCTATACACAGTTTCTGCCAGAGAAGGCTCTAATTGCGCCGCCGCAAGCCAAAAGCGTTCGGCGATAGTGTGCCCATGAAAGGGACCATTTTCCAACAAAATCGGGCTACCCTTGTAACGCCCCGGACGATTTTCCCCGTCATCCACGCTGTCGTGGCGAAAGCCGTTGTTTTTGTGCCAAGTCAGCGCGTGCGGTTGTGCGGGTTTGTCGTAAGTCAATTGAAACCCTAATACCTGATCTTGCGCATCAAACCAAACCACCAAGTCAAGTTCATCGTCCATAAACCAGCGCCGCCGCGCTTCTCCAGGCACTTGTTTAACATGGGGAATTTCTCTCAGCATAATTCGTAATACTTGATTGCTTTAATGGTTAGATGAGGTGTGTTATGCAATAAGACTTCAAGCCACCCAATGGATGGAGTTCATTTGAACCCATAGTATGGTATATTTTTATTTGAAAATCATACCAATCCCGCTATTTACGCTTTTCTAAGACCTGGCTGGTTTGCAAAATTTGGTTGGCATAGCACTGTTTATTGCTGGCATGGACCTAGCCTAACTGCTAGGACGCTTTCGTCTTTCAAACCCTGCTAACCTCTGCTGTGATTCCACCTGTCACCCCGACATAACCATTGATGACAACTGCCTGGTTTTAAACTTTTTATAATTAAATCATTACACTAAAATTACATGAGGGCGGAAATGGGTACTGTCCCCTAAATCACTTCGCCAGGTACAGGCACTATTACTATGTCAGCATTTCAGAATTTCCTTTCTTCTTGGCAGAGGCTTTGGCGGCTTTGTTTAAGTGCGTCAGGTTGGTTGTTACCACTGTTAAGCTTAGCTTATACCCCTCTGCCCGCTTATCCGCCGGTTTTGCATACCTGGCAAAACGAACCAGCCGTGCATTTGGTGCTGCGTTTGAATGCTGACGAACTGCAATTGCATACCCAAGAGGGGCTGCTGCTCATGAGCCAGCCCCGTACTCGGCGGGTTATCATTAATAATCCTTATGTACAAAGCCTGACGCTGGATTTTCGCAATGGCACTTTTGCGGTGCCCGTTGTTTATCAGGGTAATCGCCAGCAAAACGCTCATCTCATTATCCAAGGCGGACATTTTCCACAATTGGCGCATATCCTAAAAGATGCACACAGCGGCTATTTGGATTTTGATCAAGATGGTCAGCCAGATGTGCAATACGAACATGTGGCGGAAGTGCATTTATATGTGGAGGCGAACACCGAGGTGCGGGTAGAAACCCCGCAGCCGCAAACCCCTACCAGTCTGCAACGCTTAACAAACCCACCGCGTTACCGCCTGAGCAGCGTGGAACAAAAATTCCCCGCAACCATAGTGCCCGCAGGTCCGGGGCACGTTATAGGTTTGTTCAGTCCGTCTGCGCTCTAAACTTTAACTGTCCTGCGCATCCAGACCCAGACCTTGGCGATGAATACGGCTAATGTCCGTCAACAGCAACTTAAACGGCAGTACATAAGTATTTTGATTTGAGATCAACGGCATATACTCCAAATCTGCGCCAAAACGATGCGTTTGTTCGGTCAGCAAGGCTTGCTTTAACGCCTGTAGCTCAGTTTCTACGCGAGGAATAAAATCCATCGCTTTACTCAAACCATCCATTTCATAGTCTAAAGCGTCATACAGATCGCGGATTTCTAGCAAAGCCTCGTCAATCAGGGCGATATAGGCTTCAATTGTGGTTGGGGTTGGGGCTTGCAAATGAGACATAAGTGCTTATTTATCCTCAGATAATATAATAGAACTTGGGGTTAAAGCTTACCAGGGACGCGGCTCGACTAAACGGCGTTGGCTACGCTCCCAGGCTTTGCGTTCTTCCAATAAAAACTGATTGCTGATTAAAGTGCCAGGCTCGCCTTCAACACGGTGCAACCATTGTTCAACCAATGTTTCTGAAATCTGCTTTAATACCTGTTCGCTTTTACCTGCGGCTTTGCCAGGTTGCGACTGCTCGGTCTCTTGTGCCACACCCAATTGATCAAACGATTGCACGGCTTCGCTGTTAGGGCTATCGGGCGGAACAGATTTGGCGTCTCCAGGCATTTCCTTGCCGCGCTGCGCGTCCTTATCACCGGATAATTCTTTTTTACCCTTAGCATCCAGTTCTTGCGGCTGCTCGCTCTCGGTAGATCGAGCCTTTTCGCGTTCAGTTTTTCCTTGTCCTTTTTGATCCTGAGCTTCTTTGCCCGCACCATTAGGTTGATCCTGTTGTTTATCATTCTCACCAGGATTTTGACTAGCTTGTTTATCTTCTTGCTGAGTCTTTCCCTCTGATTGTTCTGTTTGCTGACTTTTTTCGCTTGCTTGCTCAGCAATTTCTTTAGCTTGTTCACCCGCTTTTGACAGCTCTTCGGTTGGCTTGCCCTCATCGCCTTGCTGAGTTTCTTCTGTGGATTTGGGTTTATCTCCGGCTTTAACTTCCTCTGACGCGGGATCAGTGCTGGTAGCTTCTGTGGAAGGTTTTTTCTCCCCTTCTTTTCCCTGTTGTTGCGCAGACTCGTCTGGCTTATGAGAATCGCCTTCGGGCTTTTGCTCGTCAGATTGCCCCGGTTGTTTATCGTCTTGCTGTTCACCGCTGTTTTGCTGTTGCGGATCGGACTGATCGCCTTGATTTTTATCTGCTTGTTGGTCGCCAGATTGCCCCTGTTGCTGTTGTTCTGATTGTTCACCTGAACTCTGTTGTGGGTCTGATTGCTCGCCCTGTTGTTGTTCGGCGTCTTTTTGTGAGGTGGATTTTTGGCTATCACCTGATTGCTGTTCCTTTGATTCGCTGCCGCTTTGTTGATCTTTTTTCTCTGAGTCTTTTTGTTCTTTTTGCTCTTCAGATTGTTGGTCTTCTGACTGCTTTTGTTCTTTGCTGTCTGATTGTTCTTTTTGTTCTTGGCTGTTTTTTTGTTCTTTTTGTTCTTTTTTCTCTTGCGGGTCTTTTGGCTGTGGTTCTTCCTCAGTTGGCTTTTTCTCTTGCTCGGTTTGTTGTTGCTCAGCTTGCTGGTTTTCTTGCTTTTCTTGGGTCTGTGGTTGTTCTTCTGGCGGTGGTTCTTGTGCGGGTGCTTGCGGCATTTGTAGTGCTAAACGTGCTTTTGCCAGTTCCAAATTGTGTTGAGCATCCTGATGTTCGGGTTGTTGTTGTAAGACTTTTTCATAGGCTTGTATCGCGTCGGCAAAACGCTCTAACTGGTAGTAGCTGTTGCCTAGGTTGTATTGCGCGTCTAATTTGACTGCTTCACGCTGTACGCGCTGAAAGGCGTTTGCTGCTGCTTCAAAGTCGCCGTTGCGGTAATGCGCCACGCCTTGACGATAATCGTCAGTAAATTGCTGGGCAGCGGCTGCGTAGTCGCCTTGTACAAAGCGTTCAGCCGCTTCTTGGGCTTGGTTGGTAAACCAACCCGCCCAGGCGGTATGGGGTAATAGCCCTAAGCAAAACAACAAGGATATGTGGCGAGTGCAGAAAAAATAGTTCATGAGTGTATTCCGAAAAAACACGGAAATAGGAGAAAAATAGAGCAGACGCAAGTGCTTGAGCAATAAACTCAAGTTGCTTTAATCAACCCTGTAACAATTGCGCACCGCGCCGAAAGCGCAGCAATAACAGGATAACCATCAGTAGCACGGGTAAATAGTAGCGTTCGTACCAAACCCGAATCGGATTGCTTTTTAGAATGGGCGGCGCATCGGATTGAATACGCCCTAGCAGCAATTGCGTGTCGGCATCCTGGTAATGGGCGCGAACGTAAAGACCATTGCCGGCTTGCGCTAAGGCTTGTAATTGGGCTTCTGCCAGCGGAGAAATCACCGGTTTCCCTTGCGCGTCGAGCATCCAATCGCCGCGTGGCGAAGGCACGCGCCCGCCTTCTGGGGTGCCTAAGCCCATCACATAAAAACGAATGCCTTGCTGTTGGCGCAGTTGCGCGATGCGCTGTAACAAATCTGGTTCAGGAAAATCGCCGTCGCTGAGCAGCAAAATCGAACGCGAGTTACCCGCTGGCTGTGCTGCCAATAATTGCTCCGCACGCTCTAGTGCATGACTTAAGCGGCTGCCCTGGAGCTGTACCATGTCGGTATCCAAGGCGCCCAACACATGTTGCAAGGTCTGGGTATCATCGGTAATGGGCGCGACTACATGTGCAACCGTGGCGAAAATCACCATGCCCATGCGCACACCGCTACGGGTTTCGATTAAGTCTGAAACCTCCTGACGCGCCCGCGCCAGGCGCGAAGGCTTGACATCGCTCACACTCATGGAACGCGATAAGTCAAATAGAATCACCACATCCGAACCGGGTTGAAAAACTTGAACATCGGTAAAATTCCAGCGTGGACCTGCCATTGCTAAAATACCCAGACACCACAGCAGCATCCACAACAGCAAGCTGCGGCGGTGTTGCGCTTGAGCATTTTTGGGTTGCATCAGCAAATGCGGCAACAAGTGTTCGTCAGCATATCGGCGCAAGCGCGTTTTGTGTTCTTGTATCACGCGCTGTCCTGGCGGCAATAGCCACAAAATCACTGGGACGAGTAAAGCATAGAGCCAGAGCGGATAGGCGAAATGAAAACCAGAAGGGTCTAAAGACATAGTGATTTGTGCGTTGTAACCCATTTTGAGGGAACTTAAGGAAAATTGAAAAATTGATTATACCGAAGTTGTCTGAAAAAGCACTCGACTCAATGAAAGCAAAGCGGCAAGCGACAAATTCGAGTGGGCATTGAGTGACGGCGTTAAATATTTTGTGTTGTTTGACAAGCATCAAATAATTCAAGTATTCTCACCAGGCACATATCATTCACGGATATTTGTGATTTTTTTGTGTAAAATCATGGCATTATTGGCTAACAACAACTGACTTAGGAGAGTGATTATGGCTAACGTAATAGCAGGTTCTGACTCGGAAAAACGCATTCTTCCGGCATTTTTATTGTGCTTCTTTTTCGGTATTTTGGGCTTTCATCGTTTTTATGTAGGCAAAATTGGGACAGGTATTCTGCAATTGGTGACTTTGGGTGGGCTAGGTATCTGGGCACTCATTGATTTTATTATGATTATTGTTGGTTCTTTCACGGATAAAGAGGGTAATAAAATTACTCAGTGGACTTAATCCGCACCCCGCACTGCTTAATTTTTTCCTTTAAAAACGGCAACTCGAACAACGGCTTGCCGTTTTTTTTGTTTTTGCCGCACCTATATTCATATCCGCCAGAAACTGCATTTTTTGCCGCATCATATTTTATATAAATAATTGATTTTAATAACTTAATAAATATCCCTGAGAACAGTTTCAGGCGGGCGCACTATAACAACAAAGCTAACAGCAGTGACAAATGTGCTTAAAATCGCAGCCCAAATGATAATAATTCTTGTTTTTGATTGACCGTTTTGTGCTAGGATATGACAAAACTAAGTCATGAATTTAGGCATTACTTTAAACAGGAACACCAGCCATGTTGATGAGTACAAGCGCAACTTTAACTCGCCCCTATCCGCTGAATCGAGCCACAGCGGGAGAATGGGTGCGGGTGGTCAGAGTATCGGGCAGCAAGTCGCTGCTCAGACGTTTATTGGCAATGGGCATGAGTGACGGTTGCGATCTGGAAATCATATACAGCCAGAGCGGTGGCGGTGTGCTGGTATGTTGCGCGGCAACGCGCTGGGCGCTGGGACAGCAAATGGCGCAGCACATTTGGGTGGCGACCATTCATATGCCCACGACAAACAACTAACCGCTTGTTTATAAAAATTTTTTCTTATAGATTTAAGGGTGGTACAGATGAACTTACGTTTAAGTGACCTGAAACTCGGCGAACGCGGCAGGGTTATTGGCATTGATAAAGGTGAAAAAGGCTACCGGCAAAAGCTCTTGTCTATGGGTTTAACGCCGGGGACAGAATTTAGCGTTATGCGTTATGCTCCGATGGGCGATCCAGTAGAAATCCAGTTTCGCGGCTTTGCCTTAAGTTTGCGCTTAGGGGAAGCAAAAGCCCTGCAAATTGAGAGAGTTAAATCATGAAATTCAGTAGCCAATCTGCCCTTGAAAGCCACTATATAGTTGGTGTGGTGGGGAATCCCAATTGCGGCAAGACTACAGTTTTTAATGCGCTCACCGGCGCTAAACAGCAGGTCGGTAATTGGCCTGGCGTGACTGTAGATCGTAAAAGCGGGCACTACACTCACGCAGAAAAGCAAGTGGAGTTAGTTGATTTACCAGGCATTTATTCCCTGGATACCGCACCAGAGCACGGCTCGGTAGACGAAGAAATCGCGCAAAATTATATCCTTTCTGGCGCTGCCGATTTGATTATCAACATCCTGGATGCCTCCAATTTAGAGCGCAATCTGTACTTGACCACGCAACTGCTGGATATGGATGTGCCGGTGCTGGTGGCGCTGAATATGATGGATGTGTTGCGTGAGCGCGGCGACAAACTCGATGCGGCGCGTTTGGAACAGGAATTAGGCGTGCCTGTGGTGTTGGTTTCGGCGGCGCATAACGAAGGACTGGATAGCCTGCGTGATGCCATCAATCAAAGTGCTGCGCAAAAAACCTTGCCAAAACATCAAGTAAGCTATACAGAAACGCTGGAAGCAGCGGTGCAACGCATAAGCCAAGCCGCCAAACCCTACCTAGATACAGAGCGCCAAGCGCACGCTCGCTGGATTGCGCTGAAATTGCTCGAAGGCGATGCCAACTTTAGCGAAGGCATGAATGCCGCTGTGTTGCACGAAGCGACGCAATTGCGCGAGTTAGTGGAAGGCGCATTTGCAGAAGACTTAGATATTTTGATTGCCGATGCACGTTACAGCTTTATTGGCGGTCTCACCGATGCTTGCTTGAAAAAAAGCGGCATACTGGCACGCAATCTTTCTGACCGCATTGATCAAGTGGTGCTCAACCGCGTACTTGCCATTCCGATTTTCTTGCTGGTGATGTACTTAATGTTTATGTTCACCATCAACATCAGCGTTGATTTTTTTGATATTTTTGTCGGCACCTTGTTAGTTGAAGGCGTTGCCTCGGTGCTCAACGGCTGGGGGCTGTCCGCCTGGCTCACCACGCTGATTGCCAACGGCATCGGCGGCGGCATTCAAGTGGTGGCAACCTTCATCCCCATCATTGCTTTTTTATTCCTGTTTCTATCCTTTTTGGAAGATTCTGGCTATATGGCACGCGCTGCTTTTGTCATGGATCGTTTCATGCGCTTTATCGGCTTACCGGGTAAATCCTTCGTACCCCTGATCGTCGGTTTTGGCTGCAATGTACCGGCGATTATGGCAACCCGCACCCTGGAAAATCAGCGCGACCGCCACCTGACGGTGCTGATGAATCCCTTCATGTCCTGCGGCGCACGCTTGCCGGTTTACGCACTCTTTGCCGCTGCCTTTTTCCCTAGCAATGGGCAAAACCTAGTGTTTGGACTTTACCTACTCGGCATGCCGTTGCCATCCTGACCGGACTCATCATGAAATACACCTTGCTACGCGGCGAAGCTGGGCATTTCGTGATGGAATTACCTGCCTATCATCTACCAACCGCTAAAGGCATCTTGCAACACACCTGGGAACGCCTCAAAGGGTTCATTTTGCGCGCCGGCAAAATCATAGTGCCAATGGTGGTCGTCATCAGTTTCCTCAACGCCTGGGGTACAGACGGGAGTTTTGGCAACGATAGCAGCGACAAATCCGTCTTAAGCGAGATTGGGCGCACCCTAACGCCAGCCTTTGCGCCAATGGGCATTCAAGATGACAACTGGCCTGCCACCGTCGGCATATTTACCGGCGTGCTTGCTAAAGAAGTAGTGGTCGGCACACTGGACGCCATTTACGGACAACTGGGCGCGGCAGAAGCAGCAACCCACAACGAACCTGCACCCTTTGATCTATGGAGCGGACTAAGCGCCGCTTTTGCCACCATTCCCGCCAATCTTGCTGCCGTCAGAGACACCCTGCTCGACCCGCTGGGCATACAAATCGGCGATGTCAGCAACCTAGAAACAGCCGCCGAAGCCCAAGCCGTTACCAACGCCACTTTTGGCGCCATGATGGCGCGTTTTGACGGCACTGCGGGCGCTTTTGCATACCTGTTGTTTATCCTGATGTACTTTCCCTGCACCGTCGCCACCGCCGCAATTTATCGAGAAACCGGAGCGCGCTGGGCGCTGTTTGTTGCCGCCTGGACGACTGGCGTTGGCTACATGAGCGCGGTGATTTTCTACCAAAGCGCCACCTTCACGCGCCATCCCCTACAGTCCGCCGCCTGGATTATCGGGCTATTACTGGTATTCGCTTGCGTTCTGCTGCTGTTGCGCATGAATGGCAATAAAGAGCGCAAAAATTCAGTGCAGGTCATTAGACAATTAGTCTAAATATTCACTAACTATTCATTTGGAGCTTTTAAAAAATGTCTGCTCATACCTTGGACAACTGGCGGCATAACCATGATTTTGCATTAAAAAATACTCAAGGCGAACAGCACACAACCTGGGTTTTGTGGCTGACTGCCGCAACTATGTTGGTAGAAATCGTTGCGGGTAGCCTGTATGGCTCAATGGCGTTGCTAGCAGACGGCTGGCACATGAGCACACATGTAGCCGCTTTTCTTATTACACTTTTTGCTTACCGCTATGCCCGCCAACATGCCGCTGACCCAGCGTATGCCTTTAGCACAGGAAAAGTAAATGTATTAGGCAGTTTTGTCAGCGCTATTGTCCTTGCTGTTGTTGCGCTGGTAATGATGCTTGAGTCGGTACAACGCTTGTTGCTAGATTCCCAAAACATTCAGTTTGACGAAGCCATCTTGATTGCTTGCTTAGGTCTCGTCATCAATCTCATGAGCGCCTGGTTATTACAGCATGATCATCAGCACGCGCCTGAAGAGGAGCATAACCATGACCATGACCACGCACATGAGCACGACCATAACCTGCAAGCAGCTTATTTGCATGTACTGGCGGATGCCATGACCTCTGTATTGGCAATCATTGCCCTGATCGCGGGCAAATACCTAGGTTGGTACTGGCTTGATCCAGTGATGGGGATGGTTGGTGCGCTCATCATTACCCGCTGGGCATATGGTCTGATACAGCACACGGGACCTATTTTGCTAGATGCGGCAATGGACGCAAAAAACCAGTTAGCCATCAAAACAGCCCTAGAACAAGAGGGCGATACCTGGGTCACAGACCTGCACATTTGGCGGGTCAGTACACACCACTATGCTGCGATCATCGCTGTGCTGACACACCAGCCAAACACCGTAGAACACTACAAAAACCTGTTAAGAGATTTTCAACAGCTCACACACCTCACTATTGAAGTCAATCCCTATCCTAATATCCCAAATATTCAAGGACATAGCAAATGACCCTCAGCGACCTAAAAAACTACTTAAGCCAGCACCAGCGTGCCACCTTAACGGATTTAGTCAACCATTTCCGCAGCGAACCACAGACGTTGCAGCCCATGTTGGAACACTGGCAGCGCAAAGGCAAAGTACGGCATACCCAACTGCAAGCCTGTAGCAAGGGCTGCTGTCGTGGCACGGCGGGGATGGATTTATACGAATGGCTGGATGGTAAAACGCATCCGATGATTCAGATTGTTGCAAACACTGGCTGTAGCTCGAAATCAAGCTGACTCAAAGTATATCAGTTATAAATCCACCGCATTTTTAAGCGCATCCACAAGTGTGACAGAAATATGAAGAATACTGAAACGCATTGACGCCTCTGTTTTTATAAATTCAAATGGCGGCTTTCAGTGCTTTGGTATTTTTCACCCGCAGGTGTTTTTCGCTGCGCACATAAGTGCAACAGAAGCGATTAAACTTTAATAAATACAAGGAGATGATGACGATGAGTGACTTAATCAGCATATTAGGCGACGAAGCCGATAATTTGTTAAACCATCAGTGTACAACCATTGCCAAAGACTTGCTAAGTCTGCCAGGCAGCGATTATGTAGACCGCGTGGTCAGCGCCAAAGATTGCAGCCCCATCGTTATGCGCAATCTGCAAACGCTGTTTAATACCGGACGCTTGGGCGGTACTGGTTATCTGTCTATCCTGCCCGTGGATCAGGGTGTAGAGCATTCTGGCGCGGCTTCTTTTGCACCCAATGCGTTGTATTTTGATCCCGAAAATATCGTTAAATTAGCCATTGAAGGGGGTTGTAATGCAGTGGCTTCAACGCTGGGCGTATTGGCGTCAGTGGCGCGTAAATATGCACACAAAATTCCTTTTCTGGTCAAAATTAATCACAACGAAATTTTGACCTATCCAGAAATCTATGATCAAACCCTCTTTGCCAGTGTTGATCAGGCTTTTAACATGGGCGCAATGGCAGTGGGTGCAACTATTTATTTTGGTTCAGAAGAATCCCGTCGGCAGATTCAAGAAGTCAGCGCAGCATTTGAACGGGCACATGAATTAGGTATGGTCACTGTGTTGTGGGCGTATTTGCGCAATTCTGCCTTCAAAAAAGACGGCGTGGATTACCATGTTTCTGCTGATTTAACCGGTCAAGCCAATCATTTAGCAGCCACTTTGAACGCTGATATTGTGAAGCAAAAACAAGCAGAAAATAACGGCGGCTATCCAGCCATTAAATTTGGCAAAACCCATAAGAAAGTGTATGAAGAACTGACCACTGATCATCCCATTGATTTAGTGCGTTATCAGGTCGCAAACTGCTACATGGGGCGTGCCGGTTTGATTAATTCTGGCGGTGCTGCGGGTGGCGCAGATGATTTGCATCAAGCCGTGCGCACTGCGGTGATTAACAAACGTGCTGGCGGTATGGGTATGATTTCTGGTCGTAAAGCCTTTCAACGTCCGATGCAAGAAGGCGTCAACTTGCTTAACGCAATTCAAGATGTGTATTTAGATCAAAGCATCACTATTGCTTAAGCCCGGTTGATGGTTGAGCTTCCCAATTGTTTTCTGTTGTTCTTTAAGTTGTATTCATATGTATAAAGCCAAACCGCTTTTACCCAAAAATGAATGACAGTGGCTTGCCGCTCTGGATACCCAGGCGGCTTGCCCATACTGTAAGAGGGTATCAAGCGTTGGATACATGCAACTTTCCTGACTTTCCCCCCACAAAGGAGACTTTTAGCTTATGGCAAGCATCACCCTGAAAGGCAACCCAATTCACACCAATGGCGATTTGCCGGCAGTTGGCAGCAGTGCGCCGGATTTTAAGTTGACCACCACCGATTTAGCAGATGTTAGCCTAGCGACTTATGCAGGCAAGAAAAAACTGCTCAACATAGTGCCCAGTTTGGATACCGGCGTTTGCGCTACTTCCACACGCAAATTCAATGAATCTGCAACAGCCCATGCAGACACTGTGGTGTTAGTGATTTCTGCTGATTTACCTTTTGCTTCAGGGCGTTTTTGTGCGGCAGAAGGCTTAAAAGACGTAGTGCCTTTAGCCATGATGCGTTCACGCAATTTTGCTAAAGATTATGGCGTTTTGCTTGAAGATGGTCCCCTCGCAGGCATTACCGCTCGCGCCGTAGTGGTGTTGGACGCAGATGATAAGGTGCTTTACACCGAGTTAGTGCCAGAAATTGTCCAAGAACCTGATTATGCAGCCGCTTTAGCGGCATTACACAGCCATCCGTAACCCGCTGAACTTTCAGCTTTTCCATTACCCCACTCCGTTTACAGCCGCTGTACAAATAAAACCTTCTAGGGTATTCAAACCTAGAAGGTTTTTAAGTTGTGGTGCAATAAAACCGAGTGCTTTTGATGCTCAAATCCTCTTTTCGCACTCACACCCCAATGAATGCCTGCTTATGCCCACATTCCCGCCGCTGCTGCGTCTGGTTGAAAAAAACCGCGCCACACAAAATCCCGTGTTGGATTTATCCTATCCCCTGTTAGAAGAAGACGGCGGGGATTACGACTACCCGCCATTGTTAGAGATTCCGCCTGAAGTGTATCGCCTGACGCATTTGCGCCAACTCAATCTGAGCAGCAATGCCATCCAAATCGTGCCTGCTGAACTGGCGCAACTTGACCTAGAATTTATCGTGCTGTGCAAAAACCCTTTGCGCGAAGTCGCGGATATACCCGGATTGGTGCTTGATTGGGGACATTGGCAACGGCTACGCCCCCGCCCCAGCGCAGAACATATCGCCGGGCTATGGTTGCGTTGGATGGGCGCAGCATCCGAACAGGTTTTACGGCAATTCCCCAAGCTGCGGTGGTTGGATTTAAGCGAGCGACGCTTAAGCGAATTACCCCCAGCCGTCACGCAACTGCAACAACTCTCGGTGCTGAATTTGAGTTATAGTCGGATTACTGAATCTTTAAAATAAAAGATATATAAAATCATATGCTTAATAATTATAAAAATATAATTATTGAGTAATCCTACTATACAACCAGTTGACGCAGCTTCCCCAAGCCATCGCCCAACTGCACCAACTCTCAGTGCTGAATTTAGCAAACAACCGCTTGACCCAGCTTCCCCAAGCCATCGCCCAACTGCACCAACTCTCAGTGCTGAATTTGGCAGGCAACGGCTTGAAGCAGCTTCCCCAAGCCCTCGCCCAACTGCACCAACTCTCAGTGCTGAACTTGGCAGGCAACCGCTTGCAGCAGCTTCCCCAAGCCATCGCCCAACTGCACCAACTCTCAGTGCTGAACTTGGCAGGCAACCGCTTGCAGCAGCTTCCCCAAGCCCTCGCCCAACTGCACCAACTCTCGGTGCTGAATTTGGCAGGCAACGGCTTGACCCAGCTTCCCCAAGCCATCGCCCAACTGCACCAACTCTCAGTGCTGAATTTAGCAAACAACCGCTTGACCCAGCTTCCCCAAGCCATCGCCCAACTGCACCAACTCTCAGTGCTGAATTTGGCACGCAACCTCTTGACACGGCTTCCCGATGCCATCGCCCAACTGCACCATCTGATTGAGTTGGATTTACGCGGACTCGAACTCAAGGAACTCCCGGCTTGGATAGCGGATTTTGACCATTTGCGCCATCTCTATTGGACAAAAGCGAATGCGGTAGAAATCACCATACCACCTATTGAAGTGTTTGATTTAGATGAAGATAATCTGGTTAATCTTGCGCGGCTTGTGCGTTTTTTCCAAGAACTGGCAAAACAAGGCGAATCCTATATTTACGAAGCCAAGTTGTTGATTATTGGCGAAGGCGGCGCGGGGAAAACCAGTTTATGCCGCAAATTGCAACACACGGATGCAGAAATGCCCAAGGAACATGAAACGACGCGGGGTATTGAAGTGCAGCCTTGGGAATTTCCTTTAGCCAATGGGCAGAGGTTTCGCTTGAATATTTGGGATTTTGGCGGACAAGAAATTTATCACGCCACACATCAGTTTTTTTAACTAAACGCTCGCTGTACGCGCTGGTGGCGGATACGCGCAAAGAAAACACCAACTTTTATTATTGGCTCAATATTGTCGAGCTGCTCAGCGACAATAGCCCGGTGTTTATTGTGAAAAATGTGCGGGATCAGCGTGTACCGAAAATTGATGAGCCGTCCTTAAAAGCGCGTTTTGCCAATCTTGAACCCAGTTTGGCTTGCGATCTCGCTACTGATCCTGATGCTTTGCAAGGCATTCGGGACTTTATCCAGTATCGTGTGCAACAGCTACCGCAAGTCGGCAATCGGCTCCCTAAATCTTGGTTGGCAGTGCGCGAGGCATTAGAGGCGGATGCGCGTAACACTTTGGATGTGAAGGATTATTATGCTGTGTGTGCAGCGCAAGGCATAGCTGAGCGCGAACATCAGCAGCAAGTGAGTGGCTATTTGCACGATGTGGGCGTGTGTTTGCATTTCCAAGACGATCCGCTGTTGCGTAAGACCTTGATTCTCAAGCCTGAATGGGGTACGGAAGCGGTGTATAAAGTGGTGTTTGATGCCTGTGTGCAACAGCAGCAAGGCTGGTTTAGCTATACCGATATTCAGCGCGTGTGGTGCGACGCGCAATACAGCGACATGCACAGCGAGTTGTTGCAGTTGATGAAGAATTTTAAGCTCTGTTATGAGTTGCCCGAAGGCAAACAGTACATTGCCCCGCGCTTGTTGGCAGAAGAACGTCCAGCGTTTGATTGGGATAACCACGAGAATTTGATCTTGCGCTATGCGTATGTATTCATGCCCAAAGGCATTTTGCATCAGTTGATTGTGCAGTTGCACGGTTTTATTGAAGACCAGCAACGCCGCGTTTGGCAGTATGGCGTGGTGTTTTCTCAAACAAGCGGGAATGCTTTGACGCGAGCCTTGGTGACAGAGGATTATAATCAACGGCAAATCGAGGTGCGTATTCACGGACGACACAAGCGCGATTTTCTCACCATTATTGATCATGAATTGCAGAAAATTCATGATGCGTTTCATCGTTTTAAATATGAAAAATGGATTCCGTGTCAATGTGAAACATTTGTCAATGATCCCGAATTTTTTGAATTGACCGAGCTTAAAGAATTTGCCGAAGATGGGGCTAAGATTCAATGCCGCAAACGCGGTTGTCGGCAAATGTTAGATGCGCGCTTAGTGTTAGAAGGCGTGGGCATGACAGAGCAAACGGGCAGGACGCGGCGAGTTGAAGTTGAAAGCATTTCTCGCGGTGCGGCGTTAAAGAAATTACAAGCTATAAGTGCAGTTGAATTTGAAGAGGTGTTATTTCTTTATGAACCGCCCGAAGAGTATTTATCTGGAAAAGACCTGCCGCGTACTACAAGAGCGATTGAGTTGTTGAACTATGCAAAACAACAAGATGGCAATTATGCACGGTTGATGGAAATCGTGGACACCGTATTGGATAAGCTCCGCTGATCTGCTGATTTGCTAGAGTGTTGGGTATCTTTTTTTCTGGGCATCAAACCGCTTTCAAATAAGTGCGTTAGCGCCTGATTTACGTTGGTGGTAGTGGTTAAATAGTTAGTGATACTCGGTAATTGTAATGCGAAATAAACCATTTCACGGAAATAGGATGGAAAGTATCGGACTTCGAGAAAGAAAGCGTTTTGCGAACAAACCGCCTTAAAGACTGACGGAGCGTATTATTCCAGCGTTCTACACTTCGACAAGCTCAGTGCATCGCTATTGAAAATCCTGAAGAGCTTATGCAATTCTCTGAAAACAAAGCGATTTTAGTTGATGCGACAGATCGTCTCAATTATCGCCATAAAGACCTTGAATTACAAAAAAACTATAGCGGAAAACACCATAAACATACTATAAAAAAACACTGTTATTGCAAATGAAGTTAAAGCAATTCTTTATATTGGAAAGGCTGTTGCAGGCTGAATACATGATTATAAATTATTCAAGTCTGAATTTTCTACTCAGCAAGATTGGTTCAAAAACATAAAAATAGTCGTTGATTTAGGGTATCAAGGTATACAAAAAGATTATCTTTCTGTTAAAGATATTTACATTCCGCATAAAAAACAAAGAAAGTCCAAGAACAATCCTGAACCAGAACTAACGGCTGAACAAAAGGAGGAAAACAAACAAATCAGTAAAAAGCGAATTTATGTTGAAAATTCAATCAGTGGTATGAAACGGTTTCAAATACTGGTTAACCGTTTAAGATGTAAATCTGATTTCATTAAGGATACCGTTATTGCCTTGCGGCAGGGCTATTTAACCAGCCCTGTTAAGGTGAGTAATTTACTGTAAAATAAGTCCTATTTTTATAATCAGCGAAATACTGAGGAATATACAATGATTTTCAACCCAATTTTGCAGAAATTTAGTG
>DYPD01000184.1 GCA_020720115.1 Thiomargarita sp. | reverse complement strand
TTTTCTTATTCATTCTTTTAAGTTCCTTAAGAAAGCAAAGCGGTGTCCTGAGCTTGCCGAAGGGTTGAAACCAAAAAATCAACGGGTTACAAAAAAACTATAGCAATAAAGTGGTTTTCATGTTTTGTATATTAATCAATATATTGGAATTCGTATAGGCTCTAAAGAAAAAACGCAGTTTGGGGAGACTCAGTGCTTGAGTTGTTATAATCCAGTCAAAATTGCTGCAAGCAATTATTGCTAGGTATTTATTTCTCTAAGGAAAATCAAAAGATTATGCTTAATCAACCGCTTCAGGAAAACACCGCGCAAGGGTTGCTGCTGGGGTTAGTGCTCGGTGATGCGCTGGGTTTACCCGCTGAAGGCTTGAGTGCGCGCCGCGTGCGCCGTTGGTATCCGGGGCGCTGGCGGCAGCGTTTTCTCGGCGCTTGGGGCATGGGCAGTGATGATAGCGAACAGACTTGGTTTGTCACACAAAGTTTGTTGGCACAAGGGCAGGATGCTGAGGCGTTTGCGCGACGTTTGGGCTGGTGTTTGCGCGGCTGGCTGCTGGGTTTGCCCGCCGGTATTGGCTTTGCTACCTTGCGGGCGATTGTGAAGCTGTGGCTGGGATTTTCTGCGCAGCATAGCGGTGTGTATTCGGCGGGCAATGGCGCTGCGATGCGGGTTGCGCCCATAGGTGCGCGATTTGCGCACGCAGCGGCGCAGCGGCGGGCGTTTGTGCGTGCCTCCACGCGCTTGACGCATACGGATGAACGTGCCTATCACGGGGCGCTGGCGGTGGCTGAGGTAATCGCTTGGATTGTGCGTGAAGCGCCGCCTGTTGCGCCGCCAGCGGACTGGTTTTGTGACTTTTTGCGGGCACTGGCGGCGGCGGATACGGAATGGCAAGGGCGAGTGGATGCAATGGCGCTGGCGTTTGAAGAGCAGCGTTCAGTGGCGGAATTTGCTCACGCCTTGAGCGGTGCGCACGGCGTCAGCGGTTATGTGTACCACAGCGTGCCGGTGGCGCTGTACGCCTGGTATGTGCATTTCGGTGATTTTGCCGAAAGCCTGCAAGCGGTGCTAAATTGTGGCGGCGATACGGATACGGTAGGCGCGATCACCGGTGCTTTGGCGGGGGCTACTGGGGGCTTGTCTGGCATTCCGCCGGATTGGTTGGCGGGTTATGCGGATTATCCGCGCAGCCGAGGCAAGTTTTTACAGCTTGGCAGTCGCCTCGCTCGCGCCGCTCAGGGGGAATCTGTAACGCCTCTGGGCTATTTTTGGCTTGCGCTGCCTGTGCGCAATCTATTGTTTCTAATGGTTGTTTTGCTGCACGGCTTACGGCGTTTGTTGCCGCCTTATTGAGTTATTAGCTTGGCTAAGCCTTCACATCCAGCCAATCTCTTATCTGATCGCCAAGCAGATTGACCGACAATACCACCAGCATGAGCGCCATGCCGGGCGCCAGCACTAAATGCGGTGCCATGAGCATGTAACGGCTGCCATCGCGCAACATGCTGCCCCAGGAGGCTTCTGGCGGCTGCACGCCCAAGCCTAAAAAGGATAAACCTGCTTCAGCGATAACGACGCCGGCGATGCCAAAAGTGCCTTCAACAATCAGCGGTGCAAGTAATAGCGGGAGCAGGTGATAACGCAGGATGCGTGCGGTGTTTGCGCCTAAAGCGCGGGCGGAGAGCACATGTTCGCGTTGTTTGAGCGATAGGGTTTGTGCCCGCGCCAGCCGTGCAAAGCCAACCCAGCCAACGGTGGACAGCGCAAAAATCACGTTTTCGATGCCAGGTCCTAACAAACCCGCGAGGGCAATGGCGAGTAGGATGCCGGGGAAAGCAAGGAACACGTCAATCAGATGCACTATGAGGCGATCTGTGAGTCCGCCGTACCAGGCGCTGACCGTGCCGATCAGGGTGCCGAGTAGCAGCGACACTAACACCACCCAGAAGGCGACGAAAAAGGAGGTAGCAGCGCCCATGACCAGGCGATCCCAGACCGGACGTCCGAGTTCGTCATGCCCTAGCCAGGCGCCGAAATGCGGCGGTTTGAGGATGTCTGGCAGGCTGACTTCGTTGGGATTGAGTAGCAGCCATGAGCCGAATACTGCCAGCACTAGCCAGAAGCTTAAAATCAGCGAGGGTAGGGCGAGGCGCCAAGCAATAGAGTGCATTATCAACTAGACTGCCGAGGCGGCGAATTTTTGCAAGGCATCCATATCTAATTGTTCTTTATCCACTTTTAGATAGGCAACCTGTTCTTGAGCAATGACTACGGCTTCTGCTACGCCAGGAATTTTCAGCAGTTCTTGCGCGAGTTGGTGAGCGGTGAACTCATCCATTTCGCCCACATTGAGTAAATGGCTGGATAAGTAGCGCGGATTGCGCATTCCGCTGACTAACCCTAGCCAGATTAGCCCCATACCCGCACAGCCCCAAAACACGGCGCTCATGCCGTAATGCTGATGTAACCAACCGCCGCCTAAGCCGCCAAGGAAAATCCCTAAGAATTGTCCGGTGTTGTAAATGCCCATTGCCGTACCTTTGCTGGCAGGCGGTGCGGTTTTGCTAACTAGCGAGGGCAGGCTGGCTTCGAGAAAATTAAAGCCGACAAAAAACAAAAACAGCAGCAACACGAGGGCGTACAGATGTGTGTGTCCGAGCGCAAAACCCACTTGTACCCACATCAGCAAAGCCACAGTAAAAATGAATAAGGGTTTCATTTTACGGCGCTTTTCCGCCACAATGATGAGCGGCACCATGACCGCAAACGCGCCAATCATGATCGGCAAATAAAACAACCAGTGTTTACCCGCGTTTAAGTGCGAAGTCTCTTTGAGTGCCAGCGGCAGCACCACAAACAGGCTAGTCAGCTGCATGTGTAGCAAAAAAATGCTGGCATTGAGGCGCAATAACTCGGCATTGTGCAGCACTCGCTGCAATTGCGCTGGTATAGTGTCGGCATCGCTGTGAATGCGCGACTGCACAGGCGTTGGCACTAACAGATGCAGTATCGCAATCGCCAAGAGCGCACAAGCGGCAATAAACCAAAAAATGCCTGGCACACCAACCCAATGATTTAACAGGGGACCTATCACCATCGCCAGCATAAAAGACACGCCGATGCTCACGCCAATCAGCGCCATTGCTTGGGTGCGCTGTTCTTCGCGGGTTAAGTCAGCCGTCAGCGCCATCAGCGCCGCCGAAATTGCGCCCGCGCCCTGAATAGCGCGCCCGATAATAATGCCCTCAATGCTGTGTGACAGCGCCGCAATCACACTGCCCGCCGCAAACAACAATAAACCGCCGGTAATCACCTGCTTACGCCCAATGCGATCCGATAACAAACCCAAGGGAATTTGCAAGAGCGCCTGCGCCAATCCATACACCCCAATCGCCATACCGATCAGCGTTGGTGTTACCCCTGGAAGATGTTGCGCGTACAAGGAAAATACCGGCAAAATCATAAACAAACCCAACATGCGTACCGACATGATGGCAGCAAGCGCCAAGCTTGCACGACGTTCAATAGCGTTCATTAATAAGGTGCTTCTGCCGGTCCCGTATAGCCGCACATGCCTAAGCGTGGCGAATTGACCAGTTCAATAGGTTCACCGTAATTATCATGTGGATGTTTCTTAACATGCTTATCACACAACAAACCGGACTCATTATCTTCAATAATACATTCCTGACAAAGCCAACTTGCTGGTTGTCCACATTCTATACAATAGATTTCTGGCAATTCATTTCTTGCCATGAGTTTAAGTGGATGCTTGCTCAAAGCTTTACCTTGGCGCTTACCAACCACTTTGATTAAAGTTTCTGAAGATTCACCAAAATCATAAATATGTTCTAATTCCATATCTAATTCAAATACCTGGTCTGCCCGCCTAGACATACTTACTGCTTCCTCGCCTTTGATTTCAAACGCACTCAGATGTCCGCAGCATTCCAACCAAATACTGCGCAAATAGCTATCTAAATCGCTGAGTTGAGCAGTCCCATTCATTTCCACATGCAGCCAAAAATCTTTTGCATATTTATCTTGAATGGCTAAATGATAAAGCACCTGTTCCTTACCCGCTTTTGCATCAGCGGCATACATCAATTCTTTGCGTTTAGCACAGGTTTGGAGATGTTTAGTCAATCCCCCTTTAGTAAAAGACTGTTGGCAAAAAACACAGTCGCCTTTAGTTTGCTTTTTCCCCGCCATGTATTGACTCCTAGATGCAAATTAAAAAATATCTCTCTTGGCTGCTGATGCGCCACTGATGCTGTTTTAAGTCTAAAGCGGCGCATATTACTGTGGTATTTTTAGATAGAAAAGAGGGATTTCTCTTTACGGCTCGAACTTTACCTGCTACTGGCTCATATACAAGTTTCGCTCTATTCAGTTAAACACGCAAGTACATTGTTTTTTAACTGTATTTTTTTCTAAAAAATTCAGCAAACCAATATATAAACCAACAATTTTATTTGTGAAACCGTCATTTAATGCGGTTTGTGTTTTTTTATACATGCCATTCCCCTTAATAAAAAACCCGCCTACATAAATGCAGGCGGTCAAAATTGGTTAGGCTTTTGTTGGCTTAGCTTTGCGCTTTACTTTTGCGCCGGTGCGATTTTCCCAGGATGCAACGCGGCATGACTCACCACAGAATTTCTGCCATTTGACTTGCCTGGTAAAAGGCTTGCCACAGTGCTGACACTCCCCGTTTTGCCAGTCATGCGTTTTAACGGTTGCGTTATGTTCGCTTTGCTTGGCTTCTAAGTCTTTTCGCAGTTCCTCAGCCCAAGCTGGCAAGCCGTTAAAGCTCATAGCGCCGCTCTGTTGTGGTGTCACGCCCGCAAACGGGGTAAAGCCACCAAAGCTGTACGGCTGCTGCTGTGCTAGTTTGACTTGAGGATCACTTGCGCCCGCCCATTTTTTCGTGCTGTCGGCGCCTATGCGTGCCCCTGCGCTGGCTTGTGCCAACAGCAGCAGACCGAGCACTTCCAGCAAGAAACCACGCAAGAATGCAAAGTATAGTCCGATTATCAAAAAAATAGTTATAATAATAAAACATTCACCTTCATAG
>DYPD01000183.1 GCA_020720115.1 Thiomargarita sp. | reverse complement strand
AAAACCGAATTAGGTTATGATTCTTTGAAACCGTATGATTTACAAGTAGATACTTCCGGAAAACCGGCACTGAAACCGTTTGAAACCGGCGCGGAACTTTTAGAAAAATCCATTCGAGTATTTACAAAAATTCGTCCGCAATACGGCGCATATTTGGAAACCATGAAGCTCGAAAATTATCTCGACCTTGATTCGCGCATAGGAAAAGCACCCGGCGGCTACAATTATCCGCTGTACGAAAGCAATATTCCGTTCATTTTTATGAACGCCGCCGGCAACGTGCGCGACCTAGAAACCATGATGCACGAGGGCGGACACGCGGTGCATTCGTTCCTGAGTTCGGACTTGGAATTGGTTGATTTCAAGAGCCTTCCGTCGGAAGTCGCCGAACTTGCATCCATGTCTATGGAATTAATTTCGATGGATTATCGGGATGAATTTTTTGAAAATCCGGACGATACGCGCCGTGCAAAACGCGCACAATTGGAAGGCGCAATTGAAACACTGACATGGGTTGCTATTGTAGATAAATTTCAGCATAAACTTTACACAAATCCGACACATACCGTAGCCGAGCGCGAGCAAATGTGGTTGGATGTTTTGAATGAGTTTAGCGAAAAAATTACAGATTGGAGTGGCTTTGAAAATTTTCGTAAAATTATGTGGCAAAAACAGTTACATATTTTTGAAGTGCCGTTTTATTATGTAGAATATGCCATTGCACAACTTGGCGCAATTGCAGTGTGGAGAAACTACAAACAAAATCCGGAAAAAGGTTTAAATGCTTATGAATCAGCATTAAAACTCGGCTATTCCAAACCGATTCCGGAAATTTATGAAACGGCAGGCATTCGTTTTGATTTCTCAAAAAATTACATCGGCGAACTCATGGAGTTTGTTTGGCAGGAGTTGGAAAAATTGTGAAGCAAAAAAAAAAATCAATATTTTTAATAAACTTAGCGTTTTATGCTAACTTAGCCCCGCAAATTGAAATTTTTTTTAAGTGAGATTACGTACAATTCTATTTTCGCTGTTTTTAGTATCCGCACTCTCAGTTTGTTACGGACAACAAGGTTATTTTCAAATAGACAGTTTGAAAAAAGTACTAACGAAAACATCGGAAGATAAGAAAGCAGCCGTTTACAACCAAATTGTTTGGAAATTACGCAACAGCAATCCGACTGAGGCTTTAAAATACGGACGTCTTGCTTTAAAAAACGCTGTAAAACATCAAAAATACGAAGAACTTGCCCGTGCATACAGTTACTTGGGTGTCGCATACCGAAATTTAGGCGATTTCAAAAGCTCGATGGAATATTACAGGATTGGTTTAGAAGTAGCTAAAAGTCATAATCTTAGACAACAAATCGGTTATGCAAACGTCAATATCGGCAACGCGTATTTGTATGAAGACAACTTCAAATCGGCACAAAACTATTTGGAAACCGCACTCGATATCGCTAAAGAACTTGGCGACGAGCGCATGATTGCGTATTGCGAACTGAATTTGGGACGATCTTTGATAAAATCGAATCTGCTTCAAGCTCAAAATCTTATTGAAAAAGCCCTGATTTACAGAATTAATACGAACGATATTTCCGGACAAGCTGTGTGCTATAAATATCTGGCAGATGTTTACCATGAAAATGGTGATGACCGCAAAGCCCTTGAACAATACCAAAAATCGTTCAATATCATTGATAAACAATTTGATAAAGATTTACTGTCAGACATGCACAACAAAGTTTCGGACATTTATCTGTCGCTTGGAAATATTGAGCAAGCAGAAATGAATGCACAACAAGCACTCGAAATTTCGCTGCAAACAAAAAATCCGGCACGCATACGACACGCCTATCAAGCGCATGTGAACATTTTTCGTCGGCAAGGAAAACTCGAAAAAGCTCTCGAATATTTTGAATATGTCAAACAATACAACGATACGTTGCACGCAAACCAACTCGATGATAAAATTTCGACAGCAATGTTCGATATCGAAAATCAGAAGCAACAACTTAAAATAGACAGTGCAAACCGTGCTGCAAAATTGATGGAACAAGGCAAAAAACAAGAACGCGTGTTGAATTACGCGCTGCTTTTCACCTTGTTAATCGGAATTGTATTTTTGCTTATCATTCTCAAAATCAGCCGACGACGCAAAGAAACTAACCAAATCCTACAAGAACAAAAGCATGAAATCGAAATCATAAACACCGATTTGCAATCTAAAAACGAAGAAATTTATGCCCAACGCGATGAGATTGAATCGCAACGCGATGCCATTGAACGCCAACAGATTAAGATAACAGACAGTATTCTTGCGGCACAACGCATTCAACAAGCAGCACTACCGCCGCTGAGTTACATCGACGAAATTTTGCCCAACAATTTCGTACTTTTCATGCCGCGCGACATCGTAAGCGGCGATTTTTATTGGGCAAGAAAAATAGACCATAAAATCATTTTTACCGTAGCCGATTGCACGGGACACGGCATTCCGGGCGCATTTGTGAGTATGTTGGGCATGTCTTTGATAAACGAAATTATTGTAAATCAAAATATTACGGACGCTGCTGAAATTCTGAATAAATTACGTGAACAAATAAAAATTCAACTACGACAAACACGCGACCGAGACAGTCAGGACGACGGCATGGATATGTCTGTGTGTGTGATAGATACGCTTACGAACACAATGGAATTTTCAGGCGCAAACAATCCTGCATACATTGTGCGAAACGGCAAATTGGAGATTCTCAATCCGACTCTGAATCCAATAGGCATTTATTTTCGAGAACGACCGTTTGAAAAAACAGTCAGAGAACTTCAAAAAGGCGACACAATTTATTTATTTTCAGATGGTTATGCCGACCAATTCGGTGGAAACTACGGGCGCAGATTGATGTCTCAAAACATGCGAAAATTAATATTGAAAGTTCAAAAACTACCTCTGAATATTCAGAAAAATACGCTTGAGCAAAAGTTAAACGCTTGGCGCGGACATTTCAGGCAAGTGGATGACATCTCTATTTTTGCTGTTAGAATAGAGTAAAATAAATCAGTCAAGTAGATAATAATCAGGCTCTTTCTCGCGGTGATGATAGGCTTTTGTGAGGCGCGACAGAATTCTTCCGAATTTTGCAACAGCATCAAGCGTTTCTTCGCTGATTTCTTTCTTTTGCATTTTTAACAAAACCGTTGTGTAAAGTGCATGAAACCAAACATCTACAGTATTTAAAGCTGTTTGATTCAGTTTTGATTCAAACACGTTCGTGTGAGGCAAAATCTCAGAATAAAGTTCGGCATAATTATACTCCGCCGGCATTCGTAACAACGTGAGATGTAAATCGTTAAGGTCAATTATGATGTTCTTTATTATTTGAAGATGTCCGTTTGCTGTAACATGTTCCATGCGCATCATTTGGACGATATTATCGTACCAAAGTTCTGTTTCTCTTAACTCACTGTCTGTCAAATTGTAACGAGACAGAATTTTTGACAAATCAAACTCTGCGGCGCGCAGCAAATCTTCAATTTGCCAAAAATAAAGTATATATTCAGCTATGTTTGTTTTGCGTAATTGCGCAGCTTTTTGCATAAACAGTGATTTTGACGTAAATCGTTGATTTTGAGCGATTTTTTGATATTCAGAACAGAGTTACTTTCAAATGCCTCTTTATGTTTCAAGAATATTTTCCTTGAAACATAAAGCTGACTAAGTTTCTTTTGAATCTGAAATCTAATGTTTTACAGATTAATCTAGTACATCAAGTGCATTTTGGATTTTTCGCGCCAGCCTGCATCGCTTTTGTAATCGGCGAAGAAGATTTTCAGGTCGGCATCGCTCTTGTAATCAACGAAATATATTTTTTTGTTTGCATCGCTTTTGTAATCTACAAAAAACCATTTTCCGTCGTTTCCGGAAGCATCACTTTTGTAGTCGCATTTATACACAACTAAATCAGCATCGCTCTTGTAATCAACCACAAACACTTTTACTTCGGCATCACTTTTGTAATCTGTCGTAAATACTTTTTGAGCAGAAATACTAACGCTCATAAGCGCAAATACTAAAATTAGAACAAACTGTTTCATATTTTTATGATTTTCTATTTTGATTCAAAAAAAATTAAATTCCACAACAAATATACGTGATTTTAGTCAAAAAATCAATTTATTTTTTGGGAAACGAACTCATTTAACGTAAAAGTGTCTTTGTGTCGAACACCTTTGGGCGTTTGTTGTAGCGTGCAACATTCGTTGTACAAATCATGTTCAAAAAACAGAATGTAATCGCCGGCAAGGGCTTCTGAAAAAAACTGTTCTTTGTCTTGCAACGTAATGAGCGGGCGCGTATCGTAGCCCATAATGTATGGCATCGGCAGGTGCGCGGTGCTCGGGAAAAGGTCGGCACCGTACACAATCGTACGTCCGTTAAAGTGCACAAGCGGAATGAGTTGCCCTTCGGTATGTCCATTATAAAATTTAACAGAAATTCCGGGCATGAGTTCGCCTTCTTGTTCGACCATGTTGAGAACATTGTGTTCTTTGAGCGGAATATAATTTTCGGGCAGAAAAGAGGCTTTTTCGCGTCTGTTTGCAGTTTCCGCCCAGAGCCAATGCGCCTTTCCGATGTGATATGTCGCATTCGGGAACGCCGGTGCAAGTTCGCCTTCATCGTCATACGCAACAGCTCCGCCAACGTGGTCGAAGTGTAAATGCGTAATTATGACATCGGTAATATCTTCGGCTTTAAAACCGATTTTTTCCAGAGACGACATCAATGTTGCATCGCCGTTCGGATAATAATGCCCAAAGAATTTTTCGCCCTGTTTGTCGCCCATGCCTGTATCTATCAGCACTTTGCGATTATCATCTGTTTCAACAAGCAAACAGCGCATTGCCCAATTGCAGAGATTATTTTCGTCGGCGGGGTATAGTTTATCCCAAATAACTTTGGGCACCACGCCAAACATTGCGCCGCCGTCGAGCTTTAAATTTCCGGTTTCTATGGAGTATAATTTCATAATTCTTTTTTTTAATTTATTGTTTGTCAAAAATAGTCATAAAGGAGTCATTTGTTGTTGTTTTCAGTTTCAATTGAATTTCAACAGTTTACCAAAACAT
>DYPD01000043.1 GCA_020720115.1 Thiomargarita sp. | reverse complement strand
TCTCGGATAATTAACGCTGATTCCAAACCCACATAACGTACCAGTTCTTGACTGGCTAATGTACGTTGATGTCAGTTGTTCATGTATTTACTTGTGTTTCATCTCGTACAACTGCTCAGTTAAATTCATGAGGTAGATAGGGTGTGTCTTTGTTGCGCCATTTTCATTAGTGTTCAATCCATCGGCAGCAAATGTTATTTCGCGCAGAGTGCGAAGACCGCCGTGCCGCGTGGAACGCTGGCACGAGGGTGAATGCTAGTTAGGCACGGCGCATTCCGCCGCGTCGCACGATGCTCATGCCGTCGGTGTCGTAGGTGCTTTCGCCGTGTCCGCTGAGGTCGTAGATTTCGATGTTGTGGTCGGCAATCGCTTGGATGTGTTCAAGTTCTTGTTTGGCACGGAGGTCGTCTGCAAAGAGGTGGCGGAAGCGGTTTTGGCGTTTGAGGTATTCGACAACGGGAACGGGGTCGCGGATGGGCATGACACCGGTTAAGCCGCCGCGTTCTAGTTCAATCAGGGGGAATAAGCCGGTTTTGACGGCTAGGCGGGCGATTTCGATGCTTTCGTCGCCTTCGTGTCCCCAACCGAGTGGGCAGGGGCAGTGGATTTGTAGGAAGGTGGGTCCTTCAATCGCCATCGCTCGGCGTACTTTTTGGCGGATGTCGCTGGGGTAGGCGACGGAGCTGGTGGCGGCGTAGGGGATGTGGTGGGCGGAGACGATGGAGAGCATGTCTTTTTTGAGGTGGCGTTTGCCCATGCGTTCTTTGCCAGGTGGGGAGGTGGTGGTCATGGCGGCGTGGGGGGTGGAGCTGGAGCGTTGGATGCCGGTGTTCATGTAGGCTTCGTTGTCGTAGCAGACGTAGAGGACGTTGTGTCCGCGTTCTAACATGCCTGAGAGGGCTTGGAAGCCGATGTCGAAGGTGCCGCCGTCGCCACCAAAGGCGAGGACTTTGGTGGATTTGTGTTGGGCTTTCATCGCGGCTTCCATGCCTGCGGCGATGGCGCCGGTATTTTCAAATAGGGAGTGTAGCCAGGGGATGCGCCAGGCGGATTCGGGCCAGGGGGTGGTGAAGATTTCCAGGCAGCCGGTGGCGTTGGCGATCATGACATCGGGGCCTGCGGCTTCGGTGACTAGGCGGGCAGCGAGTGCTTCGCCGCAGCCTAGGCAGGCGCGGTGTCCGGCGGTCATGCCTTGAAAGCGGGGTTGTTTGCGGCGTAGTTCTGCGGCGGGAATCTGTACGACTGTGTTCATTTGTTGCCTCCAGTGTGTGTGCCGTTGGATGCGGCTCACGGGGTGTTATTGCTGTTGTTTTGCTGCGGGTGTAGTGCGTCTGTTGCACAATGGCTGTGTTCTAATCGTCATGAGTATAAACTGTGGCTAACAATACAGGAATTGGGCATTTGGCTCAATTTTGCTGCTGCTTGGCATGGCGGTATGTTGCCAAGGAATTGGAAAAATATTGAATTTTAATGGGTTAGCCAAAAATGCAGAATCATTTTAGCTGGTCGGTGCGGGTGTATTATGAGGATACCGATGCGGGTGGGCTGGTGTATTACGCTAATTATCTGAAGTTTCTGGAACGCGCTCGCACTGAATGGCTGCGGCATTTGGGCTTTGAGCAGAATAGGCTACGCCAGGCGGAGGGGATGATTTTCGTGGTGCGGCAAGTGCAGCTTGAGTATTTGCAAGCTGCACGCCTTGACGATCTGTTACAGGTCAGCGTCCATATCAGCCAGCTTGGACGCGCCAGTCTGACCATGCAGCAAGCCATTATGCGCGGTGCTGTTTGTCTCTGCACCGCTAACATTAAACTGGCATGTTTGCAGGCGGACGGTTTCAAACCACGCGCCCTGCCGGCTAAATTGCTGGCAGCTTTTAAGGAACTTCAGTAAAAGATGAAGCGCATGATCTTTTTATACCGCGCCCCACCTGAAACTGCTCTCAGGGATATTGATTAAGTGCTTAAAACCCAAGCATTTGCATCAAATTTGATAGAGCAAAAAATGCAGTTTCTGGTGGGTATGAGTATAGATTACTGCAATTGCGGTGTTAGCAGTTGTTCTTTTATCCAGGTGCGGGTGCTCATGCCCATGTTTTCTAACAGACGTTCAAACACGGGTTTCTCTGGCGTGAAGCTTACCAGTTTTTCTGCACCAATCAGATTACGCGCGATTGAACTGGCGCTGGCTAAATCATCTACTAAACCTAGATTGACCGCTTCTTCACCCGTCCAAATGAAACCGGAAAAGAGTTTAGGATCATCCTTAAGGCGCTCGCCGCGTCCGATTTTGACGGTATTAATGAATTGCTGGTGCATTTGATTAAGCAAAGTTTGCACATGTGTGCGCTCTTCATCGCGTTCTGGTGAAAAAGGATCGAGAAAGCCTTTGTGTTCTCCAGCGGTGAGCAAACGGCGTTGAATGCCGAGTTTTTCTAGGGTATCTACAAAACCAAAACCGCTCATAATCACACCGATAGAACCCACTAAACTGGATTTATCTGCATAGATGTTTTCTGCGCCCACTGCGATGTAATAGCCACCAGAAGCGCCTAAATCCGTAATCACGGCATGTAGCGGGATTTTGGGATATTTTTCGCGCAATCGGCGCATTTCGTCGTTAATGTAGCCTGACTGCACCGGACTACCGCCAGGACTGTTGATGCGCACTATGACGCCTTTGGTGTTTTCGTCTTCAAAGGCTTCGCGCAAGGCGTGGATAATGTTGTCTGCACTGGCTTCGGTTTCGCTGGAAATAACGCCTTTGACTTCAACGACCGCCGTGTGCTTGCCGCCACCGCTGCTGTTTTCATCACTCAAACGCAGTTGAAAAATGATTAACAGTGAAAATAAATAAACAAAAATCAAAGCTTTGAAAAAGATTCCCCAGCGCCGTGCGCGGCGTTGTTCAACTAAGCTGGCAAATGCCAGTTTTTCTAAAGTTTCTCGTTCCCACTGCGCCCCAGATTCGGGTTTCTTGCCAAACATAGTCATTAAACATACTCCAGTAATTCATTGATGTAATGGATACAGCCGAGGGGTTTATGTTGCAGTAAGCGTTGGCAATCATGCACGCCATAACTGACCGCTACCGATGCCACACCTGCATTGACCGCCATACCTAAATCATACTCGCTGTCGCCGATCATTAAAGTCTCAGACGGCGTGCGCTTAAGGCTGCGCATGAGTTCTTGCAACATCAGCGGATCGGGCTTAGAGCGCGTTTCCTCGGCACAAGTGGTGGCTACAAATAACTCACCTAAACCGCTGTCGCGTAAAGAACGATCCAACCCACGCCGACTTTTCCCGGTTGCCACTGCTAACTGATAGCCCCGCGCAAACAAGGCGTGCAGCGTGTCAGTCACGCCTTCAAACAAAGGCGTCGCAAGCTCACTGACATAGAGATAATGGTGACGATAAGCGTCCATTAAAGCCGTGCGGCGCTCCAGTGTTTCTTGCGGATACAGACTCAAAATCGCCTCACCCAGCCCCAAGCCAATCACATGCGCCAGTTCCTCATCAGTGCGCGTGGGTAAAGACAAACTGGCAATCGCCACCTGAAAACTATTAACAATACGCGGTGCTGAATCCATCAGCGTTCCGTCCCAATCAAATACCAATAAAGCGTAATTTTTTTTCATAAGTCTCGGTCAGCTTAGGCGATATTCCAACTACGAATAGTGGCATTGTGTCTACTGCGAAAGGTGGTTCTTGTTTGTTCTATATTGTATGAAATCCCCCGAATGTAGTTGAGATTTATGTTCTATAGAAAAATTATACAAATATATCCAACACTCCATTTCTTCTCCAGAAGATAATTGTACCATCGCTTTTTCACGAATAAATTCGGTTGGTTGAATAAATTGCGGGCTACATTCTTCATATTCATCCAGTTTATCTAAGATATTTCTATCATGAAGCCGGTAGATTTCCCCCCAAATTCGATCTGTGTGTTCTAATGATTTAATAGCCCCGGATAATACTCGATTATAAATAATTTTCCTTGAAAACTAGCTTTACCTATATAGGCACTGTCAGTTTTGAGCAGTTTGGAAAAATTATTTTTGATACCGCTTAATAGCGTCCCATACACAAATAAAAATTCATTCATAGAGGATAGCTTTGCATAATTATTTAAAGCACTCTATAGCAAATTGAATCTAAAACAAAAGAGATGCAAAATAGGCTTAAAGAGAATAAAGAAGATATAAAAAATGCTAATTTAATTATGTGGGTGCAAGCTGAATATCATCAGCTATGAGGGATTCTTGGGGATATTGAAGACTGCTTAACGACTCATTTTCGTAAACGCTAAACTGGGTATGCTGTAGTTCATTGTTATAGTGGTCAATTTTTCCTTAATGATTATGATATAGGAAACACCGAAAACACCATTCAATTTCATGTTTTTATTTGGGGCTGATAAGCCCATTTTTGCCAAACACCAGCGGAGTTTCTGGAAAATCTGCTTGCGTCAGTTGGCGCAAGGTTTCAAAGGCACGATTTTTCGGGTCAAGACTTGTGCCGCCTTTGCCCAGTTGCTGGGTAGAAGTGACTTCGGCGCTGCTAAAATTGCCTTGTTTATCTATTTCCACCTTGATAATGGGCGCAATACCGTTGGCGCCTTTTAGATTAAAGCGCCCATAGGTGCAGAAATTCCCCAAGCTGTAAGCAATAAAGCGGTTTTTGTAGAGTTCTAGTGCGCGAGTGACATGTGGACCGTGCCCAAACACTAGATCAGCGCCTGCGTCAATCACTGCATGGGCAAATTCGTACACATTGCCGCGATTTTCTCCATAAAACTGTTCGCTTTTGCGCGTGACATGTTGATGCTGCGCACCTTCAGCACCGCCGTGAAAAGACACTATGACAATATCGCTTTGCTGTGCTAACCCGCGCACTATCTGCTGTGCCTTTTTGACATCACGCAAGTCTACCGTGCCCATATTTGGCGCAAAGGCGGCAAAACCGTATTTAATCCCCTCTTTGCTAAACACCGCCGTTGGTTGAATGCTTTGTCCTGCTGCTTGAATTCCTTGCTGTTTCAGAAAAGCCAGGGTGCTTTTGCGTCCAGTATCGCCAAAATCGCCGGCATGATTATTCGCTACGCTGAGTAAATCAAACCCGGTGGTTTTTAGCTGTAAGGCATATTTTTCTGGCGTGCGAAAGACATAGCATTTGCTCGGATCGCCGCATTGCTTGGCTTGTCCGCCACTGTTTAATATAGTGCCTTCTAAGTTGCCAAAAGTCAGATCGGCACCACGCAAAATAGGGCTAACGCTACTGAGCAAATGTTTACCTTCATCGGGCGGCAGATAATCGCTGGAAGGATAATTCGCGCCCAGCATAATATCGCCCACGCCGATGATACTGATTGCGTGAACTGAGGTAGATAACAGACAGGCTGACAACAAAGCACTCAACCAAGGGGTTTTAAGCAGAGAGGGTTGCATAGTTTTTACTTAGGGTAGAAGGGCTAAGGGCGTTTGATTCTGCGCCACTTGCTGCCCAGAGGCGGAAAGTTGTCCTAAAAGGAGACGGGATTTTTCTTTGAAATCTGCTTGCTGCGTTTCTGCTACATAGGTTGTCTGGGGGAGCTTGGTGGTTAAAGGATTGCGATGTTCGCCATCTAGCAAGACTTCATAGTGCAAATGCGAGCTGGTCGCCAAGCCGCTACTACCCACATAACCAATGACTTGCCCCTGTTTCACACGGCTACCCACTTTCAAGTTATCAGCATATTGCGACATGTGCGCATACAGGGTTTCGTATTTTTTCTCATGTTTGAGTTGTAGCGTGCGCCCATAACCACTACGCCAATTTTTATAAGAAACCACGCCATCGGCTGTGGCATAAATAGGCGCACCGCTGGCGGCTCCATAATCAATCCCTAAATGCGGGCGCACCGTACCTAGCATGGGATGACGCCGTGCATAGGTAAAACCTGAAGTAATGCGTGGGTCTTTAACGGGCGTTTGCGTTGTACTGGAAGTTAAATTGCGCCCTTGTGGGGTGTAGTAGTTGGTGCGACCTTCTACATCTGTATAGCGCACGACCTGATAAGCTTTTTGCTTTGTTTTAAGCTCGGCGGCAAGGATATGATTGATTTTGACGACTTCATCTTGATAAAAATACCCTTCAAATAACACATGAAGTTGTGTACCTGCATTGAGTTTTTGTTGTTCTATGTCTACTAATTCTCTAAATAATTCTCCTAATTGTTCAATCAGGTCAGCATTGACTTCCTGTTTTTCTAAATTTTGTGCAAAACTGCCCGCTTTGGAAAATTTGAGATTCAATAGATGAGTGCGTACGACCAAAGCTTTGCCTAGCGGCTTGTCATGGGTTGTTACTACAAAGTTTCTGGTTTCTTTGGAAAAACCGATATGTAGAGTTTGTTCATCGGGGAGTTCTAATTGTAAGGTCAGAATATGCCCGCTGCCGTCTGCTTGTACAAAAACCTTTTGTCCGATAGATAAAGATTTGAGTGCATTGACTTCTGCTCCCAGTTTTAAGATACGGTGTAAATCAGTGAGACTGAGCGCATGTTGCTTAAACAAGCTGGATAAATTATCTCCGCGTTCAATGCTCATAAATAATTGATTCTGAGCACCAGGTACACTGAATGTTGGTATCTGGGAGGGTTTGGGTTGACTTTTGGAAACTTTAGCCGTTTCTTGTGATGGTTGATATTTGACGGGAAGCGTGACTGATGGCGGCGCTGTGGTTAATGTGGATTTAGCGGTGTTTTCCGGCGTAGCCTGTGGAACTGGTGCGATCTCAATAGCAACTGTTGGTGTTGGTATGTCAATAGGCAGGGCGGGTTCAGACGCCTCCTGCACCTTGTGCAACGAAGCTTGTAAAGTGCGCAAATGCAGACGCGACATTTGTTCTGTCAGCTCATCTTGCTTAAAGAACTGCTGCAAAGAATCTAAGGAAGCTGAAGCAATGCTGCGATCCATTGGCAGAGAAGCAGCAAGACCAATAGCTATTGCGCTGGCAAGTAAAACGCCAGCGCGCCGAGGCAAGATAACTGACTGTTTTTGCACCAAGCTGGTTTTAGTATTATAGAGATACTGTACAGGATGAACGGCAACAACTTGCGCGTGCTCTTGTGTTAAGAACCGGGTTATGCGTTTTAACAAGCTGTTGTGCGTGCGACGCACCGCGTGCGCTTTTAGAGATTTAACTGGCTTGTAATTGTACTTAGTGATGTTTTTAACGCTCATAACTACTCTTACAGGTCTTTTAGGCTGGTGGGTTGATCGCGTCACAGCGCAGTTTTAATTTCAGACTAGGTTACGCACAGCAACACTCAATTGTTGCCAGAGATGCAACACTCTGTGCATTTTACAACAATCAAAGGTGTTTGCCAGTTTTTTTAACCAACATATTGATTTATATATATAAAATCGGCAAGCGCAGTAATCGGGTAAATTCCGCCTAGCCGCTTGCTATACCCTATGTTATAAGCACATTTTGGCATTTATCTTCCAAATAACAGCGGCGCAAGCCTGAAACAAAGCGGAAAGAACATGACTTCTATTTCTCCCACATTAGCATTGGCAATTGATTTAATTCGCCGCCCTTCCATTACGCCCGAAGATCAGGGGTGTCAAACCTTGATTGCTGAGCGTCTGGCGGCATTGGGTTTTCATAATGAACCGCTGCGTTTTGGTGAGGTGGATAATCTCTGGAGTCGGCGCGGCACAGCAGCGCCTTTGTTGGTATTTGCCGGACACACGGATGTGGTGCCAACGGGACCAGAAAGCGCCTGGCGTTTTCCGCCGTTTGCTGCGCAAATCGAGGATGGGCTGTTGTACGGGCGCGGCGCGGCGGATATGAAAGGCGGCTTGGCTGCCATGTTGACAGCTTGCGAACGCTTTGTTGCCAAACAGCCGCAGCATCGTGGGTCTATTGGTTTTTTGTTGACCAGTGACGAAGAAGGACCCGCAATCCAGGGCACGGTCAAGGTGGTGGAGTGTCTGCAAGCGCGTCAGGAAGCGATTGATTGGTGCGTGATTGGCGAGCCATCAAGCAGTCAACGAGTCGGCGATGCGGTAAAAAACGGGCGGCGCGGTTCTTTGAATGGTTATTTAACCATTCATGGCGTACAAGGGCATGTGGCTTATCCGCAGTTAGCCAAGAATCCCATCCACCTATTCGCGCCACTGATGCAGCAGTTGTGCGCCGAAATTTGGGATCAAGGCAATGCTTTTTTTCCGCCGACCAGTTTTCAGATTGCCAATATTCAGGCGGGCACTGGGGCAACTAATGTGATTCCTGGCGATTTAGAACTGGTGTTTAATTTTCGCTACAGCACTGAAGTGACGCACACCGAGTTACAAGAACGCGTTGAGCAATTACTCCAAGCACACGGACTGCATTACAGCCTGGAATGGAATCATTCTGGTTATCCCTTTTTAACCACTAACGGCTCTTTGCTCGAAGCGGCGCAAACCGCGATTGCGCAAGTGTGTGGATACAAGACTGAATTGTCTACTTCTGGCGGTACTTCTGACGGGCGCTTTATCGCGCCAACGGGGGCGCAGGTGCTGGAGATTGGTCCTTTGAACGCCACTATTCATAAGGTCAATGAATGCGTGAGCGTGGCGGATTTGGATCGTTTATCTTTGATTTATGAGCGGATTTTGGAGTTGTTGCTGGGCAATAACTAAAGCACAATGCCCGCTGTTGAGCGGGCATTGTGTTTGGCTTTTATTCTCCGCTACGCGAAGAACGCTTGCGTTCGTGTTCTTTCAGAAAACGCTTGCGCACCCGAATCGTTTTCGGCGTTACTTCCACTAATTCATCGTCGTCAATAAATTCCAAGGCTTGTTCTAGGGTTAAATCTATTGGCGGTGAAAGAATGATATTTTCGTCCGTTCCGGCTGCGCGAATATTGGTTAATTGCTTGGCTTTCAAAGGATTAACTGTCAAGTCGTTGCCGCGAGAATGCACGCCGATAACCATGCCTTCGTACACCGTTTCGCCGTGTCCAATCATCAAGCGTCCACGATCTTGCAAGTTAAAGAGCGCGTAACCCAGCGCCTTGCCTTCGCCGTTAGAAATCAACACGCCATTGATGCGCTTGCCGAGCACGCCGGGTTTGACTGCGCCATAGTGGTCGAAAACGTGATACAGCAAGCCAGTGCCGGAAGTAGCAGTGAGAAACTCGGTGCGAAAACCAATCAGCCCACGCGCTGGAATCATGAAATCTAAACGCACTCGTCCCTTGCCGTCTGGCTCCATGTTGCTTAATTCGCCTTTGCGTTCGCCCAGACGCTCCATGACTGTGCCCTGATGCTGTTCTTCAATGTCTACCGTAAGCTGTTCATAAGGCTCTTGTTTTTCGCCGTTCACTTCTTTAAAAATCACTTGCGGGCGGGACACGCCTAATTCGTAACCTTCACGACGCATGTTTTCAATCAAAATGGATAAATGCAGTTCGCCGCGCCCGGACACCAGGAATTTATCCGGGTCTTCGGTATCTTCTACCCGCAACGCCACATTGTGCAGCAATTCTTTTTGCAAACGCTCACGAATTTGTCGTGAAGTCAAATACTTGCCTTCTTTACCCGCAAATGGCGAGTTATTGACTTGAAACATCATGCTGACCGTCGGCTCGTCTACAATCAAAGCGGGCAAGCTTTGTGGGTTATTTGGATCGCACAGGGTATCGGAAATGAACAGCGGCTCAATGCCGTTAAAGCAAATGATGTCGCCAGCAGTGGCTTCGGGGAATTCCACGCGCTCCAAACCGTGAAAGCCAAAAATCTGCAACACCCGCCCTTGGCGCTTTGAACCCTTAGCATCCACAATAGCCACTGGCATGTTGCTTTTAACCCGCCCGCGATTAATGCGCCCGATACCGATCACGCCGACGTAACTGGAATAATCCAAGGCGCTGACTTGCATTTGAAAGGGGGCGTCTGGGTCAACATTGGGGGCGTGAACATGGTTAATGATGGTTTCAAACAGCGGGTCCATATTACCCTCGCGCACGTCAGAGTGCATTCCCGCGTAGCCATTCAAGCCCGAAGCGTACACCACTGGAAAATCCAGTTGTTTGTCATTTGCGCCTAAACGGTCAAATAAATCAAAGGTTTGGTCTAAAACCCAATCAGGACGCGCACCGTCGCGGTCAATTTTGTTAATCACCACAATCGGCTCTAGCCCTCGGCTTAAGGCTTTTTGCGTGACGAAACGGGTTTGTGGCATGGGACCATCCACCGCATCCACCAGCAGCAGCACTGAATCCACCATGCTCAACACGCGCTCGACTTCACCACCAAAATCAGCGTGTCCGGGGGTGTCTACCACGTTGATACGGTAATCGCGCCATTGCAATGAGGTGTTTTTGGCTAAAATCGTAATCCCGCGTTCTTTTTCTAAAACATTGGAATCCATCACACGCTCGGCAGGCTCTGCACGCGCACCTAAAGTACCGGATTGTTCGAGTAGCTTGTCAACCAAGGTGGTTTTGCCATGATCAACGTGGGCAATGATGGCGACATTGCGCAATTTATGAATCACTGAGATTTCCTTAAATAATGAGTGCTTAAGAGGAGAATAGGGTGGATTTTTATAAAACCGGCTGTGAAGTAGGGCTTCATGTGAATATGTTATTAAATACTTATGCTCTGCAAGTGCGCTGCACTCTAGCCGAAAAGCTGCTTAAAAACAAGCGTGTAGCTATTTTTTAACGCACCCAGGGGGAAGCTGGCTCGGTTTTTTTAGAGTGTGCCTGCTAACCAGAGCGCAATATTGCAGAAATAAGTATTGGCTTCTTCGCGTGCTGACGGGTGACTGAGCATAGAGCGCCCGCTAGTGCCGGTGACGAAGGAAGGGCAGCCGAAATCTGGATCGAGATTGTAATCGCAAAAGCGTTGAAAACTGCCATCCAGCACTGTGCGTCCCCGTGTACAACCCTGAATATCCACAACAGAATCAAAAGCTAACGCCAAATTAAAGGGCGTCTGACTCGATTGACAAGTGCCTTGTGCAATGACTTGTGCATAGTCTTCGCTGTGGGGCGGAAGCTGTAAAACGCATTCCTGCGGATGCGCTGGCAGGTGGCGAAGTGGCTGTCGGGCGGCAAGCCGCGCAATCGGATGCGGCGGCTGGGCGGTGCGGATGGTTTGGTAATCGCCGTCAGCGCCAGATGAACAGGTGGCGTTAGCGTTGGCAGCAACGGTTGCCGCACCGACAAATGCCAGCTTGCTTAAGCCGCTATCTTTGACGCAAGCACCGCCAGCAAAGCAGCAAGCGCCACCTTGCTGACGGAAGGTTTCGATAGCTTGCCAGTCCGAAGTGCTTAATGCCTTGCCACCGTCTACCAAAAAAAGCCAGAGCTGTTCGATGTTTTGTGCCAACAGGGTGCGCAAATCCTGATCATTGCCTTGTCTATCCTCGCGCCGATCATGTGCCAGCACCTCAAAGCAGGGGGTGCCCCAGTGTTCAGTCAAGGCGCTTAGTTGCAAATACAGCAAGGAAAAACGCCGAATATGCCAGTCATCGCTGCTATAAGGCAGGGTGGTTTTGAGTAAGATGCGCGACATGGGATTTCGCCTGTTTGGGGGCTTTTATAACCAATTGCCGATTAACATAAAAGCCGCCCAAAAGTAGGGGTGTCGGTAGGCAGTGAACGCTTTTTGATGTAACAGACTGGTCTGCGCTTGTTGTAAAGCCTGGGCTTTGCTGTGTTCTGGGTGTTCAGCTAATTGCCGGTAAAATTCCAAAATGATGGCTGGCGTGGCTTCATCGTCTACTTGCCACAGGCTGGCAAGCGCACTGTTGACCCCCGATTTCAGCGCCACGCCAGCCAAACCGAGCGCGGCGCGATCATCTCCCGCGGCGGTTTCGCAGGCGCTTAAGGTGAGTAATTCTATCGGTTGTTTGCGCACTTTGGAGAGTTTCATGAGTTTTTCTAAAGCATCCAGAGAGACGGGTGCGTCATATGCCAGAATAAAGGTTTTATCCAGATTGGCATTGAATTGCCCATGTGTGGCGATGTGGACAAAACGAAAATCCGTGTCGCTGAGGCGCTGCTGTAAGTTGGCTTGCAGAAAATCCTGATTTAACAAGGGCTGACGTGCCGATTGAAACAGCTTGTGCAGGGAACTGATTTCATATTCGGCACAGGGAATGGCAGAGAAACCGAGACGCGCTTCAGATAAGCCTGCCAGCAAAAGCCCTTGGCTAGTAGTGCTGATGGGCTGTGATTTTTGTAGGTGGCTTAAAACTAAACTGGGAATCACTGCTAAAGCATAGTCTTCGATCAGAAAATGTTTACCATCGTACAAGGCGGCAAAAGGAATAGTACGCAACACTCCGTCTGGGGCGATGATGAGCGTGCCAACGCCCTGTTTTTCTAACTGTGCTTGTATGGGCGCGATCAGCCATTGATAAAGCTGTTGTGCGGGGGCTTGGAAAGCTAAGGCTGCTACGGGCAAGCTGATGTCTGGTGGGGGCGCTGGGGAGCAAACCGCGCTTGCTTCTGGGGCATTTTCTCCGCGAGAGACGCCGCGTGACACCCCGCGTTGTCGTTCACGGCTACGCGCTTGTTCAGCATAGGGATTGCTGCGTAGCGGTGATAATAAGAGCGCAATGCTGCTGCTCAGGGTTTGACGACTGACGGGTACTGTGGCTTGATAAATGTGATCCTTAAAACTCAGCAGCAATTCCAGACGATCTGTTAAGGTAATGGGATAGAGCACTGCGGTATGTGCATCCAAGTGTTTGTCTACCAAGGCATCAGGCGTATTTAGCGTGATGCAATCGTCTTGATAATATTCCTGTAATTCTGCGCCTTTGAAAGATTCAATACTGCTTCTAGCGTGCTCTAGTAGATGTTTTTTATGCGTAGTATCCTGGGTTTGCGCTGCTTGTTGCAAAAGTAAATCAGCCAGTTCAAAGTACACAGGCGCAATGCGCTCACGGAAGCTTTCGTGGACATTGCAATAGCCCGTTTGCGCATCCCGTAGACGAATCGGCGTGAGCCGATCTGCGGCATTTTGATAGGCACTGATGGCTGAAGCTAATTGCCCTACCTGCTTAAACAGGCGACCTTGCTGATAATAGTTGAGATACAACAATTTGCTGTCTTGTGCCTGTTGTGCGGCAAACACCGCTTGGCGGTTATAATCCAGCGCCTCTGGTAATTGTTCATGTGCTTGATATAAATCCGCCAGCGCGTTAAACACATAAGAAAGGGCGCTGGGTTGCTGAATGCGCTGCGCCAGTTGTAGAGCCTGTTGCAAGGCTTGCCAAGCGGCTTGTTCCAATGCTCTATCAGCCGGCTTTAGCAACTGATTGAGGCTTTGACTCAGTTGCACCAGGCTGATTATCCCCATAATCTGCGCGTAGCTATCCTGCCAGTTACCCATTGCGTTCAACTGTTGCAGCAAGGCTTTTCGAGTATCTGGGTAGGCGTGCTCGGCATCGGTTGCTAGGTCGGCTGAGTCTGCTTCTAATAAATAAATTTTATGAATTTGATTAATTTGGATTTTGTGGCGCAATTCTGACTCGGTTGCGGGTAATAATTGGAGCGCCTGTGCATAGCTGTCTAAAGCGCCCTCATAATCCAACAGTAGCCCTTGCAAATTACCCTGTTGATTGAGCAGTTCTGCTTGTAGCGTGGGCTGTTGTAGCTGTTTTGCTTGCTGAAACGCGGTATCTAGGGCGGCGCGGGATTCTGACCAATATTTGCTGCCTTTTGCCAGTAATAATTTGCTGTATTCATTATAAAATTCCGCTGCCGCCTGGGAAGGTTCGGTGGCTGATAGCAGAGCACGGGCAGCCTCTAGTTGTGCTTCAGCAGATGAATAAGCCCCCAGGTGCCGCTGTGCTGTTGCGATCTGCACGCGTAATTTAACTTGCTGCTCAGGGACTTGAATACTTTCAAGTTGGGTTTGCCACAGCTTTGCAGCTTGCCCATAATGCCCTTGCCAAAAGGCTTGCTGTGCGCTGTCTGCCCAAGCCAGCTCTGCCAGCAGGCAAAACAACCCAACAACACTGAGTTGACAACGATAAAAAAAAGTAGAATGTCTCATAAACCAAGTTTCCTAAATTGCGTTACTAGAAGATAGCTTTTAGTGACCCTGAGCTACAGAATGAAAATATTACAATACTTATCGCTGCTATGCTTGTCTGCTCTGCTGTTTTCTTCAGCGTACGCTACCGAGAGCACCAGCAGCAATGCGCTTAAGTTTGAACACCTCTCACTACAAGAAGGCTTATCGCACGCCTCTGTCTATGCACTTTATCAGGATAATCAAGGCTTTATTTGGATTGGCACGCAGGATGGCTTAAACCGTTTTGATGGTCAAAACTTCGTGAAATATCGGCATGAACCGCAAAATACAGCCACTTTGAGCCATAACAGTGTGTACGCACTAAGCGAAGATCAGCAAGGTTTTTTGTGGATTGGCACGGGCAATGGGCTGAACCGCTTTGATCACAAATTGGAAACCTTTACCCGCTATTTGGTGAATGCCGCGCCAAATGGCTTAAGCGACGCCGCAGTCTGGTCTATCCAGCCCGATCAGCAAGAAGGCGGCTTATGGATCGGTACGACTAACGGCGGTTTGAATCACCTCCAATTAGCTTCCGGTACTTTTAGCCATTATCGGCATTCTGCACAGCCTGGCAGCCTGAGCAGTGATTCTGTGTGGCCCCTACATCAAGACAGCCGAGGTAATCTGTGGGTCGGCACGGATGGGCGGGGTTTAAACCGCTTACTGGCAGATCGGCATAGCTTCAAACAGTATTTGCCAGAACAAAATGTCACCAGTTTGCACGAAGATAAGCAGCAGGTGCTTTGGGTCGGTACTATGGATGGGCTGTTTTATTACGATGCTGTTGCCGATCATTTCATCCGTTATCGCTTGGATTCACTGGCTAAAATCTGGTCAATCACGAGCGACACTGAAGGTTATTTGTGGGTCGGTACGGATGGTCAAGGGCTATACCGCATTCAGCCAAAGAGCAATGAATGGTGGATTTACCGGGCAGATGCGAAAAATCCTGCCAGTCTGAGCAATGATGCGGTGCTGAGTTTGTTGACGGATCGGGCAGGCAGTATTTGGATCGGTACTGACAAGGGCTTGGATCGCATTGATCCTGACTACGCTCAATTTCAGCATTACACGCATCAACCAGACACTGATAATAGCTTGGCGAACAATAATGTGCTCTCTTTGTTATCCACCTACGACGGCGAGTTATGGGTGGGTACAGATGTGGGCATTAGCCGTTACAACGCACAGCGTACCCATGTCACCCAATACGCCCCTACCGAGCAGCCTGGCAGCTTGCGCAAACCCAGCGTGTGGGCACTGTTTCAGGATGCTAGTGGCACTATTTGGGCAGGCACAGAGGGCGGTTTCTTAAGTCGCTTTAATGCGGCTACCGAAGATTTCACGCATTTTCAAATACCCTTTCCAACAGACACGCCCGCTTCTGCTAATGTGCGTAGCATTTACCAAGATCAAGCCGGCGTTTTATGGGTGGGTGCGCGTCGCGGCTTGTTTTTTTTCGATGCCCAGCAACAGGCACTCCTACCACACTTAATTGAAGTTCCAAGCACAGCACCCTCAACTGAACATAACCCGCAAGGCTTGCGCCCGTCGGTAGTGAATATTTACGAAGATCGCCAACAACGTCTGTGGGTCAGCACCCTAACCACAGGTTTATTTTGCTTTGCCAAAGACCGTAGCCTGCCGCCAGCGCATTACCGGCTCATGCCTGAACGTGCAGACAGCCTCAGTGCTGATCAGGTCACTGCTGTGATGGAAGATCAACAAGGCGCCCTGTGGATTGGTACTTATGGTAGCGGTTTAAACAAGCTGCTGGCATTTGATTCGCCCGCTATGCCAGGCGGGCGCTTTCTACATTATCGAGAAGCGGATGGTTTGCCTAATGATTTTGTTCACGCACTACAAAGCGATGACAAGGGCTATTTGTGGCTCAGTACCAACCAAGGCATAGCGCGTTTTGATCCGCAAGCACCTTTATCAAAAGCCTTCAAATACTACGATGTTGGCGATGGCTTACAAAGCAATCAATTTAATGCCGCACATGCTAAAAGTGCGCAACACGAATTGTTTTTTGGCGGTATCAACGGCTTTAACAGCTTTTTTCCTTGCCGCTTTAAGACCAACAACTATCCGCCGCCAGTGGTCATTACCGAGATGGAAATGTTCCACAAACCCGTGTTGCCACACACGCCTCATTCGCCATTAGCAAGAGCGATTGGAGAAACCGAAGAACTCACCTTGTCTTATTGGCAAGCTTTCTTTAGCTTTGAATTTGTCGCGCTCAATTACATTCAATCAAACAAAAACCAGTACGCTTACCGTTTGGTCGGTTTTGATCCTGAATGGCAATATATCAAAAAACGCCGCCAAGCTTTTTTTACCAATGTACCGCCAGGCAATTACCGTTTTGAAGTCAAAGCCAGCAATAACGAAGGCGTCTGGGGAGCGGTCAATGATCGCCTGCACATCCGCATCACGCCCCCATTTTGGCTTACTTGGTGGGCATATCTGGCGTATGCACTGTTAGCCACCAGCTTGGTGTGGAAAATTATTTTGTATTATCGGCAACTTTTACAAGCACGCCAACAAGCCTTTTTAGACAATGAAATACGCCAACGTAAACAAACTGAAATGGCGCTCCATCAAAGCGAAGAACGCTATCGTTTGTTGGTGGAAGGCACAGAAAACCTAGTCGCGCAGATGGATATGCAAGGGCATTTTCTTTACGTCAATCAAGCCGCTGAAAAGGTTTTTCAAATACCGCCGCAAAACCTTATTGGGCAATCATTGTTTGATTTTATTCACCCGTCAGACCGCACCATCAGCCGTAGTGCTTTGCAGCATTGGATACAACAAAAACCCAAGAATGTGACCTTTTCTAATCGCTTACTCAGTATGCACAACGAGATTCGCCACATGCTCTGGACGGTGCAACCGGCTTTGAACGCACAAGATGAGGTGTGCGCATTTAACGCGATTGCCAAAGATGTCACTGAGTTAAAGCAGATTGAAGAAGAACTGGTGCAAGCAAAAGAACAAGCAGAACAAGCCAATCATGCTAAAAGTGAGTTTCTCGCCAACATGAGCCATGAAATTCGCACGCCCATGAATGCCATTTTAGGTTTTACCGATATTCTCCTTAATGCCATCAGCGATACGCGGCATAAAGAGTTTCTCAACGCCATTGAAACCAGCGGTAAATCTTTATTGAAGTTGATCAACGATATTCTTGATTTATCCAAAGTCGAAGCCGGTAAACTGGAGTTGGAATACCACAACACCGCACTGCGGGGATTGTTTGAAGACATGCGCAAAATTTTTGTGCATAAGCTAAGCGATAAACAACTCAGCTTTACCCTGGATATACCTGCCAATTTGCCAGAACTGGTATTGCTGGATGAAACCCGTGTGCGTCAAGTGTTGCTCAATTTGCTCGGCAACGCGGTGAAATTTACCGACCAGGGCGGCATTACTCTGACTGTTTGGTTTACACCACTCAACTTGCAAGGCAGCGAAATTCAACTGTGCTTCTCAGTGACGGATACCGGCATAGGGGTTTCGTCCGATCAATGTGAAAGCATCTTTGGTGCTTTTGAACAACAGCGCAACCAAAGCCACGCCAAATACGGCGGCACCGGCTTGGGATTAGCCATCAGCAAACGCCTAGTGGAAATGATGGGCGGTTCTATTGCCTTAGAAAGCCAGCCCGAACGCGGCAGCACTTTCACTATTAAACTCAACCATGTCCAGGTGATACGAGAAGCCAGTGTTCCGGTGCAAGAACCTGTAACAGTCACGGAAAACACTCAGTTTGCGCCCGCCACAGTGCTGATCGCCGATGATGTGTTGCTCAATCGCAAATTACTGAAATTTTATTTGTCTGCTTATCCCTTTACCTTGCTGGAAGCAGAAAATGGCGAAGAAGCTGTGACTTTAGCAAAACAACATTTGCCCGATGTGATTCTAATGGACATGAAAATGCCGGTGCTTGATGGCGATGCCGCCACCCGTATGTTGAAAAACAACGAGAAACTCAAGCATATTCCAGTGATTGCCCTAACCGCCTTAGCCATGAAGGAAGATGAAGAAAAAATCCGCGAACTGTGCGACGGCTACCTCAGTAAGCCAGTTGCTAAACGTGCCTTGCTACAAACAATGGCGCTCTTTTTAGCCCCACAACCTAACAACTCCGCACCAGAAATCACCTTGCCATTAAAGCAAATTCCTGACAGTAGCACTGCTGAGACTTTATCGGTCATACAAGAAATTCCTGAAGCTTTGCGCAGTCGCTTAGAACAAGATTATTTACCGCGTTTGCGAACCTTTGAAACTCATACTTCGATCAATGAAATAGAAACGCTCGCCTTTGAGATTAAGCAATTGGCTAATGAATATCAAAACAAAAGAGTGCTAGACTGGGCAGACAAGTTGTATCAAGACACCCAAATGTTTGACGTACCGGCAATGCAGAAATGCTTGCGCGCCTTCCCGGCACTTTTAAGTAAGCAAAGCTAATGTCCCCTCTGCATCATTTCCAAGGCGCTACGCATGTCTAAAGCGCCCTTACGCATCGGCATTGTGGCGGGCGAAATGTCTGGCGATTTGCTGGGGGCGGGTTTGCTTACAGCCCTGCGCCGCCAACACCCGCAAGCGCAAATTGACGGTATCGGCGGCACGCAAATGTTGGCGGCGGGTATGGAATCCTTGTGCCCTCTGGAATTGCTGTCGGTGATGGGATTCGTTGAGGTGCTCGGACGTTATCCGCAGCTTAAAAGCTGCCATAACCGCTTGATCAAGCACTTTCTTGCTGTGCGCCCGGATGTTTTCATTGGCATTGACGCGCCAGATTTTAATTTGCCGCTGGAGCGCCGTCTCAAGCAAGCGGGTATTCCGACTGTGCATTACGTTAGCCCAACGGTGTGGGCGTGGCGCGAATCGCGGTTGCCTGGCATTTTGCAAGCCTGCGATCTGATGCTGACGCTGTTTCCTTTTGAGACCGCCTATTACGAACAACACGGGCATCCAGTGCGCTTTGTTGGACATCCGCTGGCACAACGCATTCCTCAACACAACGACGCGCAGCAAGCGCAGCAGGCATTACAACTGACGCAAGGCAAAACCTATGTCGCGCTGCTGCCAGGCAGTCGCTTAAGCGAAGTCAGCCGCTTAACGCGCCCGTTTTTAGATACCGCACTCTGGCTACAAGCGCGGCGTCCGGCACTGGAATTTATCCTGCCGCTGGCCAATGAAAAGGTCGCTGCCTGCTTTTGGCAGCAAGCTAAAGCATTGAAATATCAAAATTTACCTCTACACGCCCTAGACGGACGTAGCCAAACTGCAATGATCGCCGCCGATGTGGTGTTGCTGGCATCTGGCACTGCCACCTTAGAAGCGGCGCTGTGCAAGCGCCCGATGGTGGTTGCCTACAAGCTTTCGCCTTTCACCTATTGGCTGGCAAAAAAGCTGGTTAAAGTGCCTTTTGTCTCGCAACCTAACCTGCTGTCTAACAGCGCCTTAGTACCGGAATTTATCCAAGCGCAAGCCACGCCAGAGCACTTGGGACAAGCAGTGCTGGATTGGTTAGAGCAACCGGAAAAAGTGCAGGCAACGGTGCACGCCTTTGACCGCATTCATCAAGCCCTGCAGCGTGATTCCGACCAGTTAGCGGCGCAAGCGGTACTGGAATTAGTGGACGCTACAGCAACCACAAAAGCTTAGACATTGCTTTAATTCGCTCATTTCGCCCCCTTGCTATTGTTTTTAGCCGCTTGACGCTTTATTTTTCTGCTTTGTCCACATTTCATTACGAGAACATCATGGCAAACGACGAAATTAATAATGTGCGCATTATTTCAGAAAAGGTGCTCATCACTCCCGAAGCCTTGAAGCAAAAGCAACCGCTGACGGAGCAAGCCAAACAAACAGTCAAGGAAGGGCGGCGCAGCATAGGAGCCATTCTGGATCACCATGACCCGCGCCTACTGGTGGTAGTGGGTCCCTGCTCGATTCACGACATTGAAGCCGCAAAGATTTATGCCGAGCGTTTAAAGCGCCTGCACGACACTTGCCTGGATACCTTGCTGATCGTGATGCGGGTGTATTTTGAAAAACCGCGCACCACCATCGGCTGGAAAGGCTTTATCAATGATCCGCGCCTGGATGACTCCTTTCATGTCGAAGAAGGGCTGCACAAAGCACGCGAGTTGTTGCTCTGGTTAGCCGAATTGGGGTTACCCACTGGCACCGAGGCGCTAGACCCCATTACCCCGCAGTATTTGTCGGATTTGCTGTCTTGGACAGCAATAGGCGCACGCACCACCGAATCCCAAACCCACCGCGAGCTTGCCAGCGGTCTGTCAACGCCAGTAGGCTTCAAAAACGGCACCGACGGCAATCTGGAAACTGCCATCAATGCACTGCATTCGGCGTCCGCCTCGCACCATTTTCTCGGCATCAACCAAGCCGGACAAGTGACCGTGATTCAAACGCAAGGCAACCAATACGGGCATGTCATTCTGCGCGGCGGCAAAACCACGAATTACGATTCCGTCAACATCGCCCTCTGTGAACAGGCGCTACACAAAGCCGGAATGCCCGCCAACATAGTGGTAGATTGCAGTCATGGCAATTCCAAGAAAAAACCAGAATTACAGCCCTTAGTAGCGGAAGATGTGACTAACCAGATTATGGAAGGCAACCGCTCGATAGTCGGGTTAATGCTCGAAAGCCACTTAAACGAAGGCAGTCAGCCAATTCCCGAAGACATGAGCCAGTTAAAATACGGTGTTTCTGTCACTGATGCCTGTATGAATTGGACAACGACTGAAGAATTGCTGCGCCATTTGCGCGACAAACTCAAAGCAGTATTACCCAAACGCATCGCTTGATTTTAGCCGCCTAACCAATAAAAAACCTGGCAGATTTTAACGATCTGCCAGGTTTTTTATTTGCTAAAACAAGCCATTAAAGACTATTTAAAACCCTGCAACACCTGATAACGAATGCCGCTGTTATCCGCACTCTCAATCAACAAACGGGCTTTCTTAAAGCCAATCTCCGTATGACCGCTCGCCGATAACGTATATTCCGCAGTTTGCGAAGCCAGCGGTTCGCCGCGCTCATCCATTTCTCGATAAGCCAATTTTAAGGTATCGCCGCTACGCCCTTGATAAAACAGGGCTTGTCGCGCATTTTTCTTACGATTGATGCTCTGAATGCTATAAGTAGGACCTTCAGTTGGCGTCCAAGTCCCAAACTTAACGCTAGGCACTTGCACCCGCTCAAACCCCCCGTCAGCATTCTCATCCGCAAAACAGGCAATATCCGTTGCAGTCTTTTTACCCCAAGCGTAATACACCTTTTCCGAAGAACAATAAGTCGGATGATCCGCCTCATCCACAGATTCCAGCAAAGTTCCTTGTGGCATTTTTACCTCACCAAACAACACGGTTTGCGTAAAGTGAGCACCACTGGTTTGCGCCGCTTGACCGTGCTGATATTCAAATTCGCTATACATCACCTCACCTACATTGACCTGCTGACTGACTTGAAAAGCCGGTTCATGCCCTGCTTGCGTTTCAATCTTAACTGCTTGAGCAGCTACGGGCTCCCGTTGCTCAGGCATAGACCAGCAACCAGCTAACAAGAGACTCGAAAACACCGAGATAAAGCCCAGAGTACAGGATGTTTTTTGCATAAATGATGACCTTTTAATCAATATAGCGCATGAAAAGTTTTGGCGGAGCATAAACAGAACAGCTCAGGATAATGTGAAAATATGACAATTCAATGAAAAATGCTAAACAGCCTTCCCTCTAAATACCGCAAATCGCTGCTTAATTGTGGAATAAAATAATACTAAAATCAGTTACTTATGAAGTAAACACAGAGACTAAAGGACTTGGATAAAGGGAAGGGAAGAAAAAATTTTCACAATACTTTTACATGAGTGTAATTTTTTTGTAACATAACTGTTGCAGAATGGATACTTATGAGTTGCGCATAAACAACGCATGAAGCTTAATAACCCATTCTTAAATTTAGTGTATTCATTACGAGGTTTAACACATGAAAAATGTAATTCTGGTAGCAGGTCTGTCTACCGCTCTGCTGTCTCCTATGGCTTTTGCAGAAGTGACTCTGTACGGTAAAGCACATTTGTCAGTTGATTACATAGACGAAAATGGCGCTACTAAATCAGTCACTGATCTGGTTAGCCATGATTCTCGTTTTGGTATTGAAGGTAAAACCAAAATCAATGACAGCTTAGCAGCCATTTTCAAATATGAAATAGGCGTTGATATTGATGGCAGCAGCACAGGTAGTAGTTTCCTTAGCCAACGCAACCAATATGTAGGTTTACAAGGTGGTTTTGGTAAAATCTTTGGTGGTATTCATGATACCCCAGTCAAAGAACTGGAAGGCAAAATTGATCAGTTTGGTGATACCAATGCAGACATCGGTGTAGTGTTAGACCACTATGTAGACTCTCAAGAACGTGAAAGCCGTTTCTTAAGCTATAACTCTCCAGATATGGGTGGTTTGATGTTTAAAATTGCTGCCATGCCAGGTAAAGAAGGTACAGATTCAAAAGGTGGTAAAGTAGTTCCAGATTTCGGCGATGCTTTTTCTACTTCTTTAACCTACGGTGATCTTAAAATGAAGAAAATGCCTTTCTTCATTGGTGTTGGCTATGATTCAGAAGTAGATGGCAAAGTAAAAGGCGAAGGCACTAGCATACTGCGTGTTTCTGGCTCTGCAAAAATGGGTGGTTTAGCCCTCGGCGCTATTGCTGAACAAGCAAATGACGGTACTGAAGAGCAAATGCGTTATGTTGGCAGCGCGGCTTATTCAATCGGTGGCGGTGCTTTAAAACTGCAATACGTTAATGCCGAAAAAGCTGTGAGCACCGGTAAAGGTTCTAATCAATGGGCAGTAGGTTGGGAACAAGAAATCGGTGGTGGTGCTTCTACTTATTTGATGTACAGCAAATATGATTTAGAAGGCAAAGAAGCTGATTTAGCGTCTCTTGGTTTGATTTACAATTTCTAATTTTATGCTAAAAGGATTGCACCACAGCAGTATGCTGGAGTGCAATCGGGTAACAGCCGTTGTGTCTTCAGAACCACAGGGTTTAGACCAGAGAAACTCATGTTGATTTGAACCTCTGACATGAGGCATCTCCATTAAGCAACCTGCTATTCTATGTTGAATAGCAGGTTTTTTTATGTGTTAAAACCCTGGTTCATTCTACTTTTAGCAACAACTTTCATTCCCCGGACAGCATTGGGCTTTAAACCAAGACAGCACGGCTTTTTTATCTGGAACGCCGCCTGCGTGAGCAATTTTGCCATTGACCACCACGCCTGGCGTAGACAGGATGCCGTAAGACATAATCTGCGCTAAGTCTTCGACTTTTTCCAACGTGATTGGAATAGCGTTTTCTTCGCACACATCCTGTATCAGTTGATAAGTTGTTGCGCAATTTCGACAACCGCTACCTAATACTTTTACTTCAAACATCTTTAATTTCTCCTTAAGTGCAATCTGAGCAACATCATTAACGCTGTTGCTCCGTTCATTCATAACAAATTAAAACCCCAACCCACCAACATAAAGGCGATAGCTAGAATCCCTACATACAGCGCCAATGCTTGCCAGCGGATCACTTTGCGCAAAATCAGCATTTCTGGCAATGAGAGCGCAGCAATGCTCATCATAAACGCCAGCGTTGTGCCTAATGCCACGCCTTTACCCAACATCGCCTCGGCTATCGGAATCACGCCAGTGGCGTTGGAATACAAGGGAATACCCAGCAGCACGGCGACGGGCACAGCCAGCCAATTATCTTGTCCGCCTAAGTGTTCTACTACCCAGGCTTCCGGCACATAGCCATGAAACAGAGCGCCTACGCCGATACCGATAAACACCCAGAGCCAGATACGTCCAACGATTTCTTTCACTTCTCCCAGCGCAAAGCGGTGACGCCCGCGCAGGGAAGTATCTGGTTGCGGCAGTTGCGTCTGCCCCACGCGGATTTTCCACACATAATCCTCAACCCAGCGTTCCGGCTTAAAAAGCTCCATCAGAGCACCGCCCACATAGGCAACGATCACACCCGCCAGCACATAAAGCAGGGCGATTTTCCAACCCAAGATGCCAGCGAGCAAAACAACAGCGACTTCGTTAATCATGGGGCTGGCGATTAAAAACGAAAAAGTCACACCCAACGGAATCCCTGCTTCGACAAAACCGATAAACAGCGGCACTGAAGAGCAGGAGCAAAAGGGCGTTACTGCACCTAAGCTAATCGCTAAAGTTCGCGCCAGCCAACGGGGTTTGTCGCGCACATAAGCACGCACTTTTTCCGCCGACAGCAGGGCACGCAATAACCCCATGAAGTAGATGATAACCCCTAGTAAAACAAAGATTTTCGCCGTATCCATGAGGAAAAAATGCAACGCCGCACCCATCTGAGAAGTTGCATCAAGTTGCGCCAGGTCGTAGACCAAAAAATCTGCCAGCCGTTCAAACATGCGCTTTACTCATCTTTTTCATCTTTTTCATCGGCGGTAGGCATAGTTTTACCAATGCTGTCCATTTTTTCTTTCAAGCGCAACCGCTCCAAACCATCAATGCGCAGCGCAGTAAAAATCTTAATGCGCGTATCGAGAATGCGAAAAGCTTCACGGAATGCCATCATTTTTTCCACCTCCGTGCCCCGCGCTGCGGCAGGATCAGGCGCCCCCCAATGCGAGGTTAGGGGCTGACCGGGCCACACTGGGCAGACTTCTCCAGCGGCGTTATCACACACGGTCACGACAAAATCCAAATGTGGCGAATCTGGCTGCGCAAACTCTTCCCAAGATTTACTGCGCAAGCCCTCGGTAGAGAAATTAAAGCGCTTTAATAGCTCAATGGCTCGTGGATTGACCTCGCCAGCCGGATGACTACCCGCACTGTGCGCATTAAAACGTCCGCGCCCCCAGCGGCGCATTAAGGATTCCGCCATAATGCTACGCGCCGAATTGCCGGTGCATAAAAATAAGATGTTATACAGTCCTTCAGTCATGTGTTGCTCCTTATTAATAGATGAATCAAGAGAAATGGGACACGTCTTGCCGCCACAACAATTGTCTGTCAGGTAATCCAGCAAGCTGTTCATCACTGGATAGTTGGCGGAATAAATCAATGAGCGCCCCTGTCGTAAGCAATTGATTAATTGAGCTTGTTTCAGGTTTTTGAGATGAAATGAGAGGGTTGCGCCACTTAAGTTAAAGTGCTCGCTGATTTGCCCAACGGCTAATCCCGCCTCACCTGCTTGTACCAGGTAGCGATAAATTTCTAAACGATGCGGTTGAGCCAGGGCTGCCAGTAGTTCTGCTGCTTTAATTGATTCCATATATTTATAATTATCTAAATATATGGGTTTGTCCAGCACTAAAATTCTGATGAATGCAGGCGCAGATTCTCATACAACGTACAAATCCCGCCTTAAAGCGCCTATAATCTCTACTATTTTTATTTTTCACACACGCAAATCGGGACTCATGAACATCGAAATCATTGAAAAAATCGCAGCGGAACTGAGCTGCTTGCCTAAACAGGTCTATGCCGCTGTGCAGTTACTTGACGAAGGCGCGACCGTGCCTTTTGTGGCGCGTTATCGGAAAGAGGTTACTGGCGGTCTGGACGACACGCAGTTGCGCACGCTGGAAGAGCGCCTGCATTACTTGCGCGAACTGGAAGAGCGCCGCGAGACGATTCTCGCCAGCATTAGCGAACAAGGCAAGTTGACACCAGAATTAGAACAAGAGATTCGCACCGCCGACACCAAAACCCGCCTTGAAGACCTGTATTTACCCTACAAACCCAAACGCCGCACCAAAGCGCAGATTGCGCGGGAAGCGGGGCTTGCGCCGCTGGCAGAGGCGCTGTTAGCCGATCATAGCCTAGAACCCGCCGCAGAAGCTCTAAAGTATGTGGATGTGGACAAGGGCGTTGCCGATGTTAAGGCGGCGTTGGAAGGCGCAAAGCAGATTTTAATGGAGCAATTTGCCGAAGATGCGGCGTTGTTGGGACAGTTGCGCGAGTATTTGTGGGACAACGGCGTGTTGCAATCGAGCGTGGTGGCGGACAAACAAGCAGAAGGCGAAAAGTTTGCCGATTATTTTGAATATAATGAGGCACTTAACAAACTTCCTTCGCACCGTGCCTTGGCATTATTTCGCGGGCGCAACGAAGGCATTTTACAACTTAACCTAACCGATGCTTCGACCCTTCGACAAGCTCAGGGCGGCGCAAGCTCAGCAACCGACTCGACAAGCTCAGCAACCGCTTCGACCAGCTCAGCAACCGACTCTCAGCGTTCCCTGAGTGATACCCTGAGCCAGTCGAAGGGCTTGTCGAAGGGAACTTCGCCCAATACCTTAGATATTTGCGAAGGCACGATTGCACGGCATTTTATGCTTCGACAGGCTCAGCAACCGACCGAGCAAGCACCAGCGGCTGAAAGTTGGCTGATGGAAGTCGTGCGCTGGACCTGGCGCGTCAAAGTCCGCACCCATTTGGAAGTGGAATTACTCATGCGCGTGCGGGAAGCGGCTGAAGCTGAAGCTATCAAAGTTTTTGCTAACAACCTCAAAGACTTACTGCTGGCAGCCCCGGCTGGCGCAAAAGCCACCATTGGGCTAGACCCGGGTTTACGCACCGGCGTCAAGGTTGCGGTGATTGATGCAACGGGCAAGCTGTTGGAACACGGCGCTATTTATCCCCACGCACCGCGCAACCAGTGGGACGAATCGCTGCAAGTCTTGGCGTTACTGGCGAAAAAATTTGACGTGCGCCTCATCAGCATCGGCAACGGCACCGCCTCCCGCGAAACCGACAAACTGGCAGGCGAACTCATTAAACGCCACCCCGAACTCAAACTGCAAAAAATTGTCGTTTCCGAAGCAGGCGCATCGGTTTACTCAGCTTCCGCATTAGCGGCGAAAGAATTTCCCGATTTAGATGTCACCATTCGCGGCGCGGTCTCCATTGCGCGGCGTTTACAAGACCCGCTGGCGGAATTAGTAAAAATCGAACCCAAAGCCATCGGCGTAGGACAATACCAACACGATGTCAGCCAACCGCAACTGGCGCGTAGCCTTGACGCAGTGGTAGAAGATTGCGTCAACGCCGTCGGCGTAGATGTCAACACCGCCTCCGCCCCGCTACTGGCGCGGGTATCAGGCTTAAACCAAAACTCAGCCAGCAAAATCATCGAATACCGCGATGCCAACGGCGCGTTCAAAAACCGCAAAGAACTGCTCAAAGTCCCGCGTCTAGGCGCGAAAACCTTTGAACAAGCCGCCGGTTTTTTACGCATCATGAACGGCGACAACCCACTCGATGCCTCGGCGGTACACCCTGAAGCCTACCCAATAGTGGACAAAATCGCCGCCAAAACCGGCAAACCCGTCAAACAACTGATTGGCAACACCGACTTCTTGCGCACCCTCAATGCACAAGAATTTACCGACGATACCTTCGGTTTACCCACAGTTACCGACATTATCGCCGAACTTGACAAACCCGGCCGCGACCCGCGCCCAGAATTCAAAACCGCCGAATTTAAAGAAGGCGTAGAAGACCTCAAAGACCTACAACTTGACATGATATTAGAAGGCGTGATTTCCAACGTCACTAACTTTGGCGCGTTTGTAGACATCGGCGTACACCAAGACGGCTTAGTGCATATTTCCATGCTCTCCGACAGCTTCGTCAAAGACCCGCGTGACGTAGTAAAAGCCGGCGACGTAGTGAAAGTCAAAGTGATGGAAGTAGATGTCAAACGCAAGCGCGTCGCCTTAAGTATGCGCCTAAGCGACGCAGCGCGAGATTACGTCGCCCCCGGACAACGTGAACGCGGCGCATCCAAACCAGGACGCGGTAGCGAGCGCGGCAACAAACCCAATCACCAAAGCCCACCCCCCGCCAACAACGCCTTCGGCGGTGCATTAGCCGAAGCGTTTGCTAAGGCTAAGCGGTAAGATTTGCTCGTTACCAAACCCGGTATCCCGGTAGGGTGGGCGAAATGTCGCGGCAATGAGCTTGAGTTGGGTACGAAATCAAACGCGACATTTTGCCCACCATAAACGTGGCACGGTGCACCAATGGTGGGCAAAACGCCGGAAAATATCGTGTTGGATTTGAATATCGCTGCGGCGTTTCGCCCACCCTACTCGGCTACTCGGCTTAAAACCAAAAATCACATCATTGAGTTGTTGCACAACAACAAATTCAAAATTTCTATAGGGTTCATCAGGTAACTGTTGAATCCAATTCAATAAGCGTTGCAGACTTTGTTTTTCTTCATCTGTGTCTATTGATAAGCCATAGAGAACGGCTGATAAATTCGCTCCATTTTTAGCTAAGATGCGATTACCAATCCGCTCATATTCACGCATGAGTTTAGGATTAGGATCAAAAACAAAATAAGCTTTGAGATAGTTTTTGATATTAGACTTGCTCAATTTTAATTTTAGGAATTAAATTTATAAGCAAAAATCAATCAAAAATAAGAGACATTATCGGAAAATATCGTTCTTTATACATCGCTCAATCAAAAAAGGAGTTT
>DYPD01000182.1 GCA_020720115.1 Thiomargarita sp. | reverse complement strand
GACAACGAACCGCTTGAAAAAATAATGAAGTTTACGGGTTTATCAAAAGAGTTGATAGACACCCTATAACAAACAGACGTCCAAATTTGACATACTTTCGTCCGCAGGGCAAAATGCCGTCAAATTTGGACATCAGTTTTGCAAAAGGCACTATTTCAGCTTTGCTTTTACTTCACGAAGCATCACGTCGGTCATTTTGGCGAGGTCATAGTTTGTTTTTAAACCCCAATCGCGCTGCGCCACGCTGTCTTCAATACTTTGAGGCCAACTGTCTGCAATGGCTTGGCGGAAATCCGGTTTGTAAGTGATTTCAAATTCCGGAATATGTTTTCTAATTTCAGCAGCGATATCTTTGGGCGAGAAGCTGATACCGCCGACATTGTATGCCGAGCGTGTGGACAGTTTATCGGCGGGCGATTCCATGAGTGCAATCGTAGCATCAATAGCGTCGTCCATAAACATCATAGGTAAATACGTGTCTTCTTTCAGGAAACATTCGTATTTTTTGTGTTTTAGTGCTTCAAAATATATTTCTACAGCGTAATCTGTTGTGCCGCCGCCCGCTTCGGTTTTGTAGCTGATAAGTCCGGGGTAGCGCAAGCTGCGCACATCAACTTTGTAACGATTATAGAAATATTCGCACCATCGTTCGCCGGCAAGTTTACTGATGCCATACACCGTAGTCGGTTCCATGACAGTAAGTTGCGGCGTTTCGCGCGTAGGAGTCGTTGGTCCGAACACCGCGATAGAGCTGGGCCAGAACACTTTTTTAATTTCTTGCACTTCTCGCGCCAAATCCAGCACATTCATCATACTTTGCATGTTGATATGCCATGCTTGCATGGGTAAACGCTCCGCATTGCCCGAAAGCACTGCCGCTAAATGATAGATTTGTGTAATTTTGTGTCGAATTACAAAATGTATCAGGCGTTTATCGTCCATTACGTCCAACAAAGCCGTAGGACCGCCTTTCAGGTCATCGGCAACATCGCGGATGTCGGTCGCAATGACGTTATCTGTGCCGTGTACCTTGCGCAATGCCGTTACAAGTTCCGAACCAATTTGTCCGGCTGCTCCAATAACTAAGACTCTTTCCATAAACAAAATTTTTAGGGCGAAAGTACGAAAACGTTTGCGCTCTGCAAAATATTTCACGGACAGAATTTTGAATTTCGTTATATTTTTGTTGTCAAAAGTCAGAAAAGTTCAAATCAAAAAAATTAAGACCTTTTATTACCTCAAAAAAAAGCGAACTATCGCGGAACGTCCACTGAATTTATGATTTGTTTGATGACGGAATCTGTTGTGATACCTTCCATTTCTTTTTCCGGGCTTAGGATAATGCGGTGGCGCAGAACGGGATAAGCAACGAATTTAATATCATCGGGCACTACGAAATCGCGTCCGGCGATAGCGGCAGCGGCTTTGGCGGCATTCATAATATTGAGCGATGCCCGCGGCGATGCGCCGAGATATAACGCATTGTTGTTGCGTGTTTTACTGATAATTTCGGCAATATAGGTTCGCAAATTCGGGTCGATATACAGCGATTTTATTTTTTGACGGAAGTCTTCAATTTGCCCTTTGGTCAAAAAACTGTTTACGGCATCTAAATGCCCGGCACTTTTGCGGTCGTGCGCACGGTTAAGTATCTCAACTTCTTCTTTTACAGACGGATAGCCGACATTAATTTTAAACAAAAAACGGTCGAGTTGAGCTTCGGGCAAACGGTAAGTGCCTTCTTGTTCAATCGGATTTTGGGTTGCAAACACGATAAACGGCGGGTCGAGTTTGTAAGTTGTGCCGTCCACCGTAATTTGGCGTTCTTCCATGACCTCAAACAATGCGGCTTGCGTCTTGGCGGGCGCGCGATTTATCTCGTCAATGAGCACCAAGTTTGAGAATATCGGACCGGCTTTGAATTCAAATTCGCCCGTTTTTGCACTGTAAACCGTTGTGCCCGTAACATCGGACGGCATCAAGTCGGGCGTAAACTGAATGCGCGAAAAATCTGCCGCAATACTTTTTGCAAACAGCTTAGCCGTCAATGTTTTGGCAACGCCCGGCACACCTTCGATGAGGATGTGTCCGTCTGCCAAAAGTGCTATCATAATTTGGTCTATCATTTCGGGTTGCCCCACAATGACTTTGCCGATTTCGGTGCGAATTTTTACGGCTGCTTCGTTGAGTTTGGCTAAGTCTATTCTGTTTTCAAAAACTTGTTCGCTCATTGGGTTTATTTTTCTTGTTGATAATAATCTTCGATGTATCCGCTGAATTCGGAAAGGGTTTTGTCTGAAATTTGTTCAATTTTCTCAATAGTTTCTTGCAAACGGATAATGCGCTGAATGGTTTCGGCGCGCGCACCGGTTTTCTCGGCAAGGCTATCGGCATGTTCGGCTTTGATGTCATCTTTGTTCAAATAGTAATGTTGACGCAGGTGTTCCGTCCAATAATTGTATTTTTTTTGTGCGATATTTTTGTTATTTTTAGATTGAAAATACAAGCGTCCGACAGTTTCGGCAAACTCTACGGTGGTGTTTTTCAACGGATTAATGACAGGAATAATGCGTTGCCGACGTTTTGCAGTAAAAATTGTGTAAGCAATTAATAAAAAAAGTGCAATCCGATACGCGTTGCGCAATCCGGCGTTTTTGAGCACATATTTCAGGTGGCTTTGTTCGGTGGTTTGGTTCGGTTTGTAATATTCGTCCCAAAGCACATCGTAATCAGGCAGATACGACAGGCATTTGAAGGCATATTCCTCGTTGCGTTGCGACACCATTGCGAAATTCGTAAACATTTCGGGGTGAAGATGAATGTAAAATGCGCCGTCGCCGTATTGTCGTTTTATGAAAATAGGTTTACCCAAATCATTTACGCTCAGAATTTTAAAACTTAAAGAGTCGTCCTCAAGTAATTCAAAACCGGTTTCTTCATCGGTTTCAAAACTAAAATAACGTGTGTTGTATGTTTTTTCAAATTTATAGTCTTTTTTTTGTTTAAGCGATTTGTTTGTAAAGTTCAGATTTACAGTATCATCCGAAGCCGTGAAGGTTGATTTGATATTCAAATTCAACTCACTTATCAGAAACGGCGACAGTTCGTAAGTGCCTATAAAAATATGATTGCCTTCGTCTGCATAATTCAACAGCAGTCGGGCTTCGTCGTCTGTGGGTGAGAAGTTGTCAGTCAGGAAGATAAGGTTCGTTTCCATCGGAAAATCGTAGGACGATTGTTCGTAAAGCGAACGGTCTTCGGTGCGCACTTTTTTGCCGGCAAACAAATCGGGCAGCGACTCGTACAACGCGAATGTGCCGTAAGGTTCTTTTTTTTCTTGCTCAAAATACATCGTCCAGTCCACAGGTTTCGGGCGGTAAATTTCCCAAAAAACCATGCCTGCAACTATCAGTATCAGAACACTATAGTAGAATATATCTTTCTTATTTTTCATTCAAATCTTTGTAAACTTTTTCAAAAACAGAATACGTCGAATCAAATTGCGCTTTGTTGATGTCAAATTCGCCATACCACACATACTCATACGTGCGCGTGAGCTGCGTAAAATGGTCGAAATGGTTCGATGCGCGCATTTCTCTGAAATAATCGTGATTGGTTTTATCTGCCTTCCACTCAATGAGTTGGTTGTTGTCCAATGTTTTCAGCAATTTCAGATACGCATAACGCACGGCTTTGCGGAAATCGCCTTCGCGTATAGCCTTCTGTATCATGTCGTTGATATCTAAGCTGTGAATATTTTCATCGAAGACCTCAATCTCTGACGAACTCATCTTTTTGTTGCGCAGAAAGAGTGTATCGTATTTGTATCCAGGTAATTGCATCAAAACGACAATCAAAATCAGAACCAACACGCCGTAAAAAATCCACGCCGTCAGACCGCCTTCGCTGACCTTAGTGAAAAAGCGCGAAAGCCAATAAAACAATCGGTCGAGCAGATTTTCGGGCGGTTCTGCAAATTTTCGATTGTAATTGAAGGCTTCATCGTCGTAAAGTTTTTTGACTTCGTCGGAGGTTCGGACTGCAATTTTACTGTCGGTATCATACAAGTGTTTTTCTTTTTGGGCAAAAGATTTTACACTGAATATCAACAAAATAACAGTTACGATAAGGCTTATGCGATATGTACGTGTGCGTTTTGGCATTAAAATTTTCGGTCTTTATCGGTTGAAAAACGGTTGGTTTGGTTTTCAAAATCGAAACGGTCGGTGCCTTTTTCCGATTTTTTGCTGCGCTCCTCGTTCGCGCGGGCATCGTTGCCTTTTCTGTGGACTTCCTTTTTAATATGCGTCGGTCGGTCGGAAACAGAGGTATGTTCGGCTAATTTGGAATGAGAACTGTCGGCGTAAGAATAGTGGTCGCCTGTCGCTGTTCGTCCTTTGAGATAGAAACTTACGACTTCGCTCATAGCAATTTGCGGGTTTGCTTTGATGTAAGCTATGGAAAAATTCAAAATCAAAGCGGCGGCGACTGCAAGCCTTAATACATTGAATACAAGTGTGTTGATTTCGAATCCGCTTCCATAAGGCAGAAGTTCAAAAATAAATGTAAAGAACGTGAGAATCGCGGCAATAATTCCGAGCACAATGGCTTGCACGATTGAAACGGCAATAATTCCGCCCAAATATTTCTTAAAATCGCCTTTTGAAAAATAGGCTTGCGTAGCTGCAAAAGCTACTTTGAACGGAAGTTTCCGTACCGCACTCACAATTTGAATGTTTAGCGCGAAAATGAAAACTGCAATCCCGATGATGTCCGTAATCCAAAATGCGGCAGTGAGGATGAGCGCAGAAACAATGTAACTTGCTTTCGTTGAACGGAATAAACTTTTGCCAATCGCAACAGCTTCCGCGTACCGCACGGGCACATCGCGTTTGCTTTGCGATACGATTACGGCTCCGATAACGCCGGATGTAAGTCGCGCAACGCCCAGCCAGAGCACAAAATCAGCCACAAGAAACAACCAAGGATTTGCAAACGGAACCGACACAAAAACTAAGCTGATGTGAAAAGCCGTTACCAAAACGAAAAGCGGGAAAGCTCTGCGCATCAGTATTTTAAAGACGGTTCCGCCATTAGTTTTCAAAAAATGAAAAACTTCTGTGGGCACGCCTTCCTGCGTAGGTAATACTGTATTTTGCGGAGCTTCCGTCATTCTGTTATTTTTAATTAAATTGATAT
>DYPD01000181.1:3571-5329 GCA_020720115.1 Thiomargarita sp. | reverse complement strand
ACCACAAGCTCGTCGCCGAATTTTTGTAATTTCACGTCCGATTCCGAAATCAAAGGCAAGCGAATTTTGACCGTGTAGCCGCCTGTTCCGTTTTCCGAAATTTGATACGGATTTGTTTTGTGCAAAATATCTGCCGGATTCGTATCGCCGTAAACCATGTCGGCAATCTTGTACAAAAGTTCCGTTCCGAAAACTTCTTCGCCTGTGTGATAGGACTTTAGAATTGGTAAAGGTGCAAAACTGTCCTCAATTTCGTCCAAATACGCGGCTTGTTTTTCGGTATAATGTTTCAAAAATCCGTCCGACGCGCTTGCGGGAATGATGCGATTCACGATAACCGAATCCACATTATAGCCGTAAAGTTGCAGATACGTGTAGGCGCGTTTTGATTCGTTAATGACCATTTTTTCGGGATTCGTAACCAAACGCACCGAACAAATTTCGGGATTGCTAAAAATTGTGTGCACTTTTTCGAGCTTTCCGAGCAGGTTTTGTAACTCTTCAAAGCCTTTGTCCAACGGAATTCCGGTGGTTTTGCGCACGCCTTTGCCGATGGTTTTCATGGCAAAATTTTGAAACGGAACAGCCTTGGAAACCCACCATTTTGTAACTTGCGGCAGCGTGAGCAACGTAAGCGTTTCGCCCGTGGGCGCGCTGTCAATCACGAGTAAGTCGTATTTATTTTCGGAATAATATTTTTCAATCCACATAAACGCCGCGCCTTCTTCCATGCCCGGAATGACGGAAAGTTCCTCAGCCAGAACATTTTCCAAACCTTGCCGGCGAAACACCGTAAGCAAAAGTTGGCGCAAATTGCCCCAGTATTTTTTCATGGAATAATACACATCAAACTCTTGTCCTTCAAGGTTTTCGCAAATCTTCACAGGTTCCGGACCGAGTTGCATGTCAAAGGCATCGGACAGGCTGTGTGCCGGGTCTGTTGAAATGACAAGCGTTTTCAGCCCCGATTTTGCCGCTTTCAGTGCCGTGCTTGCCGCCATGGTGGTTTTGCCCACGCCGCCTTTGCCTGTAAAAAGTATGATTCGCATGATGTTCTAATTTCTTGATTTTTCTACGAAATTAGCATTTTTCATCTTGAAATCGCTTTTTTTGCATATTTTTTTTGTGAATTTAATATTTTTGCCAAATATCTTCAAAAATGAAACACCTTTTAACCGTTTTGATTTCAATAATTATTCTATTTAGTGCAAATCCGGTTTCGGCACAAAAAGAAAAATATCGATTTGCGTTCCGAACAGGACTAAATTTGGCTTATTTAAAGTTTCTTACACCCGAAACAGAAGCAATGATGAAGCCGATACGAACCGGAAAAGTCGGCATGTCAGTCGGATTTTCGGCAACGGCATGGCTCAATCCGGTTTTGAGTGTGAAATCGGAGCTTGTTTATACGCAAAAAGGCTTGAGATTTGTGCAGGATGGACTTAAAATTACAAGACAATCAAGGAATTATGTCGAAATTCCGCTTTCGGGACATTTCACTTCTTCCAACAAAAAAAAACAATTTTGGGACTTATTCGGCGGCGCGTATGTGGGCTATTGGACTGACGGCATGTTGGTTGAAAAATATGCGCAAACCGGCTTCAAATCCAAAACGTCCATCAAATTTGAAACCTTAGACGGCGCATACAACCGCGTGGATATTGGCTTTCTGGGCGGTGCATCTTACTTTTCGCGCGACCGAAATTGGGTTTTCGACCTGCGTTACGAGCACGGTTTCTCAAATAACGCAAACAAATA
>DYPD01000181.1:0-3471 GCA_020720115.1 Thiomargarita sp. | reverse complement strand
TATGGCAAAAATTTCTGTCATCCTGCCTTTTTTTAATGCTGAAAAAACATTAGAACGTTCTGTTGAATCTGTTCTAAACCAAACGTTTACAGATTTTGAACTATTTTTGGTAAACAATAATTCGTCCGACCAAAGTTCTGCAATTTCAGAAAAATATTCTAAACAAGATAAGCGAATCAAACTCATTTTTGAGCCAAAACAAGGCGTTTCCTACGCCGCAAATGCCGGAATTTTAGCTTCGGGAACAAAATTTATTGCACGCACGGATGCCGATGACGAGATGCTTCCGCAGCGCTTACAGCTTCAATGCGAATTTCTTGAAAATGAGACTGATATAGATGTTTGTGCCACGCAGGCGGAGCACGTAGGCGAAGCAAATTCGGGCGGAATTGAGGCGTATGTTGAAATGACAAACCAAGTTTTAAGTTCCGAAGATATTTCGGCAAACCGTTTTCGAGAGCTTCCGGTTTTAAATCCGACTTTGATGTTTCGGCGCGAAGTATTTGAAAATCACGGACTTTTTCAACATAATGATTTGCCCGAAGATTACGAATTTTTCCTGCGTTTGATGCGAGCGGGTGTTCGATTTAAGAAAATTCCGCAAAAACTGCACCGTTGGCACGATTCTGCCACGCGCCTCACGCGAACAAATTCGCGCTACTCCGAACAGGCATTTATGAAAACAAAAGCGTTGTATCTGTCTTATTTTATGAAAGATACAAATGAGCAACGTCCGATTTTTGTTTGGGGCGCGGGCAAAGAAGCACGGCGTTCGGCAGGAATTTTGGAAAATTTCGGTATAAAAATTCAAAACTATATTGATGTGGACAAACGAAAAACAGAGAAGTCGGATGTGATTCATTATCAGAATCTTCCTACACCGGATTCGTGTTTCATCATTTCGCTTGTCGGGAATCGGGGCGCGGGCGATGAAATCAAATCTTTTTTACAAAAAAACAACTATACCGAACTCAAAGATTTTGTGCTTGCCAAATAAAATGTCCGTCATTCCGATTGCTTAATTTCGAGAATATTTGATTACTTTTGCCGTTTCAAATTCCAGAGTAAATTTCAACAAAAATGAAAAAAATTGCAATTCTTTTGCTCTTATCTATCCTGAGTGTTCAAATTTTTGCTCAAGTTCCGGTTACGAAATCGGAAAAAATGGTGAAGATAAACGGGCAATCGTTCTATATGCACACCGTAAAAAACGGACAAACTTTGTATTCCATCAGCAAGGCTTACGGTTTGAGTGTGAGCGAAATAACAAAGGCAAACGGCATCACGACAAACAGCATCTCGACCGGACAGGAACTCAAAATCCCGAACGGAAAAGCAAATTTAAAGGAAGACGATTTTATTTGGCACAAGGTGCAAGCCGGCGAAACCGTGTTTTCTATCGCGCAAAAATATAATGTGTCCGAAGAGGATATTTACGAATACAACAAAAATGCAGTGTACGGAATTTCGGTAAAAACGGTGTTGAAAATCCCGAACAGCAAGAAAGGAAATGTCGATTTTTCCGATTCAAATTACCGCTACCACACGGTTGTGCCCGGCAATACGCTGTTTTCGATTTCGCAACAATACGGCGTTACGGTGGAACAGATAAAGAAAAGCAATCCCGGCACGGAAAAAGGTTTGACAACGGGACAAACGCTGAAAATTCCGAGTTTGAATAATGACGGAACCGAGCGCATTCCCGTGTCGCGCGTGCTGTCGCCCGATTTTAACGACTTAGCTTTCGACCCGTTGTATTTTGAAGAACCCGGCGTTACGCCCTGCAATAAATTTGTGTTCGACCGCAATAAAACCTACGAAGTTGCTATTATGATGCCTTTGTTTTTGGAAAATAATTTGTGGACAATGGGCAAATACACGTCTGAAGAAGACAAAATGTTTTACAAAAATTCGCAACGATTTGTGGAAATGTATGAAGGCATTCTGCTTGCTTTACAGAGACTTAAACTCGATGGTGTGTCGATGAACGTGCATGTGTACGATACCCAAAACAGCGCGAGTGTTACGAACGAAATTTTAAAAACGGTCGATTTTGAAAAATTAGACCTCATCATCGGACCTGTTTACACCGATAATTTTAAGATTGTCGCATATCATGCTAAGAAACACAAAATCAACATTGTATCGCCCTTGGCTAACAATCCGGAATTGACGAAAGATAATCCGTTTGTGTTCAACGTAATGCCGTCGGATGAGATGCGCGCCAAGAAATCGGCTGAGTTTCTGAGCCGTTTGTATGATTCGTGCGTTGTGATTGTGCACAGCGGAACCGAAGCCGAGAAAAAGGAAATTGAGCTTTATAAACGCAAACTTGCAAAATCGTTCAGTTGGAATCCGAACATAAAAGAAGTGATTGTAAAAACTGTAAATTATAAAGAAGGCGGCAGCAAAGAATTAGATAAATGCCTGTCCAAAGGCTACACAAACTTGGTTGTAGTGTTGGCATCGAGCGAAGTTTACGTTACAAAAATTGTTGAATTTTTGGCAACGCGAACCAAAGAATACGACATTAAACTCTTCGGTTTGCCCGAATGGGAATATTTCCAAAATATCAACCTAAATCATCTGCAAAAGCAACAGTTTCATTATGTTACGCCGGCTTATGTGAATTACGACAACTGGCGCGTGCAAAGTTTCATAACACAATACAGAGAAGCCTATAAAACCGAGCCAAGTATTTATGCCTTTGAGGGTTACGACATGATGTATTACTTCGGTTCGGCATTAAAATCGTACGGCAGACATTTCCAATTTTGCCTCTCGCCGATGGATAAATCGCCCAATCCGAAAGGATTAGTACTCAATTTTGATTTCGGTCGTACGGGACAGGGAAACGGCTATGAAAATAACGGACTTTTTATTCTGAAATATAATGCGGAATTTAAACTTTCTGAAACTCAAAATTAGTCGAATAAATTCGGTATTTTTGAAATTTAAGCATAGAAATTAACGTTTTTAAATAAAAAAATAAGATATGAAAAACCTGTTTATCATAGCGATGCTGCTCATCACGACAGCGACACTTAGCGCGCAAGATCCGAAATTTGAAGCCATGGCGATTTACAACTTTACGCGAACATTGCAATGGGCGGACGATATGCAAAAGGGCAATTTTGTTATTTCCGTGCTTGACGACGGCGAACTTTACAACGAACTTGTGGTGTTTACCGAAGGCAAAAAAGTGCGCGGCGAGCAAAAAATTGTGGTCGAAAAACATTCCAATATTTCGTCTGCTGCCAAAAGCCACATAATTGTGATTCCAAAATCCGAGAGCGACAAACTTGAAAAAGTAGTGGAAAGCTCCGTTGATGCGCGATGCCTCATCATTACCGAGCAAAGCAATTTGTTAGACAAAGGTGCCGGTGTTTGCTTTGTTACTGACTCCGAAGGTGTTACGCAATATCAATTTCGCGCTGCGAATATCGAAAGTCGAAAAATTTCCGTATCCAC
>DYPD01000042.1 GCA_020720115.1 Thiomargarita sp. | reverse complement strand
AATGAAAAAATATATGATAATTATAAACATTTTTTTGGGAATCTTACTATATATTTTGCTTTCTTAATAAGGGTTCTAAAAAATCAATTGCATTACAGATTTGCTCATAAGCATCCGTTATCTTTTTTCCGCCTTTAAATTCAACAAAAACAAAAATCTCTCGTTCACATTCAAAAAATAAATAATCACATTTTTTGTTTTCATTGCTTTTTATAAGGCAATCATCAATTTTTATACGACAATAATTCTGGCGATAAGAAATTTTATCGATACTAAAATTTTTTCCTTCTGTATTTGCAGATGTACTGCCTCTCTGAAAACATTCAGTTTTGTCAGGAAAACATGTTTCCCAAATAGCACAAGCTTCACACTGTGTCATATTTCAACTCTAATAATTGTTCAAACTCCATATCCATACCTTCGGCAATCTCATCAATAAAATGAGAGCCAATTAATTGATATTCATAGTCCAAAATATCTTTAGCCGTGCCATCAGCAATGTAATACACACCAATCGTATCAAACTCTATCCATTGATTGTCATTAATTATATCGTTTACTTGCTTTTTTAAGTGTGGTTTTTGTTTTACTACATTGCCTGCCTGAATTAAGTTATTAATAGCAGTTAATACATAAGGACTGTGCGTTGTAATAACTAAATTATTTTCTAACCGCATATTAAAAATAAATTCAATAAGTTGTTTTTGTGTTTCAGGAAACAGGCTAAGTTCTGGTTCTTCTATAAGAATTAGGCATTTACTATTTATATCTTTATATTTTATAGCACCTTTTTTTAGAACCAAATAAAGAGGAATTAATGTTTGTAATCCACTAGATACCTTATCCAAAGCAATTTGTTGACCGTCTTGTAAATAAAGAGTGTCAATACCATTCTTAAATTCATATTCAATATTGAGACTACTTATATCTGCGTTAACATTGATGTGTTGAATATCTTGTCTAGCTTGTTCAAGCTCTTTTCCAAAATATAATAAATATCTAGGAATAGGAATATCATTAGAAATAATACTCATGAGTGAGTTAGAAAAAGTTGAGAAAAATATTCGCTCTGCTGGAATATATGTATGACCTAAAATATATTTTTTGCTTGCTATTTCAAAGTATCCTTTCACAAATTCTTTAGCTTTATTGTTTTTTAATTTATCTATCTCTGATTTTATGTTTTTTTGGTTTTCATTATAGGTTTCACTAAAGGTAATTTGATTGCCGTTACACACAATATAATTATTAGAATAATTAATGTAGGTTGTTTCATTGAAAAAATGAGCATTATAATTTTTCAGTTCATTGAGCATACTATCTTCACTTGATAGCTCATCTTTAAATACAGCTAAAATTTTGGCTAAAGTGCTTTTGCCACTAGATTGCGGACCAATAAAGACCATGATGTCCTTGATTTCAATATCAACATCTTTTAAGGGACCAAAATTTTTAACAATTAAGCGCATTTTATAAACTCCAGCCATCAGGCGGTTTGTTATTTGAGTTCAGCCAAACAATAATGGCTGGTGTGGAAGTTTTTGGATTTAACCATAATATTTCTTTTGTTGTGTCCAAACAGCCGTCAACACAAAGACGCTTAAAAATAGCGCAATATTTGATAAAGCGAAGGCAAAGTGTTCGCGGCTGTGGGTGTGTTTTTTCCAGTAAACGTAGATGGCAAACCCGCTTAAGCCTGTCAGCAGGATAAGCGACAGATTTAGTGTCAGCCAAAACATAGGATTTTCCTCAATTAAGATGCGCTATTGTCCTCGTGCCGCGTGGGGCGCTGGTGCGAGAAAACCTGCAATGCCGAGCTGATTTCGAGCGGTTCGACCATGTTAAACTCCAAAATTGAGCGGGTTTAGCGCTTACATTCCCTTTGACAAGCTCAGGGAACGCACGCTAAACCCGCTCAGTTTATTTTAAGCCGCCTTCGCTTTTATCAATTCAATAAAGTGCTTAAACAAAGGTTCTACATCATGGGGGCCGGGGCTGGCTTCCGGGTGTCCTTGGAAGCTGAACGCGGGGGTGTCGGTGCGTTCTACGCCTTGCAGTGAGCCGTCGAATAGGGAGCGGTGGGTGGGCTTGAGGTGTGCGGGTAGGCTGGTTTCGTCTACGGCAAACCCATGATTTTGGCTGGTGATCAGCACTTTTTTGCTGGTTAGGTCTTGCACTGGGTGGTTGGCGCCATGATGCCCAAATTTCATTTTGAGGGTTTTTGCGCCGCTGGCGAGTGCTAGGAGTTGATGCCCTAGGCAGATGCCGAAGAGGGGAATTTTCGCATCAAGCAGGGCTTGGATGGCTTGGATGGCGTAGGTGCAGGGTTCGGGGTCGCCGGGTCCATTGGAAAGGAACACGCCGTTGGGCTGCATGGCTAGGACGTCGGCGGCGCTGGTTTGTGCGGGTACGACTGTGACGCGGCAGCCGTGTTGCACCAATAAGCGCAGAATGTTGCGTTTGATGCCGAAGTCATAGGCGACGATATGGTAGGGGAGATCGGTTTTGGCTTCGGTGGATGCGGCTGGGTTGCCTAGTTCCCAGATGCCTTGACGCCATTCGTAGCGGGTTTGGGTGCTGACTTCTTTGGCTAAGTCTTGCCCTTGTAAGCCGCCAAAGCAACGGGCAGCGGCGATGGCGGCTTGTTCTTCGAGTTTCAGGTTGGGAAATTCTTGTGCCATTATGCAACCGCTTTGGGCGCCTTTTTCGCGCAGCAAGCGGGTTAAGCGGCGGGTGTCTATGCCGCTGATGGCAACGATTTGATGGCGTTCTAGGTATTCTTCTAGGGTTTCGCTGGCGCGCCAGTTGCTCATGAGGAGCGGCATGTCGCGGATGATTAAACCGGCGGCATGGATGCGCTCGGATTCTTCATCTTCGGCATTGACGCCTGTGTTGCCTATGTGTGGGTAGGTGAGGGTGACTATTTGCTGGGCGTAGGAAGGATCGGTGAGGATTTCCTGATACCCGGTCATTGCCGTGTTGAACACGACTTCGCCGACGGTTTGTCCGCCCACGCCAATAGATTCGCCATGAAATACGCTGCCATCTGCCAGCGCCAAAACTGCGGGGTATCGCAAGAACTCTCTCCTTGATTGAGGTTACGCACAGTTTTTGTGCAATCAGTGACTAAAATCGGTTGTGGCGGGATGTTTTTGCGCTGTTGGTTTCGGGTGACGAAAACAAATCTTGAGCGCAAAACCGCGCCATTTTAAAAACATTACGCACAGGCGGCAAGTGTCTATGCTTTTTGTTGCAAGATATAACTGTGTTCGCAGCTTTTGGGTGGCGCTAAACGCGGGTCACGCGCAGTAATTCTTCTAATGCGGTATCGCCCGCTAAGACACGCCGCACGCCGTCTTGATGAATGCTGCCAGCGGCGGCATGGGCGTGGGCTTCTAATCTGTGTTGTCCGCTACCGTCATGAATCATTTCACGCAATGGTCGGTCAATGCTGACGACTTCGTAAATGCCGGTGCGTCCACGATAGCCGATTTGGTTGCAGTGTTCGCAGCCTTGGGGTTCGTATAAAGTCGGCGGTGCTACGGCGTCTTGCCAGGCTAGGGCGTGTAATTCTGTTGGGCTTGGGGTGTAAGGACGCTTGCAGTGCGAACACAGTAGGCGTACCAGGCGTTGGGCGATCACCCCAATCAAGCTGGAAGACAGCAAAAAGGGTTCTATACCCATGTCGCGCAAGCGGGTAATGGCGCCGACAGCGGCGTTGGTGTGCAGGGTTGAGAGTACCAGATGTCCGGTTAAGCTGGCTTGCACGGCGATTTGTGCGGTTTCTAGGTCGCGGATTTCGCCGACCATCACCACGTCTGGGTCCTGGCGCAAAATTGCGCGCAGCCCCCGCGCAAAGGTCATGTCCACTTTGGTGTTGACCTGGGTTTGGCTAATGCCGTCAAGGTAGTATTCAATCGGGTCCTCGACCGTCATGATATTGCGTTTGCGGTTGTTGAGCTTATTGAGCATGGCATACAGGCTGGTGGTTTTGCCAGACCCAGTGGGACCTGTGACCAGCATAATGCCGTGCGGTTTGCTGATTTGTTCTTCAATGCGCACTAGATCGGTCGCCGCCATACCCAGATGTTCTAGGGTCAAGCGTCCAGCTTGTTTGTCCAACAAACGCAGCACTACGCGCTCGCCTTGTCCGCTGGGAATGGTGGAAACCCGCACATCCACCGCCCGCCCTGCGATGCGCAAGGAAATGCGCCCATCTTGCGGCAAGCGTTTTTCGGCAATGTCTAATTTCGCCATGACCTTGATGCGCGACACCAGCAGCGGTGCTAACACGCGGCGCGGCTGCAAAACTTCACGCAACACGCCGTCAATGCGAAAGCGCACCACCAGCCGCGATTCGTAGGGTTCGATGTGAATATCCGAGGCGTTTTCTTTGATGGCTTCAGACAGTAAGGCATTGATTAAACGGATAATAGGCGCATCGTCGTCGCTTTCCAGCAAGTCCTCTGGTTCAGAAGACAATTGTTCGGCGACCTGAAACAAATCCAATTCTTCGCCTAAGCCTTCCATCATTTGCATGGATTGATTGGCTTGTCCTTCATAACCAGCGGTCAGCCGCGCATCAAATTCTTCCAGCGACGCCGCTTGCAACGTCAGGGGCACGCGCAAATGGCGGCGCAATTCGCAGAACACCTGCCAATCAACCGCCGGACGGTAGCTCACGGTCGCGCCCTGTGTCGTCCACTGCTCCAGCAACACGCCGTGCCGCTTGGCGAAAGCAAAGGGAATTTCCGGGATTTCCGGCGGCAACGCGGGCGTTTCAAGCAGTTCGCGGGGGTGTAAAGCGAGGATATTGGAATCAAGCGGCGCATTCATGGGGGGGATTTTAACAGTTAAATCTTTGCGCACAGCAAAATTTTAGCGATTCCCTCCGTTATACCCCTTGCTCAGCGCCTATCTTGTGCTAGTGTTTACACAACCCAACCACAGGAACATTCGCATGACCCTTAGTCGCCAAGCCGATTTTATCCAAAGCATCGCGGACGCTTTTCAATTCATTTCCTACTACCACCCACAAGATTACATCCAAAGTTTGGCACAGGCTTACGCCCGCGAACGCTCGCCCGCCGCCAAAGACGCAATGGCGCAAATACTGGTCAACTCGCGTCTGTGCGCCGAAGGGCATCGCCCGATTTGCCAAGATACCGGCATCGCCACCGTATTTTTACAAGTCGGCATGAATGTGCGTTGGGCGGCAGACATGAGCCTGCAAGCGATGGTAGACGAAGGTGTGCGCCGCGCTTACAACCACCCCGACAACCGCTTGCGGGCTTCGGTATTGCGCGATCCGGCGGGTACGCGACAAAACACCCGCGACAACACGCCCGCAGTGTTGCACACGGAAATAGTGCCAGGCGACACCTTGGAAGTTTGGGTAGCAGCAAAAGGCGGCGGTTCAGAAAACAAAGCCAAATTCGTCAACCTTAACCCCAGCGATAGCCTGGTAGACTGGGTACTCAACACAGTGCCCAGCCTGGGCGCGGGCTGGTGTCCGCCAGGCATCCTCGGCATTGGCATTGGGGGCACGGCAGAAAAAGCCATGTTACTGGCAAAAAAATCACTCATGTATCCCATTGATATACAAGAGCTTCAAGCGCGAGGCGCGAGCAACCGCTGCGAAGAATTGCGCCTCGAACTCTTCAGCAAAGTCAACGCCCTCGGCATCGGCGCACAAGGCTTAGGCGGCTTAACCACCGTATTAGACGTAAAAGTGCTGGATTACCCCACCCACGCCGCCTCCTTGCCCGTCGCCCTCATACCCAATTGCGCCGCCACCCGCCACGCGCATTTCATCCTCGACGGACACGGCGCAGTACAACTCAGCCCGCCGCGCTTAGAGGACTACCCCGCCATCACCTGGGCGCCCGACGCCAACACGCGCCGCGTACATCTCGATCAGATCACAGCAGAAGACATCCGCCACTGGCGAGCTGGCGAACGCCTTCTGTTAAGCGGCAAACTCCTCACCGGACGCGACGCCGCACACCAGCGCCTCATTGACCTACTCAAACGCAACGAACCGCTGCCCGTAGACTTCAAAAATCGCTTTATTTACTACGTCGGACCCGTTGACGCAGTGCGCGACGAAGTGGTCGGACCCGCCGGTCCCACCACCGCCACACGCATGGACAAATTCACCGAAACCCTGTTAGCCCACACCAGTTTACTCGGCATGATCGGCAAAGCCGAACGCGGACCAGCGGCGATTGACGCCATCGCTCGCCACCAAGCCGTCTACCTCATGGCCGTCGGCGGTGCGGCTTACCTGGTTTCCAAAGCCATCCGCGCCGCCAAAGTGCTGGCATTTGCCGACCTTGGCATGGAAGCCATTCACGAATTTACCGTTGAAGACATGCCCGTTACAGTAGCAGTAGATAGTCAAGGACATTCAGTCCACCAAAGTGGACCCCAAGAATGGAAAATTAAACTAGAACAACTGCACTTAAACTAACCGCAAGGGTTTCTCTCATGCGCATTGCTAACCCGATGTATGATGCCGTATTCAAATATCTCATGGACGACAATCAACTGGCAAAGTTGTTAATCTCCACCATTCTCAATGAAGAGATTATTGAACTGGTATTTAATCCACAAGAACAAACCACCAAGCTGGATTATCCACATCATTTCACCGTTTACCGTTTAGACTTCGCTGCCACTATCAAAAACGCCGCCGGAGAAACCCGCAAAATTCTCATTGAAGTACAAAAAGCCAAGCTCGCCAGCGACATCATGCGCTTTCGCCGCTATATTGGCGAACAATACCGCAACCCAAACACTGTGCTAGAAACCTCAGAAGGTACAAAACAAGCTTTACCTTTGCTCACCATCTATTTTCTTGGTCATGCGTTAGAACACAGTCAAGCCCCCGTGATTCACGTCAAACGCGAAAGCCGCGACTTAGCCACCCATCAACCTTTAGCACAAAAAGAAAGTTTCATTGAAAGCCTCAGCCACGACAGCTACATCATTCAAATCCCCTATCTTGGCGAACACAAGCGCAACGCAGTAGAAGAACTGCTACAAATCTTCAATCAAGACCGCATCAGCCGCGACAAACATATCCTAGAAATCAATGACAGCGACATCCATGAACGCTATCGCCCCATTCTGCGCCGCTTGCAACGCGCCATTGCCGAACCTGAAGTAGAAAATGCAATGGAAATCGAAGATGATATTCTGTCTGAGTTACAAGACCTAGAAAGACTCATAGACAAAGAACGTCAACGTGCAGATAAGGCACAAGCCGAGGCAGAACAAGCTCAGATTCAAGCCAAGGCAGCTCAGGCTGAAATTGAACACATGCAAGCAGAAAATGATCGTCTTTTAGCATTGCTTAAACAAGCAGGTCTGCATTCCTAAACAATTAATAAAAGTATACCAGAGGAAAAACACATGAAAAGCTGGCGCAACACGCGGGAAAGCTACGGATTGGTGGCGATTTTTTTGCACTGGACTGTCGCTTTGTTGGTACTTGCGCTCATAGTGGTAGGCTTAAGCATGACGCGCATGGAAGATAGCGAGAACAAATGGTGGCTGTACAGCCTGCATAAATCCTTGGGTTTTAGTGTAGCGGCGCTGCTGTTGCTACGCTTGCTGTGGCGCTGGACGCAAGCCTTGCCGCAACCGCTTAAGGGTTTGAAACAATGGGAAATTCTAGCCGCACATTGGGCGCATCTGGGGTTGTACACACTGCTGTTGGTACTCCCTCTGTCGGGCTATTTGGATTCGGTGGCTGGTGGTTACAAAACCCAATTTTTCGGGCTAAATATGCCGCTATGGGTGGCAAAAGATAAGGCGCTGGCAAAATTTGCACTCCTCGTACATTGGTCTGCCAGCTACATTTTGTACTTGTTGCTGGCATTGCACATAGGTGCAGTGCTTAAACATCATGTCGCGGGTAATGCGGTATTGAAACGCATGTCACTTTAACGTAAATCAACTAAAACAAACTAAGGCACACAATGGCTCAAACACTCCTGTTTCTGGATTTAGATGATACTTTATTTCAAACCTTGCGCAAAAATCCCCAAGGTTCAATTCAGGCAACTCAAACCACTAGCACCCCTTCTTACATGACGCAAGCACAACAGATTTTTTGGCAGTTGTTTTATCATAATCCCGCAGTTAATATTATTCCAGTAACCGCCCGCGATCAGCGTCAATACAACAATAGCTTTTTAAGCAAAGACTCGAAAATAACAACTGCCGTTTTGTATTTTTCTGGGGTTATTTTAGAACAAGGAAAAATAGATGAAGTTTGGCAAGAAAATAGACGTAATGCTTATGCTAAGTTAGCAGTTTCTATTGCAGATTCACAAGCGCAAGTACAAACAGCTTTAGCTTCTTATCCGCTGAATTATTTCAACCTTTACAATGTAGAAAACTATTATCTCACAATCAAAGCCAGTGCAGATTGTCCACTGGCTTTACGGGCAGAAGTATTTCAACATCTCAAAACGCTCCTGCCGCCGCATTATTTACTCCATGAAAATGATCGTGCGCTGTCTTTGTTACCAGAATTTCTCGATAAAAGCCGAGCAGTGCGTTATTTAATTGAACGCTACCAACCGCTTTTAACTTTAGGTGCAGGAGATAGTTTAACTGATTGGGGTTTTATGCAGTGCTGTGACTTTCGTTTAATTCCCGCTAGAACTCAGCTAGATTCAGCCCTGGTTTGAGAATCTACACGAGCACTGGATACTCGTAAGACCTGGCTGGCTCTCAAAACCTACCAGGTCTACAGAGCACTTTTATTAAACTGTAATGTATACCAGATATATTCATCCCAAAACACAACAGCATAATGTTCCGCTAGGCCACTTCTTCTGTCATACAATTACCACCACTGGCGTGCCTGATAAATAAGTCACAGGCTTTGTCGCGCAGAAACTTTTCCCAATGGCTAGACTGCATAATGCCGAATATAACCCTGAGCACTGGAGCAATTTATGCAAAAACAATGGATTTTTCTCGCCTTAGCGAGTGCTGGATTAGCCATCGAGGTAGCAGCAGCTACGCCCACCATCAATCTGGAAGACATACACTGGGGATTTGATGCCAAACCCGGTCTCTTATTTGAAAGTCAGGAGCAGTGCCTCAATGCAGTGACCAAGGCGCTGACTGAGCGGGCTTTTAGCGTGCAAAAAACTTTGCAGCCTGCCGATGGTCCGACAATTTTTGCGTACAATGCTGATCGCACGCAAAAAACTTTGAGTAAGTGCTTGTTGGACAACGGCACTGTGGTCACTGTAGTGATTGGTGCTGGCGATAACCTGACTAAAGCGGTGGCGATCAATGCAGCAGTGGAAAAAGCCTTCCAGCGCGGACCGCTGGCAAGCGTAAATAATTGGCAAGAACACCTGGTGCGTTATCCACAGCCGCAAAAAATACCCGCTATGCACGCGCACCTGGTATTAGATGCTCCAAGTCGTAGCGCCCGCATCATTAAACAAATTGAAACCCCTTCTTTAGTAGGCTGCGCTGCTTATGTGGATACCACTGAAGGACGTTTCTATATGTCGGAATTTAGTTTCAAACGCTATCAAACCGGACATAAACCCAGTTGGATTTTTGTTTTTCCTTCTCCTAATCAACCCTAGTATTCAACTCTTAAACAAGGCAGGTATCTCATGAAACAGCCCTTATTCGTCCTCAGTAGCATTGCTTTCTTAGCTTGCAATAGCGTGCAAGCTGCTGGCTTTGATTGTCAAAAAGCTACGACCAAATTAGAAAAAACCATTTGCGCAGACAATAAACTCAGTGCCGCTGATACTGAATTAACACAATTGTATGTAGCAGCCCGCACCAGTTTAGCGCAAAAAGCCGCACGTCAGTCTTTGAAAGAAGAACAAAAAGCCTGGTTGGCAAAACGCACTAAAGATTGTAAGGAAAATGATGCTTTTTGTTTATTGAAGCTTTATGAAGAACGCATTGCCAGCCTAAAAGCCATGACTGGCGTCAGCAGTGAAAGCTGGGATTTCAGTAGCAGCATCCAGGCTAATTTACCTGAAGCACAATTCAAATTGTTCGGACATAAAGCAGATGATCGCTACTTTATTCAGCGCGTTGAAATTAGCTTGGACGGTAAAACTCAAACCATTGACAGTTACGGCACAGAAAAACTAGAAGCCGAAGTGATGGACTTAAAAGATTCTGGGTTTGTGATTGAGGATGTCAACTTTGATGGCTACAAAGATATTCGTCTTATGGAAGGTTTGATGGCAGGACCTGATGTGCCTTATATCTACTGGCTTTTTGAGCCTCAACAAAAAAGCTTCGTCTACAGTGAAGCATTCAGCGAATTAACCTCCCCAGTTATTGATGCACAGAAAAAACAAATCACTGTACCTTGGCGCGATGGTGCAATGGGAACAGGCGAAAGCATCTATACAGTAGAAAAAGATAAGCCAGTTTTGATTCGTGAAGAAACCCGCTATTACCAGGATAATGGTAGCTACAAATTAACCGTGAAAGAGTTAAAAAATGGTGAAATGCAAGTAGTAGATGAACAAACCGTCAAAGAGTAATACTTAAATCTCTCGCTCTTAATTAATAGCTCCGCACAATAAGCAAAGCCAGTCAGAGTGAGTTTAGTCAGGGATAACACTATGTTGTTATTCCTGGCTTGTTGTGATGAACCTCGTTGCAATCAATACAGGGTAGAGTTTCATGGGGCGCCGCAATGATCACAGCCGTGAAGAAATCCGTGAATTGGCAATTCAAGCCACATTAGAAATAGTCGCACAACAGGGTATGAAAGCCTTAAGTGCGCGTAAAATTGCAGCGGCAATTGGTTATACCCCTGGCAGTTTATATCTGGTGTTTAAAAATCTCGATGAACTTATTTTACATGCGAACTTGCGTAATCTTGAATTGCTACGCACCAGCGTTACGAACGCCAGCCAGCATTGCACAGAACCGCACGAATGTTTGTTATCTCTGGGGCGTGCTTACCTGCAATTTGCTACTGAACAATCTCATGCTTGGCGCATGATTTTTGAACATAGCTATGCAGAAGAAATGCTATTGCCAGAGTGGTATGAAGCAGCAGTACAAGCCTTGTTTGCTTTATTAGAAAAACCCTTAGCCGCTTTAATGAAAACAACGGATAAAGTGGCGGTGCGTAATGCGGGTCATGTGCTATGGAGCGGCGTGCATGGCATTTGCGTGCTGCATTTAAGTGGTAAATTACAATTGGTGCGCGGCATACCGCCGCAAATTTTACTTCAGCAATTAATGGAAACCTATCTTGTTGGATTGCGCCAGCAAGGGCTTGATGCGGCAGCGACATCCTCTGCATGTGAATGAAATGAAAATGAAACCACTTGCTTTAATCATACCCAGCCAGCGCAAAACTGTTTTTACGCTGGCATTGTTACTGTGTTTATGGTGGATTGCGGCGAGTGGTTGGTCGAATTTTGCACACAACGGCTTTAGTGATTTGGATCAACAGGGGCAAGCCTATCTGGATGATACCCTGCTTAAAGCAAGTTCGGCTTTTTTGCTGGCGCGTGCCTTGAATGCCGCCATTTCGGTGTTGCAAAGCTTTACCGTGACGCCTTTTATCGGTGCTTTAACTTTGGGTGAAGTGCTTGATCCTGCAAATGATTTAATTGAAAGCTTTAGCTGGATGATGCTTGCGGTGATGGTGGCTATCGGGGTGCAAAAGCTGTTGCTGGACATTGGTGTGAATTTGGACTTAAGCGTCTTGCTGTTGTTGGCATTGAGTCTGTTGCTGTTGGCGCTTTGGTTGCGGGAAGATTATGGCTACCGTTTGGGTTTATTGGCGTACCGTCTGCTGTTTTTGTGTTTATTGATCCGCTTTGCCATCCCGCTGGCTTGTGCTTTGGAAGCCTCCGTTGTCAGGCACTTCTTGGCGGACAAGCAAAATGCAGCTATGAACAGCTTGCAAGCTTGCAAGCTTCCGAGCAACAAATAGCCCAGTTTGCGGATGCAGAAAAGCTGATTTCTACACCCAAGGAACATTTGAAGCAACTAGAACAGTCCAGCGAAAATTTAGTCATGCAAGTCATCAGTTTGATTACGCTGTTTTTCTTTGAAACTATTTTGTTTCCCCTGTTATTGCTCTGGGGATTGCTAAAAATAGTGTTTTTTATCATCTATTTACCCATGATTCCTAGGCGTTTAGGGGGTTCAAGCGCCTCTGACCTAATCCCAGAATGTCCCGTCGCTACTTGTTAGAACCGGTCAGTAGAGCAGGCAAATTCGCTTAAACTCAGGTATTATCAGACTTTTCTTTTGATACGACTGGCGGGTATGGATAAACTCATCAATTTGCTGAATACACTCTGGACGCATTTGCTTGGTTTGGTTGATTTGCTGTTATTAAAGTTATCAACCATGTCCATTTCAGATTTATTAAAATGGATGATTGTGTTGAGCATTGTTTTGATCATTGCTTTGGGGGTGTTGAATGCTGCGGCAAGCGTGGTTAATCAAACACTCAGTATTGTGCGCCGTCTGTTTCATTATTCTTCCATGTTTCTGGTTGTTTTAATAGTGGTATTTTGGGTGTTTACCGCCGAACGTCCCTGCATATTTAATGCAGAAAGTCATCTAACTTCTTGCTTAACTAAAGATGAACTGGCTGAGCGTCAAAAGGAACTGGAGGCTAAAGCGCAGCCAGAAAAGAAAGAACCAAAAGCATCAAAAAAATAGTTGTTATTCCGTTTTATAAATGACTACAGGTGATTGACTATGAAGTTGATTATTGTCAGTGGATTATCGGGGGCTGGCAAAACACTGGCTTTACACAGTTTGGAAGATCGCGGTGTCTATTGTATTGATAATTTGCCAGTCAGTTTATTGCCTGCGATTGCAGAACAAATGCCTAATTTAGCCGCTGCTTCGCCGAGCGTGGCGGTGGGGATTGATATACGCAATAGTACCCTGCAAGAATTGCCGCACCTGTTAAAAATTTTGCAAGAAAAACAGGTTGTCTATGAAATTTTGTTTTTGCAGGCAGAAGCGTCTGTGTTGCTCAAGCGTTTCAGCGAAACGCGCCGCCGTCATCCATTGACCTTAGCGCATCCGCATTTATCTTTGGCGGAAGCTTTAGAACTTGAACGGCGAATGCTAAGTGCGCTGGCACAAGAAGCGGCAATTCAGATTGATACTTCACATCTTAATGTGCATCAATTGCGTGATCTGGTGCTGCTGAAAATCGGTTTGCACGATGAGCATGTGATGCCTTTGCTGTTTCTGTCGTTTGGCTTTAAGTACGGAATTCCGCAAGAAGTGGATTTTGTGTTTGATGTGCGTTGCTTGCCCAATCCGCACTGGGAGCAGCATTTGCGCAGCTTAACCGGGCGTGATTTGGCGGTAATTGAGTATTTGCAAGCGCAACCCAAGGTGCAGGAAATGCAAGACAACCTCCGGCAATTCTTGCATACTTGGATTCCTCAGTTTGAAGCCGATAATCGCAGCTATTTAAGCATTGCAATTGGCTGCACGGGTGGCCACCACCGTTCTGTGTATATGGTGGAGCAATTGGCGCAGCATTTTCAGCAGCAGCGCGAAGGCGTGTTGTTGCGCCACCGTGAACTGACTTGACTTGTATTGAACTACCAGCGCCTTTATATAAGCACTGGTGGCTCTTAAATACCTCATTCTTTTAATTCATTAGGCCTGTCCTAAATAACCGAAAAACTTCTCTACCGTGCTACAACAGGATTTCACTATCATCAATAAGTTGGGCTTACACGCTCGCGCAGCGGCGCTGTTTGTGCGTACTGCAATGCGCTTTAGTAGTTGTATTGAATTACAAAAAGGACAGCAGCGCGTTGATGCTAAAAGCATTATGAACGTGATGCTATTGGCTGCGGGTAAAGGTACACAAATACAACTCAGAATTAAAGGTGAAGATGAAATCGAAGCCATGTGCGTTTTGGGTGAATTGATTCAATCTGGCTTTGGAGAAGACGAGTGAGTTTTACCCTGCACGGTATTGGCGTCTCTCGCGGTATTGCTATTGGACCTGTACATATTCTGCGTCCTCAAGTAGAAATCAATGAATACCGCATTGAAGCAGAACAATTACCCGCCGAAATTCAGCGTTATCGCAATGCACTAGAGCAGGCGCGAGAAGAACTGCGCAAAATCCGCGATCAAATTCCGCTTATTTATCCAGCGCGTGACAATACGGGTGAGGTGGATTCTGGCGTTTCTGCCACTGCGGTAGAAATCGCTTCCTTCATTGATCCGCATATGCTCATGTTAGATGATGCGATGCTCACGCAGATTCCTATTGAAATCATGAAAGAAAAGCATTGCAACGCAGAATGGGCGTTGCAACAGCAACATATTCGCTTTACTGAATTATTTGAAGCGATGGACAATGAATATTTACAAGCCCGCAAACATGATATTCAACAGGTCATTGAACGCATTCAGCGGCGTTTGCTGCGTACCCAGCAGCCGCCAGAAGAAGAGCCGTTAGATGCCAGAGAATTTCCCGAAGGCTGCATTGTGTTGGCGGATGACTTAACGCCCGCCGATACCGCCATGATGCCGCATCGTGGCGTTAAAGCCTTCGTTACCGAACACGGCGGGATGAACTCCCATACCGCCATCATCGCCCGCAGCTTAGGCATTCCCGCCATTGTCGGGTTGCGCAGTGCCCGCCGCTATTTGCGGCGCGGCGATACCCTGGTGGTAGACGGCTTGCGCGGCGCCATTGTCTGTAATCCTGACGTGCGCAGCCTGCGCTATTTCAAGATTCTGCAAACCGAACAAAAACGCCGACGCGGTGAACTGTCGCGGCTGCGCGAAGCCCCCGCCGTGACCTGCGACGGGCAACTCATTACCCTGTATGCCAACATCGAGTTTCCCACCGACATGCAGGCAGTCAAGCGCACCGGTGCCAATGGTATTGGTCTGTACCGCACCGAATTTCTGCACATGAACCGCGATGATCGCGGGCAACCAGACGAAGAAGAACATTACGAAGCCTATGTGCATGTGCTACGCGCAGTGGACGGACCCGTCACTATTCGCACCCTAGACCTAGGCGCCGACAAACAAGTAGACGGCGGCGCCTCACGCATCGGCGCAGTGCCCGCCAATCCAGCGTTAGGCTTGCGCGGCGTACGCTTATGCTTAAAAGACCTGAGCTTGTTTAAGCCACAATTGCGTGCCATTTTACGCGCTTCCAGCGTCGGTCCAGTGCGCATGATGCTCCCGATGGTCACCAGCATCCAAGAAATTCACCAGGTGCGACAATTGGTGCGCGAAGTACAACGCGAACTGAGCGCAGAAAAACAAGCCTTCGATCCCGACATGCCCATTGGCGCAATGATCGAAGTCCCCTCCATCGCCATTTGTAGCGATCTCTTCATACCCTATGTAGACTTTTTCTCCATTGGCACCAACGACCTCATCCAATACACCCTCGCCATTGATCGAGTAGACGATTCAGTGGGATATTTATACGAACCCCTACACCCAGCCGTGTTGCGTTTACTCAATACCGTCATCGGGCAAAGCCTCAACGCGCAAAAAGTTGTCAGCATGTGCGGCGAAATGGCCGGCGACGGGCGCTATGTGCGCTTACTGCTAGGCATGGGCTTACGCTATTTCAGCGTCAACCCAGAAACCCTACTAGAAGTCAAACACATCATCCGGCATAGCGACCTCAGCAAGCTACACCCCCTAACGCAGCGCATTCTACATAGCCAAGACACCAGCGAAACCGAAGCTTTGCTGGCGCAAATCAACGCGCTTTAGCAGCAACCCAAACGCATGGATTCCCTACTTTTTCTGGCGCTACTGGCAGGACTTGCCTGGTTTTGGTTTGACGCACTACGCGCCCAAGAACTGGCAAAAGCCACCATCAAACGACTCTGTCAAGAATATCGTTTGCAACTACTAGACGATACCATTAGCCTCCAGCGCCTCGCCGTGCGCCGCGATACCAGCGTTACCACATTGCGTTTTTACCTGCAACGTGCTTACCGTTTTGAATTTACCGACGACGGCGATGAACGCATCCAAGGGCTGTTGCTCCTGCAAGGCGATTATCCAGTTTTCATTGATCTACCTGGCTATTATGAGCGGGTAGTGAGCCAGGATAAATCCAGCCCCTAGAAAATTTGCCATACCTTCCAACCAAGGGCTTTGCATACAATTAATTGAGTTTCACAAGGTTCATCCTATGCAGTCAAATGAAACCCCTGAATTACGGCAGAACAACTTTGCTGATTTGCAAAACAAGTTTTTATGCGGCGACTGTCTTGCCAATATGAAACTAATGCCAGACGAATCTATTGACTTAATTGTCACTTCTCCCCCATACAACCTAAAAAATTCCACTGGCAATGGCATGAAAGATGGACGCAGTGGAAAATGGTCAAATGCTCGGCTGATCAAGGGTTACTCACATCATCACGATTGTATGCCTCATGCTGAATACATCGTCTGGCAACGGGCTTGTCTTAGCGAAATGTTACGTTTGATAAAAAACGATGGTGCTATTTTTTATAATCATAAATGGCGTGTACAAGCAGGTCTATTACAAGACCGGCAAGATATAGTGTCTGGATTTCCGGTGCGCCAGATCATTATCTGGCGTAGAAAAGGTGGGATTAACTTCAATAAAGGTTATTTTTTACCGACTTATGAAGTCATTTATTTAATCTGCAAACCAGAATTTGAGTTAGCCAAAGGTGCAAATGCGCACGGCGACATATGGGAATTTACACAAGAAATGAAAAATGAACATCCCGCGCCTTTTCCAGTTGCATTAATTGAACGGATCATCAGTAGTACCAATGCCAAACTCATCCTTGATCCCTTTATGGGCAGCGGCACTACTGCCATTGCAGCCAAGAAACTAGGGCGTAACTTTATCGGTATTGAAATTTCGCCTGAATATATTGAACTATCCAAACGGCGGCTGGAAGATTCAGTACGCATATCATCTCTGTTTTAACGATGAAAATCCATGAAAATTTATACCAAAGAATCACTCATAGCAGAATTGCAGAAAATCAGAGAAAAAGGATGGATTTTAAGCCGAAGACATGGCAATGATGGTGCAGTTGGAAATACTTTGGAAGCGTTGCTGGGCATTGAAGAAAACAATTTACCCATCCCTAACGCAGCAGAATGGGAATTAAAAGCACAGAGAAAAAACACCAATAGCCTGACCACGCTTTTCCATATGGAACCCTCACCCAGGGCTTTAAAATTTATACCCGCAATTTTGCTGCCTATTTACGGATGGCAACATACCCAAGCCAACAAAAAATATCCTGATACAGAAATGAGTTTTCGGCAAACACTACATGCAACCGGGGCATCAGACCGGGGTTTTTCAGTCAAAGTTGATCGTATAGAAAGAAAAATCTGCGTAGCTTTTAATCAAGAACAAGTATCCGATCATCATGCTATCTGGTTAAAAACGGTTTTAGCGAAGGGCGGTGGACAATTTGAACATAATCCTTACTGGGGCTTTGATGATTTATTCCACAAAGCCGGCACAAAATTGCATAATTGTTTTTTTGTGCGGGCACAAAGCCGGATTGAAAATGGAAAAGAATATTTTTTGTTTGACGACATTCTCATGCTAAAAGCCTTCTCTCTGGAAAATTTGATTCATGCAATTGAATTAGGTGATGTTTACATAGATTTTGATGCCAGAACTGGGCACAATTACGGCACTAAATTCAGAATTAGGGATAAGAAAATTCCAGAACTTTATGGTGAATCAGTTTCCATCTAAGTTGGTAAAAGCATTAGCCGAATGAAATTAAAGGATAAGAACTGCTTTCCTGGTGGACTAAAGCCATTTATGACAGTTGCTGACACTGAATCTAATGTCATTGCTGGCAGACATGCTTTGCTAAGCTGAAAAATGCGTTATGATGTTGGGTTTGGTGCAAATAAAATAGTCTGCCTTCCCTTTAGGTGATTGCTTCAAAGTCAAGCCGTTCATGTCCCAAACTCCGCTCGATTTATTACAAAATATCTTTGGTTATCATCGCTTTCGTGAACCGCAGGCGGAGATTATTGCGCATCTCGCAGCGGGCGGTGACGCTCTGGTGCTGATGCCTACCGGTGGCGGAAAATCTCTATGTTATCAAATACCTGCCTTATTGCGCCCAGGCTTTGCGTTGGTGGTGTCACCGCTGATTGCACTCATGCAGGATCAAGTCAGCGCCTTGTTGCAGTTGGGTGTGCGTGCCGCCTATCTCAATTCCAGCCTGAGTTTTCAGCAGGCTCAGAGCGTCTCGCAGCAGTTGCGCCAAGGCGAATTGGATTTGCTTTATGTTGCGCCAGAACGCTTGCTGACTGAGCGTTTTCTGAGCTTTCTCGACACTGCGCAAGTTGCCTTGTTTGCGATTGATGAGGCGCATTGTGTGTCGCAGTGGGGACATGATTTTCGCCCAGAATATGCGCAGCTTTCCGTGCTGCATGAGCGTTATCCGCACGTTCCGCGCATTGCGCTGACTGCCACTGCTGACGGTCCTACGCGGCGCGAAATCATTCAGCGTTTGCAGCTACAACAAGCAAAAATCTTCATTTCTGGCTTTGATCGCCCAAACATTTGCTACCGCGTAGTGGAAAAACAGCGTCCGCGTGAGCAACTGCTGGCGTTTATTCGCCAGGAACATCCAGGCGAAGCGGGTATCGTTTATTGTCTCAGTCGCAAAAAAGTCGAAGACATTGCTTTGTTGTTACAAACCAACGGCTTAAATGCGCTGCCTTATCATGCGGGTTTGCCGCCCGCCACGCGCCAGTTGCACCAGCAAAAATTTTTACAGGAAGAAGGCTTGATTATGGTGGCGACCATTGCTTTCGGCATGGGTATTGACAATCCGAATGTGCGCTTTGTCGCGCACCTGGATTTGCCGAAAAGCATTGAGGCTTATTATCAGGAAACCGGACGCGCCGGACGCGATGGTCAGCCCGCCGATGCTTGGCTGGCGTATGGTTTGGAAGATGTGGCGATGTTGCGCCAACTGTTGGCAAAATCCGAGGGCGATGAGCAACACAAGCGCCTTGAGCAGCATAAGTTAGATGCGCTGCTGGGGTATTGTGAAATCACCACTTGCCGCCGTCAGGCGTTGCTGGCGTATTTTGAGGATAATTTGGCGCAGCCGTGCGGCAATTGCGACATTTGCCTAGAGCCACCGAAAATCTGGGATGCCTCCGAAGCCGCACGCAAGGCGCTGTCTTGCATTCACCGCACTGGGCAAAAATTCGGTGTAAATTATTTGATTGAAGTGCTGCATGGCAAGCGCAACGAGCGCATTGAGCGTTTTGCACACCATCAAATCAGCACCTTTGGCATTGGCAAAGAATGGGACGAAAATCATTGGAAAGCTGTGTTTCGTCAATTAGTTGCACGCGGCATGGCAGGTGTGGATGTAGAAGGCTACGGTGGCTTGTATCTCACCGAAGCGGCGCGTCCGGTGTTGCGCGGCGAACAAGCCGTGCATTTGCGCGAATTTCAATCTAAAAGCAGCGAACGCAGCGGGAAAAAGCGCAATTCTGCACACATTGGCTTTACTGGAACAGATCAGCTTTTATGGCAAAAACTCTGCGATAAACGCCGCGAAATCGCTCAAGCCCAAAATGTGCCGCCTTATGTGATTTTTCACGACACCACCCTGGCGGATATGGTCTGCCATTGCCCCACGACTCTGAACGCCTTTGGCAGACTGTCTGGCGTTGGCACACGCAAACTGGAACAATACGGACAGATTTTTATTGCGCTGATTGAAAATCATCTGCTTGAACAGGGTTTACAAGCCAAGCCAGAACCACCGTCAGCGCCTCCACAATTGCTGGAAACCGTGCAATTCACCCTGGAGTTATTCAAGCAACACGCCGATGTGCAAGCAGTTGCCAATCAACGCGGATTAAAAATCTCTACCATCTACAGCCACTTAGCGCAAGCCATTGAACAGAATCAACAGGATTTGCAAGCCATTAAAGAAATTAACGTCAGCGATATTGAAATCATTCAAGAGGCTTTAAGCATCTTGCCCAACAGCGAAGCATTTGCTTTGAAACCCCTGTATGAAGCACTCGCAGGCGCTTATGATTACGGCATTCTACGTTGCGTAACAGCACATTTATTCAAATAAACTGAGCATTAAGGAAGTTAAATGCCTGACACAAGTAGATCAATTGCGCTAAGAATAGCGTAGCGGAAATTTTCTAGGGGAGTGACTTCTATGGTTAAAATGCTTGTAGGTACAGAAATCATTTGATGAGTGAGTAAAACAAACTGACCTTGTTCAAGCTGTAGAATTGGGCACAGACGTTCAACATTGCTCTGGTGCAAATGCTCGTAAGAGATTTGTAGCTTTCTTGCTGGCGGTTTCATCAAATAAAGGCAGTAGACTGAATCACTCCGTATTGATAATGCGTATTTGTTATGCGTATACTAGATGAATATAGGATACAACAAAAGAAAGGAAATACAACTATGACTAAGCCTGTAACCCTGGAAGGCAATTTCTTGCCCCCTAGTGATGATGCAAAATTTGCCCTCATTGTTGGGCGTTTTAATAGTTTTATTAGCGAAAGTCTGTTAAAAGGCGCAATGGATACGCTGTTGCGGCATGGGGTTTCTGCTTCTAATATCAGTGTGGTGTGGGCGCCGGGGGCTTATGAAATGCCGCTGGTGGCGCAACGGTTGGCGGCGTCGAAAAAATATGTAGCTATTATTGCGCTGGGTGCGGTCATTCGTGGTGGCACGCCGCATTTTGATTATGTGGCGGGCGAATGTGCTAAGGGCTTGGCGGTGGTGAGTTTGCAGTACGATGTGCCAGTGGCGTTTGGGGTTTTGACGGTGGATAGCATTGACCAAGCCATTGAGCGTGCGGGCACTAAAGCGGGTAACAAGGGCGAAGAGGCGACTAAATCGGCGCTGGAAATGGTTAGTTTGCTGGCTAAATTGGACGCATAGACTCGTGAGCGAAAAACCACCGCGTAAGCCTAATCCTCGCACGTTGGCTCGCCAGCGTGCTTTGCAAGCCCTGTATCAATGGCGTATCGGGGGACAACCTTTGAGGCTGATTGAAACGCAGTTTTTTGAAGAAGAAGATATGCAGGGCGTGGATGTCGCTTATTTTCAGCAGTTGCTGCATCAGATTCCTGCGCAAGCGAAGGAGCTGGATGCGGCGTTGGCGCCCTTGTTGGATCGCCCGGTTCAGCGCCTTGATCCGGTCGAGCACGCGGCTTTGCATATTGGTTTGTATGAATTGCGCTCTTGCTTGGAAGTGCCTTGGAAGGTAGCGATCAATGAGGCTGTGGAGCTTGCTAAGTTGTTTGGTGCGGAGCAAAGTCATAAATATGTTAATAGCATTCTTGACAAGGCGGCGTTGCAACGCGCAGATCGTCAAGTTGCGCGAAATTAAGTTGTTAAGCCAATGAATTTATTGCGTTTACTGATTATTGCTGTGGTTGTTTGGATTGCTTGGTTTTTGCTTAAACGCTGGTTGGCGGCTGAGGAGTATCGCAAAATTCTGCAAAAACCGCCGAAAAGCCCTGAGTTAATGCAGCAATGCCGCTATTGCGGTGTGCATGTGCCTGCTTCTGAGGTTGTGTATGATCAGGCGGTGCCTTATTGCTGTGTGGAACATAGGGAGGCTGCACGGCGATCTAGCGGGCGCTAAAAATCGGGGCACACAACGCATCAACTTAAGCCATCATCGTTTTATCCCTCACGGTGCCAGCGACGCGGACGGTCTGCTGAGTTGTTGAAGCAATTGCGCCGTGTTGGAGTGTTTTTTGCGTTTGTTGAGTGCGCAACCATGAGAAAATAAGTTGCCAGCTCATCCAAAAATGCAATTAATCCCTCTTTAATTATTAATCGCTTTTGCAAATCGTGCAGATTGTTCTTTGATGAGTTGTGTTGCTTTAACTAAGCTACGATTATCATTATTCCATAAACCGGATATAGGGATAATTTATCATTTATACGACTTCGCCCTATTTTTTCAACTTAGAAAAATCAAATTTATTGAAAAAACGAATCTAAGAGGCTTAAAATGCACTGTGCTGAATGTGGTTCTACTCATAAACATTGCACCGATTCTTTCCAGATAGAGTTGATTTTTACTTGGTCATCATTCTTACTACACCACCACCCTAGAATTTAGGCTTGTCTGGCTATCATTTATCGGGACGATACACACTCTTTGCACTAAGGGCAGTGGCAGTTCTTCTATGTCGGCTTCGGGGGGGAGGCGCAGATCAATGCTCGTTTGCACAGGTTCTCCGCGCCGCCAGATTTCTAAGGTAGCTTCCCAAGATATAATTTTGCCGTTTTCCACTCGCCCTGGAATGGCTAAATAGATTGCACACAGCCCATCTTGGGGATTTGCCATATATGCCAGCACCACTTCAATCGGTGCTTCAGGCGGCGGGAAGTCGTCGCCAAAATCCAGCGCCAGTTGACTTTTGAAGTTAAGTTCTGATACCAGCGAACTGGCATTGTGCGGAAAAGACATGTGAATATTGTCTCGTTCGCTGTAGCCAACGCGGTGGTGGCGCACTTGAAATTCTTCATAACTCATTACGCAGCCTTGATGACTGACCAGTTCAAAGGGAATCGCTGCTTCCTCTACCCGATCTTTAAACAGCCGTGCTGGAAAACTCCAGACATCGGTATAAAAAGAGAAGTTATCCGCACCGCGCCCTTCCCCTAACAGGTGACGCTCCAAACAGATACGGATACTCTCTTGTAGCAACGGCAGCAGGTGTTGTTTGACGGGTTTGGCAAGCCGGTGCAGGGCTTGTTGCGTATTGGACATGCGGCTTCTCCAAATTCAGTTATACTGTGCGGTTTTTTCCGCAGATTTTGCACAAAATAGTGCAAAAACTTTAAGTCAACAGCACACTTTAAGTCAATTTTTTAATGAGAATCGCTTTAGGTATTGAATACGATGGTAGCCAGTTCAATGGCTGGCAAACGCAGACTGGAGTGCGCACTGTGCAGTCCTGTTTAGAAGCCGCATTAAGTAAAGTTGCCGATCATCCGGTAAGCGTCATTTGTGCCGGACGCACCGACGCCGGTGTGCATAGTTTAGGACAGGTAGTACACGCAGACATGCAAGTTGAGCGCACTATGCGCTCTTGGGTGTTTGGCGGCAACACGTATTTGCCTAAAGATGTGGCTATTCATTGGGCAGCACCCGTGCCAGAAGACTTTCATGCCCGCTTCAGCGCTGTTCAACGTCATTATCGCTATCTCATCCTCAACCGTTCAACCCGCCCAGCATTGCAGGCAAAATACGTTACCTGGGTGTATTACCCACTGGAAGTCGCATGGATGCGCGAAGCTGCTCAGTATTTACTGGGTGAGCGCGATTTTTCTGCATTTCGGGCACAAGGTTGCCAATCTAAAAGCCCAATACGTCGGATTACTCGCCTAGAAGTCAAACGTGAAGGCGAACAAGTGATTGTCGAAGTGTCTGCCAACGCTTTTTTGCAACATATGGTGCGCAATATTGTCGGCGTTCTATTGGCGATTGGTGCAGGCAAAGCAAAACCCATTTGGGCACAACAGGTCTTAGCCAGCCGCAACCGCGCTGCTGGCGGCATCACTGCATTGCCCAATGGTCTGTATTTGGTTAGCGTGGATTACCCGGCGCACTATGTATTAGGTAAGTGGGTATAAATTGGATTACTTTTCTTTGATTGCAGAAGGATGATTGCAGTGGCAAACTTAAAAATCGGTGACTATGAGCTTCAGGCGTTTGATCTGAAAGCCAAGCCAGCAATGGATAAATATCTATCTTTTCTTAACCTAGATATTAGTGATTACACTTTTGCCGCCAATTATCTGTGGCTCAGCAATGCCAGTGGTTTTTACACTATCATTAAAGATACTTTCTGTATATTTATTCTCGCTGGTGGCGAACTTTCCATGTTATTACCGCCCTTAGGACGCAAAGAAAATGTGTATGAAGTGATGAGCATTTGTTTTGAATTAATGAATGAAAACAACGGTGAAAAGCCCTATTCAAGAATTGAATATGTACATGAACAACTGGTTGAAGGCTTTGTAGATTTTCTTGAAGAAGGTACAGAAATTTTTGAAATGCTACAAGATTATCTGGTAGAACGCAGGCTAGTAGACTATGTGTATCAAACCGATGATTTAATTAATCTACGCGGTTCTGGCTATGATAGCAAACGCAATGAAATCAATAAGTTCAAACGCATTCATCCGCATCATGGGATTGAAATTTTAGATATTCACAAACACGGTCAGGTAATACAAGATTTATTTCATCAATGGGTCACTGACCGTATGCGTTTCATGCCTAAAGAACAGGTGGATACTTTCATGGATGGTATTTACAGTGAGCGGCTGGCAGTTAAACGCTTAGTAAAAGATTACGAAGCCTTGGAATTAATCGGCATGGTGTTATTAATTGATGGCGAAGTCAAAGGCTTTACTGTTGGCGAACAAATCAATGAAAAAACTGCCAGCGTGATTATTGAAAAAACCGATTTTGAAATTCTAGGTTGCGCCCAGTTTTTGTTTCGAGAATTTTCAGTGTTGTTAAAGGAAAAATTCTCTGTTGAATTAATTAATGTGGGCGACGATATGGGCTTTGAAAACTTAAAAAAAGTTAAAATGTCTTATCGTCCTAGCAAGATGATTCCCAAATATACTATTTACCAAAAATAACCTGTTATGTCCGCTGACTTTGTGATTGAACCTGCGCAGTTGACAGATTTAGAAGCTTTATTAAAGATTGAAAATGATAATTTCTCGGTCTTTGATTCGCGTCTTTCGCGCCGTGCTTTTCGTTATCATCTAAAATCGCACAATCTGTTACTGGTAGCACGTTGTTGTGCAACAGAGCGCCATGAATTAGCGGGCTATCTGTTGGCATTGCTGTATCGCAAAAGTCTGCGCCTTTATTCCTTGGCAGTACAAAGTGCCTACCGCCAGCACGGTGTTGCTTCGGCGCTATTGCAACAGAGCCTCCTGGCGGCTCGCGTCGCACAAGTCAGCCGTTTGACATTAGAAGTACGGGTAAGCAATCAAGCTGCACAACGGCTGTATGCTAAGCAGGGTTTTCAACCACGCAAACAAATTCCTGGCTATTACTTAGACGGAACGGATGCGTTGCGGATGGAATTGTTATTAAACTCAGATCAACTGTAAGGAATGTTCAATGTTGACGCATAATCAAATTGCACCAGATTTTAGTGCGCTGAATCAAGCAGGAAAACTCGTTCAATTAGCCGACTTTAAAGATCATAAAAACCTGGTTTTGTATTTTTATCCGAAAGACGATACGCCAGGGTGTACTATTGAAGCTAATCAATTTACTGCTTTGTTAGCAGAATTTACTGCTTTGGATACACTGGTATTGGGGGTAAGCAAAGATTCTTGTGCAAGTCACCAGGCTTTTGTGGATAAATTCAATTTGAAAGTAGAATTATTGGCAGATACCGACGGAAAACTGTGCGAAAGTTATGGTGTTTGGCAAGAGAAAGAGAAAAATGGGGAAAAGAAAATGGGCATTGTGCGCTCCACCTTTTTAATCAATAAAGCCGGAATTATCTTAGACGCCTTGTATGCCGTGACAGCAGAGGGTCATGCGCAAGAAATGTTAGATAAAATCAAAGCGTTAGCTTAAATTCCAGCATTTTAATAGAATGAATCCCAATTCAATGACTACTGAAAATCTCCATGTGGATATTCGCCACGATTGGCAAGCAGATGAGGTGTTGAGGCTGTTTGCGCAGCCACTGACGGATTTAATGTTTCAAGCGCAAAGTTTACATCGGCGCTATTTTGATCCGCATCAGGTGCAACTCAGCACTTTGTTGAATATTAAAACCGGCGGTTGCCCGGAAGATTGCGCCTATTGTTCGCAAAGTGTGCGGGTGGAAACAGGCGTGCAGACTGAGCCGCTGATGGATACTGAAGTCATTGTCGCGGCGGCGCGGCAGGCAAAAACCCAAGGCGCGGGGCGTTTCTGCATGGGCGCGGCGTGGCGACGCCCGCAGGGTAAAGCCTTTGATAAGGTGATTGAAATCGTGCAAGCGGTGAAAGCTGAGGGGCTAGAAACCTGCATGACGCTGGGTATGCTGGATGCGCAACAAGCCAAACGCTTGCAGCAAGCGGGATTGGATTATTACAACCATAATCTCGACACTTCCGAAGCCTACTACGCGCAAGTGATTAGCACACGCCAGTATCAGGATCGCTTAAACACCTTGCAGCATGTGCGTGACGCTGGACTCAAAGTCTGCTGCGGCGGCATTATCGGCATGGGCGAAGCGGATACGGATCGCGCCGAATTGCTACGCACGCTGGCAAATTTGTCTGAACATCCAGAAAGTGTGCCTATTAATCAATTGGTTAAAGTGGAAGGTACGGCATTGTCCGAGGTTGCGGAACTAGACCCGCTGGAAATGGTGCGCTGTATTGCAGTGGCGCGGATTCTTATGCCGCGTTCTTATGTGCGTTTGTCCGCCGGACGCAATAACATGAGCGATGAGTTACAAACCCTGTGCTTTTTAGCGGGCGCAAATTCGATTTTTTACGGCGAAAAATTGTTGACGACAGAAAATGCCGATGTTGAACAGGACCGGCGCTTATTACAACGCTTGGGAATGCGGGCGCATTGAAGGCACCAGCAAAAGATAAAACCGAACAGGAGTGGATACTATGGCAGCCCTATTAAAAGTTTCGCCCACTAAAAGCACACTGCTAACGCTGAAAAAACAAGTGAATTTTCTGCAACAGGGCTACACACTGCTGGAGCGAAAAAAAGAACTGCTAACCCGTTTGGTCTACGAGCGTCTGAGCCTATACCGTGCCCTGCGCAACGAAGCCAGAGCCGCCATGCAGAAAGCCTATTATTGGTTAAGTATCAGTCATATACGCATGGGTTCAAAAACTTTGCGCACAGCGGGTCAGGGACTTGCACCGGCATTGGATGTGCAAATCTTGCCGCGTAGCAGCATTGGCGTGCAGTACCCTTCTGTCACGGCAAACACTCGACCTTTAGAACCCATTGGCTTGATGGGTACTGACGCCAGCTTTGACGAAACCCGCCGACATTTTGCCGAAATGGTTAAATTAATGGCGCAATTGGGCGAAGCAGAAACTGCCTTATGGCGTTTGCTAGACGAACAGCGAAAAACACAAAAAAGAGTGAATGCTTTGAAATATAATGTCATTCCCAAATACCGAGCAACGATTCATTTTATTGAATCAAGCCTAGAAGAAGAAGAACGCAACACCTTATTTCAAATCAAAGTGCTACGAGCACAGGTAGAAAAGAAGAAAGCCAAGCGTTAAGCTGCTATTTTTTTACGGCATTGTAAAAATCAGCTATTCCAAAATATGAGCATCTTCTTTAAAATCTGCCACCCCTACTTTCAACGAAGGTTCAATTCTCTTGATAAAAACTGACGCCTTATTGAAACAACAGGTTTTTCAAAACCTTAACTCACGCTTCTCGCTGCTCATCGGTTTTGCTGTGTTGATTACCTTGTCGCTGTTAATCACCTTAATCAGCATGTCTCGCATTCACACCATCAATCAAAATATCCAGGTCATAGTCAATGAGCATCAGGTTAAGATCGAGCTGGCTCATGGACTGAATCGCATCATGATGAAACGTTTTCAATTATTGCAATCTATGTTTTTAACCGATGATCTATTTGAACGTGAAGACTATTACCAGCATTTTCATCTGATTGCTGGGGATTTCATCAAATTGCGTCAACGCCTGATAAATATGCCCTTAACCCCACAGGAACGAGCACAAATTGATGTTTCTCGCCAATCCGTCAGTAAAGCCTATGATGCCCGCATTCTGTTGGCAGATTTGCTGATGGAGGGTAAAACTGAACAGGCACACCAAATTCTGGCAGGAGACGTAATACCTGAATACAACGAAACTTTGCGCGGGCTGGATAATTTGGTGGAAATTGAAACAGTTGCAATGAAAAAAGCAGCAGATAATGCCAACCGAGCTTATCAAGAAGCCTACTGGATGATGTTTATGCTTGGCTCGTTGGCGGTCTTGGTAGGGTTTATCGTATCGGCAGTGGTGTTTAAGCGAGCACAAGAGCGCGAACTTTTTTTGTTCAGGGCAAAAGAAGCGGCGGAGGCGTTGGCAGATTCGCACGGGCAATCGCTGGAAATGGTGAATCAACAACTGGCAGTCAGCAATAATGAGCTGTTAGTGCTTAATCAAGAGCTTAAGCGTACCGTCAATGAACTGCGCAAAGCCAAACTGGTGGCTGAAAGTGCTAATCAGGCAAAGAGTGAGTTTCTTGCCAATATGAGTCATGAAATCCGCACCCCGCTCAATGCAGTCATTGGCATGACTGGCTTACTCAAAGACACGCGCCTCAATCCAGCGCAAAAAGATTATGCAGAAACCGCCTATAGCAGCAGTGAGGCGCTCTTGTCGCTGATCAACAATATTCTGGATTTTTCCAAAATTGAAGCAGGTCAAGTAGAACTAGAAGAAACGCCCTTTCATTTGTATGAATGCGTAGAATCCGCGCTGGATTTGGTTGCGCCCAAAGCAGCACAGAAGAAACTTGAATTATTTGCTCAATTTGCTCCCAACGTGCCGACTACAGTGCTGGGCGATGTGACTCGTTTACGGCAAATTCTAGTGAATTTGCTGGGTAATGCAGTGAAGTTCACCGAACAAGGGAAAGTCTACATTTATGTGGAAACCCCTATTGCACTTGATGCCCAATATTGCCAATTAAAGTTCAGCGTGTGCGACAGCGGCATAGGCATTCCACCAGACCGCATAGACACCCTATTCGCCCCCTTCACGCAAGTGGATAGCACCATCAACCGCCGCTATGGTGGCACTGGTTTAGGTTTATCCATCACGCGCAAACTATGCCTGCTCATGCACGGCGATTTAAGCGTAAACAGCACCTTAGGCAAGGGTTCTAGCTTTAGTTTCAGCGTTCGTAGCCAGGTGCTTGATGCCGCAGCACCAGAATATTTACGCATCGCCCCGCCAGGCTTGAGCGGCAAACAGGTGCTACTGATTGACAATCAAGCGCATTTACGCGAAGTGCTAGGCGCTACGTTTGAGCGTTGGGGGTGCCAGGCAAAAGCGCTCTCCACCGGACAAGCCGCGTTGGACTGCCTGCGCAACGAGCCACAGCGTTTTCAACTGCTGCTAATTGACGCAGAAATGACAGATACCAACGGCTTGATGCTCTGCCAAGAAATCCGCCAACACCCAGTATTAGCACAGATTCCCATTATCTTATTGGTGTCTATCGGCTCGCTCGCCTGGCAGGACGAAGACAACGCCCATCTGTTCTCCGCACATCTACACAAACCCTGCAAACTCACAAACTTACATAAAACCATCAAACAAGTGCTTAATCCTTCAAGCGAAATAGCTGCTCCCCCCCAAACTTCCACAGAAACCAGCGCCAAATTCGGTGAAGCAGGCAAATTACGCATCCTGATGGCAGAAGATAACCTGCTAAACCAAAAAGTCGCGCTCCTCCTATTAGACAAACTCGGCTACCGCGCCGACATCGCCAATAACGGATACGAAGCCCTACAAGCACTAGAAACACGTCCATACGATGTCATACTCATGGATATGCAAATGCCCGAACTTGACGGCATGGAAGCCACGCAACGCATCCGCGCTGACCTCCCAGCGCACCGCCAACCCTACATCATCGCCATGACCGCCCACGCCATGCAAGGCTACAAAGAAGAATGCATCGCAGTTGGCATGAACGACTACGTTACCAAACCCGTCAAAAAGGATGCCCTTGCCGAAGCCCTCACGATGGCGCAAAACTATTTACGCTGTAACCCTAACCCTATAAAAAACGAATAAGCCATTGAATATAAATAACAAAGCTTTTATGCACTTTTATGAACTTTTTATTGCATTTATATGAAACTCAAATATAATGCGCGCCCCGTGCCTTAAGACACAAAACACCGCAAGCGCAACAACTGTTTAAGTGTTTTACCTGAAATTTTTAGAAAAAAGTTTGACAATGCTTAAAAATTTCGTATAATGCGCGACTTCTTTAAGCGGGAATAGCTCAGTTGGTAGAGCACAACCTTGCCAAGGTTGGGGTCGCGAGT
>DYPD01000041.1 GCA_020720115.1 Thiomargarita sp. | reverse complement strand
ATTGTATAGTCCTCAGTATTTCGTTGATTATAAAAATAGGACTTATTTTACAGTATAGTCGGATTACTGAATCTTTAAAATAAAAGATATATAAAATCATATGCTTAATAATTATAAAAATATAATTATTGAGTAATCCTACTATAAATTACTCACCTTGACAGGGCTGGGCTGATTAGCTAAACTTAAGCCTTTGTCATTATTCATTTAAGAGGAGAATGAAAACCCATGCTGCAAAAACGCTTTTTCCCATTTTTTTTATTCTGTTTGCTAACTCTGCAAAGCTATGCAGATAACGCTGCCAATCCATTGCCATTTTTACCCATCCCCACTCCGCAAACTTGCCAAGCTGTTTTTTACCCTGAAGGTAGTTTATTAATATTACCCTGCTTAACCATTTTTCCTGAATCAGAACCTAATTATCAAATAAGTCTTGGTCTGATTTTATTCGATGAATCTTTTGGTTTTGTCATGCAGGATTATTCCTTAAGCCAAGTGGATTTAAGCCAGCCTAAAAATGCCCAATGCATCGCGCAATTTTTACCTGCAACAGGTGAAGTGATGATTCCTTGCTTAGCCGTAGCGAATGCCGTCACGCTGTATTCTGCCACTTTACAACTCAACGCCAGCCTGTTTTCCACTTATTTTTCACTGACCCGGTTTTCTGAAGTGTCAGGAAACTTAAATGCGCAATCAAAAACTACTAATACTTCAACCACTAACACTACCGATACAAATAGTGCTGCGGTTACTCTCACAACATTGCGCTTAGAAATAGTCGGTAATCCTGCCGTAGCCAATGGGCAAGATAAAATTTCGCTACGCACATTAGCATTTGACGCGAGCGGTAAGCCTCTACCTAATGCCTCTATTAATTTAGAAATCACTGCACTCGGACAGCCTGCACCGTTATTTACCTTTAGCAATGGTTCTTCTGGTACAACCGCAGCCAACGGCTTATTTGATGCCGCGATTACCAGTACAACAGACGGTAGCTTACAAGTAGTTGCTGTGTCGGGTAACATGCGAAGCAATGCAATCACAGTCACGTTTAAGGAAGTCACACGCGAAGCTCATGCTTTATTACTACTGCATGGCATGAATTCGGATGAACTGACTTGGAATACCTATTTAGAGCAAGATGAACGCTTCGATATAACCACTTGCCCGGTTGTATTTGGTGGTGTATTAGAAGACCCATACATGTTATCTGCACAAACAACTCCACCCACATTAGGCTGTTTTCGAGTGCGTTTTGGAGCTTATGACGCTACCAGTAGACGTGTCGGTTTAGAAAATCTCACAGCCACTTCACCAGAAAAAGGGGATTTTTCTAGTTTTGAAACATTGGGAAAAGAAGTTGCCGAAGCTGTTACTGCTTTACAAAATGCTTATCGTCGGTATTACGGCGACAACGTAGAACTGAAAATTGCCTTAGTAGGGCATAGCCGAGGCGGTTTAGCGGCACGAGCATTCTTGCAAAGTGATAATGTTGATAACTCAATCAAATCAGCCATTGCAGCTTTCTTGACCACAGGAACACCACATAATGGCAGTCCACTAGGGCGAGTTTATAGTTACCTTAAGCAAACTTGTTTAAGCAGTAATAATACAACTCGTTTAGGAAAAGACGGTTGGTTTTCCAATGATCCTTGTTTTGATGACTGGCAAGTTGTAGATAGCTTGCGCTATGGTCAATGTAATGGTATTACATTAAGCGATGAACGATTAGATGTGCGTAAACCTACAGTGAATGATTTATCTGATCGTTCAACGGGTATCAGCGAATTACATGCTAACGCTGACAAATTGCCAGATCATATCCTTTACGGCTCATTGCGCTATACAGGAATAGATTTAGGACGTTTAACTCGACGTTATTGGATTTTTGATTATGCTTGGATACCTGATCCCTGCGATCAGGTATCCAGCAATGCTCAATATGCTTTATTAGAAGGCAGCAGTCCTGATGCATTGCACTTAACAGGCGACGGCGTTGTGCCTTATATCAATCAAGACTTTCCAGCAGGTTTTGCCAGCTACGACAAAATGCCCAAATCAGGTGAGGTTTTTCATACAAAAGAAACACTAGAAACCCTCCATATCAACGATGCACTCAAAGCCTTATTACCTGCTTGGTAAATAACTCATGCAGCGTTTCATTTTCAGTATCATGTTGGTGTTAGCCTTAGTTGCTATCATTAGCATGATGCTTTTTTCAAATAATCCACCGTTAGAAACTTCAACATCTACTAATGTTGAGGTTTCTAACCCGCCTAAACCCACAACGATTGAAAAACCATTAGCAATATCCGCTGCTTTAGCCACAGCAGAAACAACCGTTCAAGAAAAATCAATTGAAGTGAATACGCCAGTCGTTTCTTTACCCAATTTGGAAAGCATAGAAATGCGGCAAAATTATTATGAGCAGCAATTAAACCAAACGCCGACTGAACTTTGGCAACGGTTTCAGGCTTTACAAGCAGAAAACACTGAAAACGCAATTATGGCGCGTCAATTGATTGCAATGGCTTTGCCATTGCGTTTAAGAGAAATACCTGATCAAGATGTTTATCAGGCTTTAGCGGATTTGCTGGAAATTCCAGAAACAACGCCTTATGGACAAGTCAGTCAGATTGCACAAATCTTAGGACAAGCGGCAACGCCGCCTGCATTAATACCTTTAGTTGAAAATGCTTTGCGTATGGGTGTTCAACAAGAAACGCGAATTCCAATTTTGCAAGCCATTGAACGCAGTACCCGTTTGCATTGGAATGAACAAAACCGTAATGAAGATTTATCTGCGCCTTTAGAAACAGCTTGGCAACAAGTACAAGATAGTCAAGATGTGGCTTTGTTGAAGACATTGGGGATGGGGCTTGCTGAAGTGGGCGCGGCAAGCGGTGTTCAGCGGCTTTTCGATACTTTAGAGCCGGTGAATCAGTGGTCAGTGGAACGTTTACAACGAGAAAACAAAGTCTCTGCATTAGTGGCTTTACAGGCTTTTGACGCTATTCGCAATCCTTCAGCTTTGCCCATCTTAAAAGAAATTTTATCTCAAGCCCCTGATGGTTCTTTATCTCAACAAGCGGCAAAGCGCGCTTTAGAAAAAAGCTAAGCTGGATAGATACCGTCTCTCCCGTTAAGCCCTATCCAACGCTTCGACAGGCTCAGCACAAGCAAGAAAAGTTGAAAAATCAGGCTGTTTTTGGAGAATAAGCCGATTGGTGCTTGAGAACACCAAAACAGACTTGTGCCGCTTGTGTTGAGCGTAGCCGAAGTAAGCGCAGTCGAAGCATATGCACATTGTGCATACAGGCACCAAGTGCCGACATCGCTTCGACAGGCGCAGCACAAGTTTCGACTTTCCTTTTGCCAACAAACGTTCGTATGCTTGCTGCTCAAGCACTTGGCGCTCATTTTCAAGGTGCTGATTTCTAACTGCGCCAAAAACTGCGTGCGTTACTTAAAATATCCCGCGCAGTTTTTCCAATGCCTTACCTTTCAATTCATCCCCGTGTTTTTCTAGTTGTTTATCAAACTGGTGTTGCACTCCTTCGCTCAAAACTTTTTTCACGTCTACACTGATGTTAGGCTTCTGCCAAGCGCCCGTCAGGGTTACTGGAATGCTAATACCCGATGGCTCGGTTTGACTTGTATCTCCGGTTTTTTTATCTAACACTGTGACATTCAAACGGTAATCCAAACTTTGTGTGCTCAAAGCAATATCGCCAGTACCTACGCAACGCAAATAGGGCGATTGTAATTGAATTTCATCTGTGTGCAGATTGCCTTGCTGGAGTACAAGTTTGCCTTTGAGTTGTGAAAAAGTGGTTTCTGGCTTGCCGCTCATCGGGGGAGGAAGTTTGCCACTGGCAATGGCTTTTGCAGCGGCAATGCTATCATTGAGATTAAAACCTTTAATTGCACCCTGATTAAAACTAAATGCCAGCGTACCACTGAGGCTGCTGATTAATTCTGCGACTTGAGTACCGCTGGCAGTCAACTCAGTAGAAAAATTCGCCAAGCCTTTCAATATACCTTTGCCATCTTGCAAATCATTAAATAGAGGTTCGGCTTGCACTTCGCTGAGTTCTTCTTTCAAGCGCAATTGAACTGGCGTTTTTCGTGCGTCCAGATAGGTTTCTGCTTGTAATTGTCCCTGATAAAAACCCATCTGTTGCTTCAATTGAATTTCCCCTTCTTTACCACTGATTTCAATGCGCAGTTTGTCTAAGTGCAATTTGGCAATCTGGGCTTTATCCAATTGCAACACGCCAGTGACATTGAGTTGACGCAAAGCTTCTAACGGCAGAGCAGCGTTACTGGGCGCTGCTGGCGTTGTTTGCGACGGCGCAGGCGGTGGTAGGTAGCGATCCAAGTTGATTTGATTGCCTTGTAAATCAAAACTTAAAGCGGGCTGTGCAAAATTTTGCACACTCAAGTGTCCTTTCATCTGGGTTTCATCTACCGCGATTTGTAATTGTTTGAAAGCAATATTTTGTACATCACCTTCTATGCCTTGTGCATTGAAACTGAGATGCGTCAGCGTGTTGGCATCCTGCGCTGGTGGTAATGGCAAATGCAGATTTTGCGCAAGTGCTCGCACCTTCTCCACAGCTAAGGACAGGTCGCCGCTAAAATGTAGATTTTTCTTGATGTTCAGATGAGTGCTCAAACTGATTTTGCCGCCTCCTATTTGTTGGCTTTGCAGTTCTTGTGTCAGTTTCAGTTGCGCGGGTTCTTGTTGCACATTTAATAACCAACGACCACTGGTTTTGAATTCTTGATAGCTTAATTGTGGGCTGAGTTTAATTTCGCCTTGTTGTGCAAATACACCGAGTTGAATGTCTTGTAGCTTTTGCCCTTGCACTTGCAAAGCATGAATAGCGAGCTTGCCGTTGAGATTTAATTGACGCAGTTGTGCTAAGGGTAATTCTGGCGTTGTACTTTGAACAACCTGTGATTGTGCCGCGCTGGATTTGGATAGATAGCGATCTACGTTCAATTGATCTAAGCTTAAATCAAAGCTGAGAGCTTGAGTGACAGGATTGAATTGAATGCCGCCAATCAGTTGGCTATCATCTAGGGAAAGCATGAAGTTATCTAGCTCAAGCTGGTTAAAATCCCCTGCCAGTTGGGTACGCAACGCCACTTTGCGCAAGGCTTGTGCATCCTGGCTATGCAACACGACGCCTAAGCGCGTCAGTAAAGCTTGTAAATCAAAGGGTTGCACCTCAATAGCGCCTTGCACCTGTTGCACGCCAAATAGGTTTTTCGCGTGCAGGCTGGCTTGTGCTTTTAAGTCAGCGGCTTGCAGGCTTAAGCTATCCATTTGCACGGTGTTTTGCTGCATATTCCATTGCAATTGTGGCATCAACAATTGATTGTCATCGAGTTTAAGATGCAAATCACTTAACCGTAGATCGCCGCTGTCAGTTTGCATATTGAACGCCAGTGTCAGCGAAGCATTTTGTAGCGCAGTTGAAACGGGTAAGAGAGTTGATTGTCCCAAGGTGCTCAAGAGTTCGCGTGGATTAAAGTTGTTCAGTGCTAACTTGCCGCTGATATCGGGGGCATTAAGAAATTCAATAATGTCGAAGTCACCCTGTAAAGTGAGCCCCAGGGTAGACAGACTTAAGTTTTTGAGTTGTAACACCTGTTCCGTTTGATCTAAGAATAAGTGCTGAAGTTTGAGATTCAAAAGTTGTTCGCCCTGTGGCACTAGCGCACTTTGAATATGAGTATCCCAATTCAAGTCACGAATTTCCAATTGTCCATTGGCTGGATTGAATTGTATTTGCGTATTCAAGGCTAATTTGAAATGCGCGGCTGTGGGCTGTGTGGCTACAACTTCTGCATCCAAATCAACTTTAATAGGCTCTGGTAGTGCAATTGCACCTATATTCAAATTTACTTTAGAGAGGGTAATGAGTTGTTGGTGTTGTTGATCATCCCAATGTAGCGCGGCATTTTCCATATGGATGCCACCGATGTGCAAGCGGGTTGGATCAAATGTAGCTGATGTTTCTGGAGAAGATGGGGTTGGTTGAGCTGCACTTTTAACCAGTAAATCATCCCAATTGCTGCGTCTATCAACCAAGCGGGTCAAGTATACTTCTGCTCCGGTTAGACTTAAGGTATCCATTTCCAGCTTTTGGCTTAGCAAGGGCATGAGTTTAACTTTTAGATGCAAGCGTTCAATTTTGGCAAACTCCGGATCACTAAAGCCAGGAGCATTACCGAGTCGCGCTTGATTCAATTCTAAACCAACCCAAGGAAATATGGATAGTTGAATATCCCCGTCTAATTTGAACGTGCGTCCCGTTTCTTGTTGTACCAGGGTTTCAATCTGTGCTTTGTAATCATTTGGATTAAAGAATAAATAAATGCCCAACACTGCCAGCACTATTAATAGCAACAAAACGCCAAGCGTGACCGCAGTGAATTTAACCAGGCGTCCGATGCGTGAGCGTTGTTTAGGCTTCTGCTCTGGCGGTGGTGTGCTTGTTGGGCTTGCGTTGGATTCTGGCACGGGTATGTTCTCCGCGGGTGGCGTTGGGCTAGGGGATGCGCTGCCTGTGGTTGAAGCCGTCGGCGCAGAAGAAGGACGGCTTTTTTGATCGTAGAGCGTACGCTTTTGCGCATTGCCTAAAATGGCATAGGCACGCTTGACTTGCTCGGCTTTTTCTTGCACAGCTTGGGCAATAGTAGCGGCATCTGCTGTGTGTGGCACTTCCAACAAGCTGTAAAAATTTTCTGCTTGTTGTGCGTAACGCGCATCATAAAGCGGGCGTTTTTCTGGAGAACTGAGGATTTTGTAGGCTTGTTTGAAGGTTTGCAGACGTTTTTGGGCGGCTTGCTTGAGGGTGTCGCTGTCTGCTTGTGCAGACACACCGAGCAGACGATAGAGGTCTGTATTCATGGGCTTAGTATTCCTCTGCGCGTCGCGCATCTCCTTTTACTCGATCTGTTGGATAGCGGATTTCGTTAATAGCGATTTTACCCCAGGCGGCTTGGATGAGGTTTACCCCAAGCTTGTCTGAGATGCGAATCAAATAAAGTAAAATATCTGCCAATTCATGGCTGACGGCTTGCAATTTTTGCGGCGGCAAGGTGGCGCTTTGTTGTTGTGTAAGCCACTGGAAATGTTCTATTAATTCAGCAGCTTCACCAATCAGCGCCATAGAGAGATTTTTCGGTGAATGGAACTGATCCCAATCTCGCTCGGCGGCAAAGTGCGCCAAGCGTTGGCGCAATTGTTCTAATGAGTCCTGGTTTGAGGGGAGGTTGTTATCAGACATTAGAAATAAGAACACTTGTAAATAGCTGTGACTTTCCAATTCCAGTTTTCGAGTTTTAGATGGAGATGAATGGGGTTATCACCCAAGTCTCCTAAACGTACTAGAAATAGGCTTGGAGATTCATAAAAACCAAAAGAAACAGAAGACAACAAAGAGGGGTAAACCTTGGCATCAGCATGGGGTGGACGCAGGGTATCGCGCAGCCATTGAGTTGTCACCACTGAATCTACGGTGGTGTCGCTTAAAGCTTTGAAGCTGTTGCCCAAAAAACTGCCAAAGCTTGAACCAATGCCACTACTCTGTTGTCCTAAGTTCAATTGCTTAAACATCTGTGTTTGTTGTTCTACGCTGTGTTTGTAGCGGGCGCGTACTGATTCTAAGTCAACAAATTGTAAAACTGCGGGTTCATCATTGGCAGCTAAAGCCATGCCTAAACGATACACGGTTGAGTAGGGCCAGATGATGGCAAAGGTGATGAATAATACAACTAAACCGAAAAGATATTTCACGACAGGTTCCTTACTAGGTTTATCCAATCAATCGTTGTTTAGAAAGCGCCCCAGGCTTGCATTGTGTACTGCTCTTGCATTGGCGACCAGAGTTTTTCTAATTGATAGAAATCCCGAATAGCGGGCTGCATGACGTGGGCGACTACATCGCCTAAATCTACTAACACCCATTCGCCAGCGTCTTCACCTTCCATTCCGAGTGGGCGACAGCCACGTTCTTTTGCGTCTTCCACTATTTTATCTGCAATTGCCACTACTTGGCGATTGCTTGCGGCGCTGGCAATGACCAGCCAATCGGTAATATCACTCATACCACGCACATCTAATACTTTGATGTTTTCGGCTTTGCGATCTTCCATTGCATTGACGACTAGGTTACTCAGTTGTTCGGCATTTAACATAATAAGAAAGGTTATCTCCTTAAAACTTGGATAAAGTTTTACAATTGATAAAGTCGCTGGGTTTGAATGAATTCCAGCACTTTATCTGGTAATAAATAACGTGGATTGCCGCCATTTGCAATCAACATGCGAATTTTGGTGGCGGAAATGGTTAGGGCGGGTACTTGCTGCATGAAGATTGTACCTGCTGGATGCTGCCAAAGCTGTTCTGGCGACTCGACTTGGTGTTGGCGCAAAAATTGTTGCATGGCTTTGGTCATGGGGGTACTGGTATCTGGTCTTTGCACCACTACTAAATGTGCTAAATCAATAAGTTGCTCCCATTGATACCAGTCAGGTAGCCCGCGAAAAGCATCCATGCCCAGTAATAAACACAGCGGCGCAGGTGCATACTCTTCGCGCAGTTCGCGCAGCGTGTCCACCATATAAGAGGGGCCTTGGCGGTGCAATTCTCGATCATCTGCGACCAATGCGGCTTCGTCTGCAACCGCTGCTTGCAACATTGCCAGACGTTGCTGCGGCGAGGCGCTGGGCGCGTCTCTGTGTGGCGGGCGAGCCGAGGGTATTAAATGCACCTTAACTAAGCCTAAAAGGGCATGAATTTCCAGCGCCACGCGCAAATGACCATGATGCACAGGATCAAAAGTACCACCCAAAATACCAATCATAAGCTATTTGCTTTAGTGTTTAGCCTTGGAATAACGACGGAATAGGCGCTATGTTACTTGAATTGAGGTTTTTTGCACCATGATAATTTTATGACGCAAAAGGCTATTTCTTTTACTGCTGAAAAGACAGGTATTATGAAACTTCTCCATACTTCAGATTGGCATTTAGGACAACGCTTCATCAACCGCGAGCGCACCGAAGAGCATGAACGGGCGTTTAATTGGTTGTTACAGGTATTGCGTGAGCAGGCGGTGGATGTGCTAGTGATTGCTGGCGATGTTTTTGATACAGGCACGCCGCCAAATTACGCGCTGCGTCAGTATTATGGTTTTCTTACGCAAGTGCGAGAAACGGGCTGTCAGCATGTGTTGGTGGTGGGCGGCAATCATGATTCGCCCGCTACGCTGAATGCGCCGCAGGAATTATTGAAAACTTTGGATATTCAAGTGCTTGGATGCGCTCCGCGCAGCCCTGATGGGGAGCTGGATTATGCCGCTGAGGTGTTGCCGGTATGCGACGCCAGCGGCGCATTGCTGGCGGTGCTGGCGGCTGTGCCTTTTTTGCGCGACCGTGACCTGAAATACGCTCAAGCAGGTGAAACCGCAGCGGAACGGGAAGCGGCAATTAAGCAGGGTATTGCGCAACATTACGCACAACTTGCCGGCATCGTGCAGGAAAAATATGAACACTGCGTGCCTTTCATTGCGACCGGACACCTGTTTGCAGCAGGCACGACGCTGTCAGATAGCGAAAAAATCATTCATGTTGGTAATCTTGGACAGATCAGCGCCGCACAATTCCCCGATATTTTCGATTATGTGGCGCTAGGACACTTGCATCAGGCGCAAAACGTCGGTGCTTGCGCCCATATCCGTTACAGCGGTTCGCTGTTGCCTTTGAGTTTTAAGGAAAGCCAGCAACCAAAGCAAGTGTTGTTAGTGGAATTTGCAGGCGCTCAACTGACTCGCATTGAGCCGTTGCCCGTGCCTGCTTTCCGCACGCTGCTGCATTTAAGTGGAACGCTGGACGCTTTATGTGAGCAACTGGCTACGCTGGAAGTGGAAACTTGCTTAAATACTTGGATTGAAGTTGAATTAGAACACCCGTATCCAGAAGCGCAGGCACAGTTGCAGGCAGCTTTACAAGAAAAATCCGCAGAACTCTTAAAAGTTGTTTTAAAACGCACTGAATCCCAGTTGAACTTCAATGAGTTGTCAGAGCATTTAGAAGAACTCACGCCGCAAGAGTTATTTCTGCGCCGTTGCACAGTGGCGCAGAAAACCCCAGAAGAACAGCAGGCATTAAGCAGTTGTTTTGCCGAGTTGCTGGAAACAATGACCTAGACCGCTTGCTGCGTCTTATTTTTCCCAATGCGGCGTAGCAATGCCTTCGCCTAAATCTGCTTCTATTAAACGGCGGCGTACCTCTAATAGATGCGCTAACAATTGGGGTTCAAAAGCAGCATAAGCCTCTGCATCTGGCACTCGTTTAACCACCACGCCCAACAACTCAGTAATGGCATTGCCAATGGAGTTCTGACTAATGGTGACAACCAATTTACCCGCATCATTGCGATAAATCAGTTGTTTAAATGCGGGCTGCCAGCGAATGGCGTTGGCGTATTTGGCATCGCGGATACAAAGATCGCGGACTTTTTTCGCAGTTTTGAGAAAATCATTATTGAACAAGAGAATCTGTTCAACTGCGTGCGGGAAATAGACATCCGGTGGCATGGGTGCGTTGCGGGTGGATACTTGAAAAAAGAACGTGCGGTAAAAATCAATGAAACCTTTGAGAATTTCATCATATTCGCGCCAGAAGCGAATATCACGCAAGGCGTTCGCGCCGCCTTGAATTTCCCAGCAAGGTAGTCCTTGCGGATAGCCGGTTAAAGCAATGCGTGATTCGCTGTCGCTAAGGGGTTGTAGAATCTCCAAAGACAAGGCTTTGGCAAAAAATTCCCGATAAACTTCGCGCATATAGGCTTGAAACAGGCTGTGTTGTCCGCCGTCGGTCAGATTCGGGTTGTTTTCATTCGCTGCTGCGGCTTCACGCAATGTAGATTTTTTGAATACAATGAAATGGTTATGCAACATGCGAATGCTTGGCACACCGGGCGAAGTTAGGGGCCAGGTCGCATCTAAACTGGCTTCTCCCGCCAATACCAATGCTTCGTCGGGATCGGGATATTGCTCTAACATGTATTCGATGATGATTTGGTTCATGCGATTCCATACATGCTTAACATTTTCAGGGACTTGTGTGCGCCGCACTGGTCGCCCCAGAGGATTAAGGATGGTTTGCGAACTGTTGTAAATGATCGAGGTGTCAAATTCGCTACTGTGTCCCAGTGCCTTGCGGTACAGCAACAAGTTTTCTGGATTGACTAGCAAACCATTGTTATGCACCAGATCGTTTAAGTTTTCCGCGCTGTTGAAAAACTCATTGGCGGCCATGCCCTCTGGTACTTCTAGGGGGATTGGGCGGAAGGGGGTGACTATTTCGCGTGGGCAAAAATCCATGCGTTAAAGGCTCCATTGTTAGTTTTAAGCTTAAAAAATAACGACTTGAGTTTTTTGTGCAGCGCACAAAAAAGACCTTGAAAACCACTTAAAGCTGTGCTTTAATAGACTTATGTTGCAGCGCAGCATAATGCGTTGCAAAGGTTGGTTATCCTGTTCAATCTCGCTTTAGGAGAAAATACGATGCAAGCAAACCTGCAAACCCTCGCCGAAACCGGCAAAAGTATGATGGATTCCATGAAACAATTGGGTGAAATCAATTTCAATCTGGTGGCTAGTTTAAGTCAACAGCAAGTAGATATGGTGGGTATTTATTTGGAAAGTGGCAACAAAAGTCTGCAAGCTTTGAGCGAAGTAAAAGACTTGCCTTCTGCGGTTGCTCAACAAACCAAATTGGCTGAGGACTTAACGAAAAAAGTCATTCATAATGCTTCTGTGACTGTGGATGTGTTGACTGATGCTAAAGCTCAATTGAGCGGCTGGGCAGAAAAATGGCTGGATTTGAATGCGCGTGCTTGGCAAGCAGTGCAAGTTAAAGTCTAGTGCTGATTGTCCTTAAGTAGAACACCAAGGAAGGTGTTCTACTTAATCTCCCGTAATGACAATTTTGTAAATCCGCACTGGCTGAGCTTTGCCTTTCAAACGCACTGGCTCTTGCGCCTTAATAGGGCGCTGAGGCAAAAAGCCGTTTAAGTCTTGATACAAAGAATCCGATAGAATAATCTCACCTTTTCCGGCAACGCCGGTTAAACGGGCAGCAACATTCACCGTATCCCCAATCACTGTGTAATTCATATAGTTTGCCGAGCCGACATTGCCGACAATCATGTCGCCTTGATTAATGCCTATACCTAAGCCAATTGCCCCTTGATAAATCCCTCTTGCCCGCCAACTTTTTGCAAGTTCTAAAAATTTTTCCTGCATGGCAATAGAGGCTAAAACTGCCCGCTGTGCGGCGTCTGATTGCTGGAAAGGCAAGCCAAAACCAATCAATAAGCAATCGCCTGCCATATTGAAAATAGTGCCCTCGTACTGATAAGCGATTTCTGTCAAGACAGTGAAAAATTCATTGAGCAAGGCAACCACCTGCGCTGGTTGTAGCGTTTCGCTCATTGCAGTAAAGCCGCGTAAGTCGGAAAAGAGCACTACACCATGTTGGCGAGTTTGGCGGTCATTTAAGGCTTGCTCGGCTTTTTCTGGGTGATGCAAGATTTCGTCTACCAAACTGGGTGCAATATAGCGTTTGAAGGTGCTTTGTAACTGTTCGCGTTGCGCTTGTTCAAGTTGCTTGCGAATTTGCTGGTGGCGTAACAGGGAGCGCACCCGCGCCATCAATTCTTCACGGTGAATGGGTTTGGAAAGAAACTCATCTGCGCCCGCTTGAATACCATAAATGCGATCCGAGCGATCTTCTAAAGCAGTAATCAGCACCACTGGCGTCAAGACTGTATTGGCATTGGATTTTATGCGACGGCAGAGTTCAAAACCGTTCATCACTGGCATCATGACATCCGACAAAACGATGTCTGGTTGCCAAGCGTGCACAATATGCAAAGCGGCTTCGCCATTGTTGGCAGTTTGCACCTGGTATAGCTGTTCTTTCAAGAGTTTACTGCTCAGCAGAGCATCATAAGGTTGATCGTCAACCACCAGGATTTTAATGCTCTGCGCGGGGGGTAATTCCAGTGACAATTCAAGGATGGGCGGGAGAGAACTTAAGGTTTTTTTTTATCCGTATCTTCGGGCACGGCACTCAGGCTTTCTCCCCGCGCCAGACGTTGATTGAGTTGCTCAAGTGCTTGTTGTACATCGCTAAAAGTCTGCTTAAATTGCGCCAAGAGCTGCTTGGCACGACACAGATCGCCCTCACGCCCGGATTGCTCCAGACTTTGGCAATAGTCAGCTAAGGTTTTCGCTCCCAGATTGGCGCTACTAGATTTCAAGGTGTGGGCAGCACGGGACAAATTTTCGCCATTGTGCGTTTGCACACTGGTGAGAATGTCGTTCAGTAATCCCCCTGCGCTGTCAGTGTAAGTGCTGACTAACTCTTGAAAAATTTCTGGTTCATCCATGCCGATCAGGGAGTGCATGGTTCTCCATAAATCTTTTTGCAACAGCGCCAAGTCCGCCTTTTGTACGCTGGCTTCCGCGGCTTTTGCCTCGTGACTTGGCATTGCCGTAGTGCCGGGAGCAATGCCAGTCATTTGATGCAACACTCGTAAAACAATTTGATATTCCTGCACCAGCGCCGCTACTTGCTCTGCCACGCCATGCAGATCGCCCGTGCGTCCTTGCAGTTCTAGCTGTTTGCTCTGTTGGCTTAGATATTCTGCGCCCAAACTGGCACTGCTGGATTTCAAGCTATGCGCTGCACGCTCCAATAAAGCAGCATCTTGCTGCTCGGCAGCTTGCTGCATTTGCGCCACCAGATCATTGCTACCCGCCAAATAGGCTTCTACCAGTTCCTGCAACAAAGCCTTATCGCCATCGCTTAAGGCTTCCAAAGTGTTCTGCATGTCTGGCAACAGGGTATCAAAACGCGCTTGTGCATGAGCATTATCAGTGTGCTGAAGAGCTGCGCTGGCATTCGCCTCTGATATTTGCGGGGCAGGAGATAAATTCGATTCCAGCGCTCCAAGATCGGGCATTTCAAAAGGATGTAAACGGCTTAGAGCATGTAACACACGCACATATTCCTGCACCAACGCTGTGACTTGCACATCAACACCAGACAAATCTGCCACCCGCGCCTGTAATTCCAATGCCTTGCTCAGTTGGCTAATGCTTTTCGCCCCGATGCTCGCGCTACTCGATTTCAAACTATGCGCTGCATGTTCTAACTGCGTAGCATCTGCGTGTTGAACGCCCTGCTGCAATTGCTGCACTAGAGGTAAACTGGCTTCAACATAAGTGCGCGTCAATTCCTCACATAAATCCATATCATCTTCGGTTAAGACGCTTAAGGTTTCGCGCATTTCTCCTGCAAGTCCAGCAATATATAAATCTTCTTCAGAACTTTCTTGCAACTCTATAGGCGCTTCTGCGGGTGTTGCTTCTGCTATTTGTGGAGCAATTTGTGCTGGCGCTGCTGGTTCTTTCTCTAATTGCTTAAATTCAATTCCACGCTTAAGTGCCGCTAACAATTCTTCACGATGCACCGGCTTAGTCACATAATCATCCATGCCCATAGACAAGCATTTTTCTCGGTAACCCTGCATGGCATGGGCAGTCATCGCAATGATATAAGGACGACGCTGCACATCAGTAATACGCAAACGTAATTCCTTAGTTGCTTGAAAACCATCCATTTCCGGCATTTGTACATCCATCAACACTAACTCATAGTCCTGCTTTTCAAAAGCCGTTAAAGCTTCTAAACCATTATTAGCAATGTGGGCGCTAAATCCTAGGCGTTTCAATAAAAGTGTAGCAACTTTTTGATTAGTTAAATTATCTTCTACTAATAACAACTTGACAGAAGAAGCTTGCTCGATATTTTGTGCTAGCACTTGTTTGTGTATACGCAAAGGATGGATAGAAATTTTTAAAGGATCGTTAACTGCCACACTTTGGCGGCGCATGACTTCAATCAAACAATCAAACAAATGCGAACTTTTCACTGGTTTAGTCAGATACGCAGCAAATAGATTTTCTTGTCTGTCACTTTGTCGTCCCAAAGAAGTCAGCATGACCAAAGGTATATTTTTGTATTCAACCAAGGCTTTGATCTTCTGCGCCAGCATCGCGCCATCCATGCCCGGCATTTGCATATCCAAAATTGCCAAATCGAAATGAATATGCCGCTCCAGCTTTTCTAAAGCCTCATAACCAGAAGCAGATTCTTCCGGCACCATGCCCCAAGACTTCAATTGACGAGTTAAAATCATGCGATTAGTCGCATTGTCATCCACCACTAAGACCCGTTTCTTTTCCAGATCAATGTGTACCGTTAATAACGGATCATCTTCAACGTGGTTTTCATCAATTTTCGCCACAATAGTGAAATAGAAAATTGAACCAGAGCCTAAGATACTGTCTACCCACATGTGCCCGCCCATTAATTCGCATAAATGCTTACTAATGGCAAGCCCTAAACCTGTACCGCCATAACGCCGTGTCATGGACGCATCTACTTGGCTAAAGGCGCGGAATAAACGGTTTTTACGATCTTCTGGAATACCTATGCCAGTATCCTTAACAGCAAATTTGATTTCTTCTCGGTGTTGATCTAACAAACGGCTGCTAACACTGACCACAATTTCCCCATATTCAGTAAATTTCACCGCATTGCTCAACAGATTGACCAGAATTTGCCGTAAACGAGTAATGTCACCTTTAACATTGAAAGCAATACCTGATTCAAACAGCATTCCTAATTCTAAGTTTTTCTCTGACGCTCTTGGCGCTACAATATCAAACGCAGATTCCACACAATCGCGTAGATTAAAGCCATGCTCTTCTAATTCTAATTTACCTGCATCAATTTTAGAGAAATCTAAAATATCGTTGATTAGCGTCAATAAAGCATCGCCGCTGATGCGCACTGTTTCCACAAAATCGCGTTGCTCTGAGTTTAAAGCCGTATCGAGCAATAACCCTGTCATGCCAATCACGGCATTCATCGGCGTGCGAATTTCATGGCTCATATTGGCAAGAAACTCGCTTTTCGCTTTATTGGCAACTTCGGCTATTTCTTTAGCTTCTTTAAGGTCTGAAACAGTCTTTTCTAGCGTGTGATTGGCATCGGATAATTCGGCAGTACGGGCATTCACTTGTTCTTCCAGATGTTCTCTATGCTTCGCCAGCATGTTATCTCGATCTTGAATTTGTGCAAGCATGCAGTTGAAAGCATTAACTAATAAGCCTATTTCATCTTGTCCATAAGATTGCGCACGAATGCTGTAATCTTCTTTTTGCGTGACTGATTGAGCAATTTCGACAAGGTGCAAAATAGGTCGGGAAATAATAGATTGTAAATTGGTAGAGATAATAAAAGATAGAAAGCTAGTCACTAACAAAATTAATAGAATAGTACCAGCAAAGCTCCACAATAAAGTGTAAATATTGCGTAGATCAGAGCGAATAAACACCACCCCTATTTCTTGATTATTTAGATCAATTTTTTGAAAAACCTCCAGATTTTTGGTAGTAAATTTGTACCCTTCTTCTTCGACTTCTGGCGCTTTGAAGGCTTGCTTTTCGTCGCGTTGGTAAACTGCAAAAGGCTCATTGTGTTTGTCATAAATGACTGCCGCCACCACGCTTTCTTGTACACTGAGTGCAGACAAGATACGCTGGGCTAATTCTTTATCTAAAAAAATCAGTGCGGCGGTGCTGTTGGAACCAATAATGCGCGACAATGCAGAATGGTTGTGTACCATTGCTTTACGCAAAGAAAGCACTTCGTTAAAAGTAAAGAACGCTGAAGCAGCCAGCAATGCCATCGCGTTGGTGAGCATGATGATTAGAATCAGCTTGCGTTTAATGGATAAGTCAGCAAAAGCGGAGCGAAAGTTCATTGTTGGCAACCACTGCGATCACAAATGTTAGCGAGATTTAATAAAGTGCCATCTGCTTTTAAGCCTGCGCTTTCTAAAGCATCGCGGTTGATTTTTAAGCGGATTTTACTACGCACTGTATAAAACTCAATGAATCCACCTTCATGTACAAAATCCTCTATTTCGCTTACAGTGAGAATAGATTTTTGTTGTAAAGAAGGAAGAAGTGATTCGAGATTTTGTTGTTCTGAGGTGCTGATGAATAGAATGTGACAAACGTCCGGGTTTTCTCTGCTGCTTAAGCGCTTCACCGTTAAATGACGTCCCTTGGCTGTGACATTTGCTGTGGTAACTTCTAATAATCCGCCAAATGGGTCTTCACCCATTATACAGATAACATAGGGTGAGCTTTGATCGCTGAAAGCAGTATCAGGCCAGGCTATGAAATTGATGAAGTTATACAAAAAAGCCGCTTTAACCTGGTATTCGGTTGCGCTTCCTGTCGCTTTGCTGGGAAACGATAAACAGCAAAGACTCAACATTAAGCTGAGGATAAGGCTGGAAGACAATAACGGTAAGCGATGGGAGAAATAAACTGGTGTGGTAAAAGTCATAGCATGATGCAGGTTAGAAGTCAAAACAAGATGCAGTAGAAATAAGCATTTAAGTGCAACCAAATAGTGGTTTTTCTGGATTTCATGTGGATTATGTGGATTTTCTGCATTTTGAGCCAAGGATGATAGTATGGTAGCGGTTGTTTGCCAATTTGTCGAATAACCTGGCTACGAGTATTATGTGCACCAACCTAATAGGTTAATCCTGCCAGACGTAGCATTAATTTTGGCTTTTCTGTTGTTTTAGAAAAGTTTTCGCTCATTTTACCCTGACTCAAGTTACATATAGATTATGGACATGGAAAAACCTTGGACTGGTCGCTTTACCGAAGCCACAGACCGTTTTGTTGAAGCTTTTACCGCTTCTGTAGATTTTGATCAACGCCTTTATCAGCATGATATTGCGGGTTCTATCGCACATGCCAAAATGCTTGCCAAAGTTGGCGTGCTCAGTGAAAACGAGATGCAGCAAATAGTTGCCGGACTGCAAGTCATTGAAAGTGAAATAGAACAGGGGCAATTCATTTGGCGCATTGGGCTGGAAGATGTGCATATGAACATTGAGGCGCGGCTTACGGAAAACATCGGTAGCGTCGGCAAAAAGCTGCATACTGGGCGTTCGCGTAATGATCAAGTAGCAACTGATATTCGTTTGTATTTGCGCGAACAGATAGACTTGATTCAAACTGAACTCAAGCGTTTGATCGGCGGTTTGATCAGCGTTGCTGAACGCGAAAATGCCACTATTTTGCCTGGCTTTACCCACTTGCAAAGCGCCCAGCCGGTGACTTTTGGGCATCATTTGCTGGCATGGGTAGAAATGCTGTTGCGTGACCGAGCACGCCTGCAAGATTGTCGCCAGCGCGTCAATGTTCTACCGCTTGGTGCGGCTGCGCTGGCGGGTACAACTTATCCACTGGATCGGTATTACACCGCCGAACTGCTGGGTTTTGCCGGTGTTGCGGAAAATTCTTTGGATGCGGTCAGCGACCGCGATTTTGCTATTGAGTTCAGCGCCGCTGCTGCGCTCTTGATGATGCACCTTTCTCGCTTTGGCGAAGAACTGGTGCTCTGGTCATCTGCGCACTTTGATTTCATAGACTTAGGTGATGCTTTTTGTACTGGCTCGTCAATTATGCCGCAGAAGAAAAATCCCGATGTGCCCGAATTGGTGCGCGGCAAAACGGGGCGCGTATACGGGCATCTCATGGGGTTGCTGACGCTGATGAAATCTCAGCCCCTCGCCTACAACAAAGACAACCAAGAAGACAAAGAACCCTTATTTGACACAGTAGATACGCTCAAAGGGTGTCTCAAAGTGTACGCCGACATGATTCCTGGCATGAGCGTTAAAGCTGACAAGATGCTGGCGGCGGCAAAGCGCGGTTTTACGACTGCCACTGATCTGGCTGATTACCTGGTGCGCAAGGGCGTAGCTTTCCGTGATGCTCACGAAATCGTTGGCAAAGCGGTGCGCCATTGCATTGAACAAAGCTGTGATTTAAGTGATTTAAGCTTGTCCGTATTGCAAAGTTTTTCTGCCGTTATCCAAGCCGATGTACATGAGGTGCTCACGTTACAAGGCTCGGTTGCTGCCCGCAATCATTTTGGCGGCACCGCGCCTGCTCAAGTACAGGCTGCCGCGCAACGCGCACGGGTGCGATTGGAAGCGGTGTAAGCGTGCTGGGTTTTCCCTCTAAAATGCAGCTTTATAGGTCAATTTCTTTGATAGATCAGGAATTATTCATATTCAATGAGTGAACTTTGTTAAGAGGAAACTGTTATGCGCTGCCCACAATGCAATCATACGCAGAGTAAGAAAGAGGGGAATGACTGTCAGAAATGCGGCTATCGCTTTGTGCTGATACCGAAAACCGATCCCATTCATGATTACAAGTTGACGCAGTTAGTCAAGCAACTGAGTGTGAATGAACAATACCCCTTTACTCGCGCTCAGTTGGTGTGGGAAATAGTGCGTTTTCTGAATAAGAGGCGGCTGATGCCCTGGGGATGTCTGATTATTCTGGGAGGGTTAGCATCTGGGGTTGCTTTAACAGCACTGTTTCATTTAGCCAACAATGCGGGTCATAGCTTCTTTTGGGGGATATTGTCGGTTGTTTTGGGGATTTTTGCCTATTCCCATATTCGTAAACGCATTAACGGAAATGCGCTCAACAAGCAAGACTATATCACCGCGAAAAAATTGGTGCAGCGTTACCAGGAACAACATGAAATTAAAGGTCTGGTTGAGGGGAAAGCCTTTGCATCTCAAGAGGATACAGTTCCGCTAGACCTTGCAGGGATTGCCCCTGAAGCGATTTTGGTGCTAGAGCGCGATGATTGGGTGGATGCGCTGGTGCTAGGACGTTTTCACATGCAGCACAAGGTGGCGGTGGTCAGTCGCACGGGCTATCCGCGCCAAATGTTTGCGGCATTACCTGGATTCGTGCAGGCGCATCCAAGTATTTCGGTGTTGGTGTTGCACGATGCTTCACGGGCAAGCGTTTTACATGCAAAAAAATTAGCCGGCGATCCGCGCTGGGCATTTGCCGCAACGCACTTGCGCTACCTTGGTTTGACCGAGGAAAGTTTTACCGATGTTTCTGCGCCCTTGTGTTGGCTCAATGCTAAAGACGAATTAACGATTTCCCGTGAACCCCTTAAAGAATACCAAGCAGGCAAACGTTTTCCGTTGGATTTTTTCCGTCCGCTACAGTTACAGTCGCTGATGGCAACTGCGCTTGTGAGCAGCGGAGTGCTGTTGCTTAGTAGCCTATTGGTAAGCAGCACTGCGGAAGCGGGAATTTCCGTTGATGTTTCAGGGGATTTTGGTTGATGCCGATTGCAAATTGAGCATAAATCTATACCCTGATAAAAATGGCGAGCTACTCAAACCCAAGATAACTCGGCATACTGCAATTTTTTTCACCAAAGACAAGGAGATATAACAATGCGTTTAATTCTGTTAGGCGGTCCAGGCGCGGGCAAAGGCACTCAAGCTAAATTCATTACTGAAAAATACAGCATCCCGCAGATTTCTACTGGCGATATGCTGCGTGCGGCAGTTAAAGCGGGCACGCCTTTAGGCTTGGAAGCAAAAAAAATCATGGATGCGGGTGGTTTGGTATCAGATGAAATCATCATCAATCTGGTAAAAGAGCGTATTACCCAAAGCGACTGTGCCAATGGCTTTTTATTTGATGGCTTTCCGCGCACCATCCCGCAAGCGGATGCAATGAAAGAAGCAGGCGTGGCGATTGATTATGTGGTTGAAATTGCGGTGGATGATGAAGAAATTGTCAAACGCATGAGCGGGCGTCGGGTGCACTTGTCATCCGGGCGCACTTATCATCTGCTCTATAATCCACCCAAAGTAGCAGGCAAAGATGACGAAACCGGCGAAGACCTGATTCAACGCGATGATGATCACGAAGACACAGTGCGCAAGCGTCTGACTGTGTACCATGAACAAACTGAACCTTTGGTCAGCTATTATTCTAATTGGGCTGACAGCGGCGTACCTGGCGCTCCTCAGTACGTTAAAGTCGAAGGCATCGGCACGGTAGACCAAATCCGCGATAAGGTTTTCGCTGTTTTAGGTTAAGTTTCAATTGCTTTACCCCAATACAAACAGGCTGCTGGATTTATTCAACAGCCTGTTGTTACGTCAATTCCGCGTTTTAAGAGGACTCACAAATGACCACCCCCTCTCTGTTACAAGCGGCTTTGAGCAAAACGGTTGCCATCAAAGTGGGCAGTATCTTTGCGCCAGCAATGCTGCTATCCTTTGTCGGCGGAATGCTCCTGTGGCGCGCCCTGCACCCTAGCGATGAGCAGGCGGTCAAAACACAACTGGCAGAGTTAAGTAGCAACAATGCCGAATTGAAGCAAAAATTACAGCAGCTTGCCGAAACTTTAGCCGCACAAAGCGCCGCCTTCAATGCCGCGACCACGCCCAATCCAGCCGTAACAAAAACTGCCCCAACGCAAGCCAAATCAACTTCGGCAAGCAAACGCGCCCTGCTCAAACAAGTGGTAGAAGAAAATCTCCAACTGCGCGAAACAGCCCCCGTATAATGCGCCAAATCCTTCATTTTTCCAGGAGACCTTATGACCATTTTTCATGTTGGCATTGATTTAGGCACCAGCCGCACTACCCTCACCACTTCCACCGGACAACGCCTGACAACAATGAGTTGCGTTGGCTATCCGAAAGACGTGATCTCACAGAAACGCTTGAAAAAAGACCATTTGTTAGGCGCTGAAGCGCTCAATAACCGCTTATCACTCAATCTGATTTGGCCCCTAGCAGACGGCGTAATGCGCGAAGACGCCTTATCTGTTGCTTCTACAAAATTGATTTTACAAGACATTATCGCTCAAGCCTTGCCAGAAAAAAGCGCCAACGACCAGATTTACGCCGCCATCGGTGTACCCGCCCAAGCCAGCATCAGTAACAAAAAAGCCCTAATAACCCTGAGCCAAGGCTTGGTAGATAAAATTTTAGTGGTCAGTGAACCCTTTGCCGTTGCCTACTCCATTGATCGCTTTGATGAATGTCTGATTGTGGACATAGGCGCTGGCACCACCGATTTATGCCGAATGCACGGCTCTATGCCCGATGCCGACGACCAACGCACCCTCACTTATGCAGGTAATTTCCTGGATAACGAACTCACACAAGCGATTTTACACAAATTTCCCAAAGTACAATTAACCCCGCAAATCATTAAGCGCATTAAAGAAAAGCATGGCTTTGTCTATGACGTGTCTGAGCCTGTGCTCGTCAAGCTCACCGAACAAGGCATCCCCAAAGAGTATGACATCACCGATGTGTTGCGAGCATCCTGCTTAAAATTAACCGACCCCATCAGCCAAGCCGTACAACAGCTTGTCGGCAGCTTTGACCCTGATTTTCAAGAAAAATTGCGCAACAACGTGATCGTTGCCGGTGGAGGATCGCGGCTTAAAGGCATTGACAACGCCATTGAAAAAAGTTTGGGTGCTTACGGCGGTGGTAGCGTCACTTGCGTTCAGGATGCCGAATATTGCGGCAGTGTCGGAGCGTTGAAAATGTGCGTAGAAATGCCCGAAGATTATTGGGAAAACCTCTAAATAAAAAAATTGTAAAAAAATCTTGACGCCTATTCTGAGCCTAAATATAATGCGCTCTTTACTTAAGCGGGGCTATAGCTCAGCTGGGAGAGCGCTACAATGGCATTGTAGAGGTCGGCGGTTCGATCCCGCCTAGCTCCACCAAAAGTTCCGTAAAAAGTTTTGTATCGGTATACCTTGTCCCCATCGTCTAGAGGCCTAGGACACCGCCCTTTCACGGCAGTAACAGGGGTTCGAATCCCCTTGGGGACGCCACCTTATCCCGATTCTGTTAAGGTGGTTGAAATGGCAGAAGTCCTTTTTTAATACATGTTTAGTTTCATTTCCAGTTTGTTTTCAACTGTCTAGTTTCTATCTGCTGTCAGTTTGTTCCTCCCTCGATGTATCTACTGCATTTTTTCTTGCTTTTATCTCTCTTAAGACTCAGCACAAGTGCTGTAGTGTCTAGCATAGCGCAAGGCGTCCTAGCGTTCTTTTGTTAAGCACTAGAGCTTCCAGCTTTTGGCTGGAAGGTCAGATGAAATAATTAAGGACGAATGTAAGCGTAGCCTTGTTCTTGCAATTCCATGATTCTCACCACACCTGCGGGTACTACTTTAACTCCCTGGGCTAAAGTGGGCGGATGTCCCATTTGCTCAGTCATGTTGTTTAAGGTGTTACCACAGGCAGAAAAGCTAATGTTTTGTTGGGCAAGACTGGGGATCAATTGGTTTTCTGGACCTGGGGTGGTGAAGAGTTTTAAGCCGGGTCCATAAGCAACTACTTCTATGGCGACATTATCCATGCCTAAGCTTTTTTGTAGATTAGCGGCATTGTTAATGACGAGTTGATGAATCCTTGGATCATCTGTGCTGACTTGAATGACGACCTTGTGTTTAGGTGCAAATTCATCTGTTTGCGTTTCTGCTGCAAATACCAAGGGCGCGTTGCCCAGTAGGTATAAGCCGAGTGTGGCGGATAAGGTGTAACTGAGGGTTGATTTGAACATCGGGGTTTCTCCTTTGGGTATAAAGAAAACCCAACAAGCTTGTTAGTCTTGTTGGGTTTTTGTGTGAAAAAAGCTAAAGTTTACCAAGGTTGCTATTTTAATTAATCAATGAAAAACTCTTGGCGAAAGCTGATTTCATGCGTTTTTTCTTGTTGTTCTGGATTAACGCTGACTTTGAAATCTAGGGTTTCTGCATTGTTGATGCGAAATTCTCCTATGTAGTAAATGGCTTCTCCTTCGTGAATTTCGCGCATATCAATGGTTTGTAATTGACCATTGAGGTTGGTCGCGGTGGCTTTAACTAAAGCAACAACGGCGGAGTCTTGTTTGATTTCGCCAGAGCCTTTTTTGCGCACCGAGATATTCAATAAAGCGCGGTTTTTGCTGCGGTTAATCTGGTATTGTTTAGCAACGTCTGGTTGCAGCATTTCGGTGTTAATGGCGTTGTAATGAACCATGTAATCGCCAAAGGTTTCAAATTGTGCGGCTTGTAGGGGTAGGTTAATTAAGCTGGCGAATAGAACCAGACCAAGCATGGCGGGGAGTTTGTGTAGCATGGTAGTTTCCTTTAGTGTGCGATTTGTAGGGGTTGGCTAATTAAGTGGGTGAATAGAACCAGATCGAGTTATAACAGGAAGTTTATGTAGTATGGTCATCTCCTTTAATGAGTGGGTTAGGTTATTTAAGTTATGTTGAGTCTTTTGTTATTTCAACCCCTGGATAGCGGGTAGTGGCGGCAAATATAGCATTGAAAGTTGGCGGCTGTATACTCTATTACCAGCGTAAGCCTGTGCGGGTTAGCCACTGTTGTGGCGGTAGACGGGATAATTCTTGTAGGCTAAAGGGGTTAGTGGGTTGTAGCTGGATTTTTAGGGGCTGTGCGTCTTGGATAAAGCGGCTGAGGGCGGTTTGCGCTTGGGCGTCTAGGAAGCCGCTTTGTTGTCCGTCTTTGAGCAGCTTTTGGCTCAGGTCTTGGCGCAGCTTTTTTTGGCTAATCTGTTGTTTTTGCGCTAGATAATTGCTAAAACCTGGTAGCCATTGTCCGCCTTGCCAGGTGAGGGAGGCGGTGTGGATGAGTAGGTTTTGCCACTGTATTGGCAGGCTGTGTACGCCGCTGGTGTTCACTTGTAAGTCGAGTGTGCCTAGCGTTGGGCTGCGGATTTGTAACTCTAGTGTTAAAGTGCCGTTGGCGGCTTGCCAGTGGGCTTGTAAATCGGCGTCGGCGCTGAGGCTTTGTCCTAGTAATTGGAGCATTTCTGCGGGGCTGAGGTAGTAGGCTTGGTAGCCGAAGACTTGCCACAGGGCTTGGGTGTTAGGTAGTTTAAGCAGTGGTTGTAGGGAAAGCTCGGCTTGGGTGAGGCTAATGTGCCAGTCTTGTGGTAGTTTGCCTGGGGTTTGTAGGAAGCGGTAAAGCTTTTGTAGCTGCACTTGTTGAATCTGTAGCGCAGGGAAATCAGGCGCTTGGATTTGTACCGCATCGGCGACGACTTGGGCGGGTAAGGCGAGGCGCACTTGTTGATAGCTGATCTGTGCATAGGGCTGTGCTTGTTGCACGGCTTGCGTGGCGAAGCGGTTAAGTTGGTAATCCAGCAGAGCTTTGGCGGCGCCTGCTAATGCTAACAAGGCTAAGAGCGCGTAATATAAAATTTTGCGCATTAGCTTGCCCGCTCCAGGCGCACAGAGGCTTTGACTTGTCCGGCGCTTAGGCGTTCCAGATTGAGGCTGCTGATTTGTACCTGGTGTTGGTTGTGTAGCAGCGTCAGCCATTGCATGAGATCGTTGAAGGCGACGGCGGTAAAATCCACGCGCACTTGGGTGTCACCGCTGGGTTCTATGCGTTTGTTGGCGCTGTTTAGGGCGGTATTGCGCAGGCTTTGATCCACCACTGCCAGCAAAGAGACGCCGTTATGCGACGGTGTAGCAGCGCCAGATTGCGCTTGTAAGGCTTTGATTTCTTTAACAGCGCCCAGCATCCACTGATAGCTGGCATGTTGTTCTCGTACTTGGCTGCTGAGGCGGGCGTGTTCGGTCACGAAGGGCTGCCAGAGAAAAAAATACAGCAGTATGGCGCTCAGCACTGAGCTGCCTATGAGTAGAATGCGCTGATCGCGGGGTTCGAGTTGATTCCAATTGAGCATGGGTTTTTCGATGCGAGGCAGGGGTGCTGCCATTTTCTAAGTTGAGCCTGGTGCAAATGAGTGCTTCCAGAGTGGTTTTGCCATCACAAAATTCTACACTAAGGCGCTATGAAAGCCATTTTAATTGACGCCCAGAGTCAGGATAACAGCCTTTATCTGGGCGAGACTGCAATGCCTGCGTACAGCGAGCAGCAAGTTTTGTTGCGCGTGCAGGCGACGGCGCTTAACCGTGCCGATTTGCTGCAACGCGAAGGCAAATATCCACCGCCGCCAGGTGCTTCTGAGATTTTGGGCTTGGAAGCTGCCGGAGAATATAGTGGCGCTGGGCGCACAATGCCAGCGTTTTCGTCTGGGCGATAAGGTGTTTGCTTTATTGTCGGGCGGCGGTTATGCCGAATATGTTAGCGTAGAAGAATCGCTGCTGATGCCGATCCCACCAAATTTGACCGCAGTGCAAGCGGCGGGGATTGCTGAAGTGTTTCTCACCGCTTATCAAAGCCTGTATTACTTGGGACAAGTGCAGCCTGGCGATGTGGTGCTGATGCACGCAGGCGCCAGCGGCGTTGGCACAGCGGTTATCCAGTTGGCACGCATGGCGGGGGCAAAAATCATAGTCACCGCTGGAAGCGAAGCCAAGTTATCTGCGTGCGTGAATCTTGGGGCTTCGCTGGCGATCAACTACCGTGAAGAAGATTGGCTTAAAGAAGTGCTCAGCATCACGGGGCAGCGTGGCTGCAATTTGGTGATTGATCCCATCGGAGCGCCCTATGCTGAGCGCAATGTTCGCTGCTTGAGCAAAGGTGGGCGCTATGTGTTGCTGGCGTTGCTGGGCGGGCGCTATTTGGAGCGAGTGGATTTAGCGCCCTTGCTGAACAAACATATCAGCCTCTTTGGCACTACTTTGCGTGCTCGTTCTCTGGCATACCGAGCGCAATTAATTGCAGATTTTTCGCGTATTTGCTTGCCTAAATTTGCCAGCGGCAAACTGCATCCGGTGATAGACCGGGTGTTTTCCTGGCAGGATGCCAACCAAGCGCACGCTTATCTGATGAGTAAGCAAAACATTGGCAAAATCGTTCTGAAAATCGAGTCTTAACTAATGGAAAATCAAGCTACATCAAGCTGTTGTGATGCGCAGCCCGCGCCTCAAGTGCTCACCCCCGACCAAGCGCGGGAACGTATTTTAACTCTGGTCAGTGCGCCGGATGCTTATCAGCAAGTGCCGCTCAAAGCGGCTTTGCAGCGTGTGCTTTACACAGATATTTGCGCGCCTATTCAAGTACCTAGCTACGATAATTCGGCGATGGATGGCTATGCGCTGCACAGTCAAGATTTGCCAGTGGACAATCCGGTGTGCTTGCCAGTGGTGGGCACAGCGTGGGCGGGCAAACCCTTTACCGGCAGCCTGGCACGCGGGCAGTGCATCCGCATCATGACAGGCGCCAAAATACCCACTGGCGCTGACACCGTCATCATGCAAGAGCAGGTTGAGCGCGACGGCGACAGCATTCGCTTGAGCGGTACGCACTCAGCCGGACAAAACCTGCGCTATGCTGGGGAGGATATTGCTCAAGGCGAGACTGTGTTACACGCCGGACACTGGTTGCAGCCGGCTGATCTGGGCTTGCTGGCATCGCTGGGTGTGGCTGAAGTACGGGTGTTTCGCCATTTGCGTGTGGCGCTATTGAGCACGGGCGACGAATTACGCAGTCCAGGCGAGGCGTTGAGCGAGGGAGCAATTTACGACAGCAATCGCTATAGCCTGTATGCTTTGCTGCAACAGCTTGGCGTTGAGATTCTCGATCTGGGCATAATTCACGACCAGCCGTTAGCCATTCGCCAGGCTTTACAAATCGCCGCCGCGCAAGCGGACGCGGTGATTAGCAGTGGCGGCGTGTCGGTGGGCGATGCGGATTTTGTGCAGCAAATTCTGTCCGAATTAGGGCAGATCGCCTTCTGGAAAGTCGCCATGAAACCTGGACATCCGTTGGCGTTTGGCACCCTGGGCGGGGCAAAGTTTTTTGGTTTGCCAGGCAATCCGGTGTCGGCGATGGTGACTTTTGCGCAATTCGTGCGACCGGCTTTGCAACGCATGATGGGATGCCAGCCGCCTGCGCCTGTGCGCTTGCAAGCTGTATGTAGCGAGGCGCTACGCAAACGTCCGGGGCGGGTGGAATTTCAGCGCGGGATTGTTGCTCATGAGCAAGGCGTGCTGAGCGTGCGCCTCGCCGGTGCGCAAGGTTCGCACCTGCTCACGTCCATGAGTAAAGCCAATTGTTTCATTGTCTTACCGCAACAGAGCGAAGGCGTGGCGGTGGGCGAGCGCGTCGAAATTGAATTATTTTGAAGCGGCTGCCGCCGTATCCGTATTGACGGGCAGCGGGTTGAACCGTTCCGGCACGCTCCACAGCCGCCGTAAATCGCCCCAACCAGGCAAGCGCAGGCGGATTTCCACCGCTTTGAGTGAGACCGGCGCAGTCAAGTCCCCTGGCACCGCGGGCGGCCATTCCTGGTGCCAGACCTGTTGCGTATCCAGATAACGAAATTCCAGATTTTTCACCTGCGACAAAATCGGCATTTGTTGCCACTCGTTTTCTGCTGCACCGTCAAGCACTTGCCAATAGCGCCGATACAGAGTGTCTTCTTCCAGCAACCAAGCCACGCGCTGCAAGTCGCTGCGTTTACGTTGCAGCGGATTTTGCCAACCGCTACGAGTAAAGCGCACCCTCTGCGCGCTGCCTTCCACCGCTGGCTGCTCGTCGCCAAAAGCATCGCGCATTGGGCGTTGCAACAATTGCGTTAAATCTTGTGCCAAACGGCTAAATGCCATTTGTATCTGATTAGTCTGCTCAGCGGTAGTGCTCACTTGCGCGGCGCTACTGAGCACCGTTTGCAGCCCGCCATACGCCATCACCGCCATCACCGCAAAGATCGCCAAAGCAACCAACAATTCTAACAGACTAAAGCCGCGTGCTGGGTGCATGGGTTTCATTGCGCCGCTTTGCGCCCTAGCGCAAATGCCAGCCCGCAGGACAACAGCAACGCCGCGCCAAGCGGATAAGGATACAGCGGCGTGGTGGGACGAAACACCTGCTGATCCACCTCTACCGGTTCTAAATCATCCAGCAACTGATAAATCCGCTCCAATTCCTGGGTATCGCGTGCGCGGAAATAGCGCCCGCCAGTTTTGTCCGCAACCCACTGCAAGGTTTTTGCATCCAGATCGCGGGACGGATTCACCACTTGAGTTTGCCCGAAAAAGCCCGCCACCCGCATTTGCGTCGCGCCCACGCCCACCGTATAAATTTTCACCTTAGCTTGTGCTGCCAATTCTGCCGCTTTATCCGGTGCTAAAGCGCCGGCGTTGTTTGAGCCATCAGTCAACAAAATCAGCACTCGATGATCTTCTGGGCGTTCGCGCAAGCGTTTCACCGCCAAACCAATCGCATCGCCAATCGCCGTTTGCTGACCCGCTAAACCAATCACTGACTCCTGCAACAGGGTTTTCACCGTTTCCCGATCAAACGTCAGCGGCGTTTGCAAATACGCCTGCTCACCAAACAAAATCAGTCCTAAGCGATCCCCCTCACGGCGCTGGATAAATTCGCCCAACACCGCTTTTACCACGCTTAAGCGATCCACTGCACGCCCGTTCACCTGCAAATCCGCCTGCTCCATACTGCCAGACAAATCCACCGCCAGCATCAGATCACGCCCGCTGACCGGCAAAGCGATAGGCTCCCCCAACCACTGCGGACGCGCCGCCGCCAGCAACAAGAGCACATAAATCAGCCCCGCCAGCCCCAGCAAACCCGTGCGCTGGCGCACATCTGTGCTAGAACGCTGTCCTTGCAACTCTGCCAATTCCGCATAAAAAGGCACCCGCAGCGCACTGCTGGCAGCGCGCTGCGCGGGCGGCAACAGCCACCAAAACAACAGCGGCAACAGCACCAAGCCAAACACCCAAGGCAAAAGAATCTCAATCATTGACGTTTAATCCAATCCCGACATAAATCCACCAAAGCCTGCAACTGCGCCGGCTGATGCGACGGCAATTGCGCCTGAAACAGCTCCTCACCCAACCAGCGCCCCACGCCGCGCGTAAACCCCTGAGTACGCCCGCTACGATCCAAAAATTGCAGCCAAGCCGCGCCATACAAGGGCGCAACCTGCTCACGGGGAAAATAACTCAGCGCCGTTTGCTTCAACAGCCTTTCCAACTCACGCACCAACTGCCCACCCTGCTGATGTGTCTGATACGCCCGCCAGCCCCGCTTAAGCTGGCGCAACGCCGCCCGTTTTGGCGCATTACGCCGCAACCAACGCCAACCCGCCCACAGCCCCCACGCCAGCGCCAATAACAACAGCGTTGCCAACATCCACCAGCCCGGCGCCGGCGGCCACCAAGACACCGGCGGCGGCAAAGCAATATCCTGTAACTGCGCTAAAGCCTCTGCATCCATAGGTTTCTCCTCAATTTATAGCAGGATTGCTCACTAATTATGTGTTACCCAATGTGCAACACCTCATTCAGTAAGGACATTAATGTTGAAGCAATCCAACTAAATCAAGGGGCGCTCTATCTAAATCAAGGGGTGCTCTATGAAGCTGTAAGTTCATGAAAACGCCTACCGTATGTGTTTCAGTCTCCCATTAGGGGTAGAAAGGCAGCCCTGTTAAGGTGGTTCAATTGCACTAAGAAAGTAATAGTGCTGTAGAAA
>DYPD01000180.1 GCA_020720115.1 Thiomargarita sp. | reverse complement strand
GTGGTATGAAACGGTTTCAAATACTGGTTAATCGTTTAAGATGTCAATCTGATTTTAAGGGTACCGTTATTGCCTTGCGGCAGAGCTATTTAACCTAAAAAATAATTTTATTATTCAATAAGTTATAAATATAGACAAGTCTAATAAACAGAAAAAGAGGGGTTACTCCAAGTATAGCTTTGAGGCTTGCACGTTTTTTGGTACTTCAGAAGATTTTTGGCTTAATCTTCAGTTAAGATGGGACTTGTATAAAGTGCAAAAATCTGAGGAAAAAGAACTGAAGTTAATCAAGCCGCATGTTTTTGAGCAAGAGGCAATAACATAACTTTCCCACCTCCCAAGCGCCGTTTGGGAACGCCATCTTGACCGCGTTGCAGTCTATACCAGTACAGCAATATAAACTCAATCATCCTTCCCAGAGTCCACCATCCCGTATAAATAGAAATCAAGCCTGCTTGGCCCCAGACTACTGGAAACGCGGGTGTTTAAGCGGCTCTGGCGGTGGCGCGTTGGGTGAGCAGGTAGCTTTGCCATAGGTTGTATGCGCCTAGTACGCCGAGTAAATGCAGGCGGTGGGCGGGTGTGGCTTGTTCTAGCAGGCTGTTGACACCAAGCTCGGCTTCGGCTTCGTTTAATCCTACTTGCAGTAGGGCATATCTTAGGCTGTTGGTGTCTTTTGCTAGGTATTCTAAACACTGGCTGTTGTCTTGGTAGTGACACCAGCCGCCTAGGTGGGTGTGTCCTACTAGGCGGCTGGTGGCGTTGTCGGTCCAGGGATGCTGGCTGGCATCCCAATTCAGGTCGCTTAGGCGTGGGCTGAATTTGGCGATGGCGTGGCGATAAAATCTGCCGTTGAGTCGTTGGGATTGTGACAATCCGGCTAAACAGAGCAGTACGTCTTCGTCTAAAAAGGGGTGGGAGCGGGCGTAGTCGCGGATTAATATCTGTTGTTCGGCAATGGCTTGGCGGCGTACTCGTTCGCCGAGATAGACGGCTTCTAGGTAGTGTGCGGCGTCTTCTGCGCGGCTTTGGTAGACGCTGAGGCGTAAATTCATGCGTTCGTATAGGTAGTCGCGTAATCCGCCAAGGGCGTTTAAGAAGGGCGTTAGCAGGGGGCTGAGGCTTTCTAGTGCGTAGGCTTGGGCGTTTTTGAACAGGTTGTGTTTAAAGCCGGACAAGCCTAGGCGGGTGAAGCCGGTGTCTAAACTGGGGTTGCGGTATAACTCAGAGCCGGTGCTGGTGATGAGGGTTGCGCCTCTGGTGCGTGCGACCAGCTCTGAGCAAATCAGCGGATGTACATGATGGAGCGGTACTTCGCCGCCGCTCAGTTGGGCGCTGACGGCGTGGGCGCTGTAAAACTGTTGGTCATCCAGGGCGCCGATCAATAAATCTGCGCCAACGGCTTCGGCTATCGCTTGTGCAAGCTGTAGCTGCCGACTGCCAGGAAAACCATAGCTGAGCAGGCGCGGGCGGTGTCCGGCGGCATAGGCAGCGGCGATGAGCAGGCGCACATCGGGGTTGCCATCAATGGGTATTACGGCGTCTGGATCGCGCTGCATACGCTTATCTACTGCGCTAAGCACCGCTTCGCAGGCTTGTGCTTCGGTGTTGCTGTGGCGCGGCAGATAATAAGGTGTTTCGTGCCACAACTGAAAACTGCCTTCGGCATTCAGGTGGCATACGCTGCCCGCGTGCAAATGTTTGACACCGCGTAAACTGCTTTGCTCGCCGAGTAATTGCCCATAAGCCAGTAATTCCAATAGCGCCTCGCTTTCGCTTTCCGCTTCGTCGCCTAATAATTGCGACAAGGCAAAAGCATCGCTGGCAATGTAAGTGGCTTGCCCGCGTTGCGCCAGCAAAATAGGAAACAGCCCTAAACGATCTACGGCTAAGGTGAGAGAATGCGTCGGGCGGTGATAATGCACCCAACTGCGCCCAAAGACCGAATGCTCATGTCCGGCTAAATTCGCTTTTGCCAAGGTTTCTGGATTGAGCATGTGTGCTGGATCGCCCCATTCAATGACCGTGTCTTCTTCCGTTTGCCACACCTGTCCTTCTGGCAACAGCAGTCGTCTGAATTGATGTGAAAAACCGCGAATCTTGGCAAAGGTACTGAGATGACGGTTGGCACTGGCATTGCGATGATGAAAAGCAGCTTGCATGACAGCCATTTTTAACCCCTTGATTTTTTAATAGATTTAAGGCGTTCTTTGCGTCCAAACGCCGAAGAAGGGCGCCACTGTCTTAGCTCAAGCAATAAGCGTACCGCATAAAAAAACCGCCTGGTGGCGGTTGCAGCTAGAGCATTTTAGTCAGTTTTTCTCGTGCCTTTGTGCGCACTGTTAGCAAGGAGCGTGGAGATAAAATACGCAATAGCATTGAAATCAACAACCGCGTCCTTATTGTCTTTGCATTCTTTTTAGTTTCTTTCCAGTAACACAAGGACTTATAACATGGCTGAATTCAACGAAGACATCATCAAGGGCGCGATTAAAGAATACATAGACCCTTATGTGCAACAAGATTTGGTGTCTGCCAAAATGGTGAAAAATATCGCTATTGACGGCGGCAATGTCACGGTTGATATGACTTTGGGTTTTCCTTTGGGCGAACATCAAGCGGTGTTAAGTGAGGCGCTGAAAAACAAAATCGGCGCAGTGGCAGGTGTGGATCATGTCACCTTGAATCTAGATACCAAGATCGTTTCCCACGCCACGCAAAAAGGTGTGAAACATCTAGAAGGCGTGAAAAACATCATCGCCGTCGCTTCAGGCAAGGGCGGTGTTGGCAAATCCACTGTCGCCGTAAACCTGGCGCTGGCGCTCTCTTCCTTCGGTGCGCGGGTAGGCATGTTAGATGCGGATATTTACGGACCCAGCCAGCCACGCATGTTGGGCGTGAAGGGGCAGCCCAAATCCGCTGACGGCAATTCCTTACAACCGATGATAAGCTATCAGATTCAATCCATGTCCATCGGCTACTTGATTGAAGAAGAAACCCCCATGATCTGGCGCGGTCCTATGGTTACGCAGGCGCTTGAGCAACTGCTACGCGATACCCGCTGGGATGATTTAGACTATTTAATCATTGACTTACCGCCAGGCACCGGCGACACCCAATTGACCTTAGCACAGAAAATTCCCGTCAGTGGCGCAATTATTGTCACCACACCGCAGGATATTTCCTTATTAGATGCGCGCAAAGGCTTGAAAATGTTTGAAAAAGTGCAAGTTCCCGTGCTTGGTGTAGTGGAAAATATGAGCATTCATATTTGCAGCAACTGCGGTCACGAAGAACATATTTTTGGCGACGGCGGCGGGGTACGTTTAGCAGAAGAACAAGATGTAGATTTCTTAGGCTCATTGCCCCTAGATAAGCAAATCCGTGAAGATGCCGACAACGGCAAACCCACAGTAGTGGCTGATCCCAATTGCCGTATTTCCCAAATTTACAAAGACATTGCCCGCCGTGCGACAGCGAAGCTGTCTTTAAAAGCCAAAGATTACAGCACCAAATTCCCCAGCATCAAAATTGTCAGCTAGACCATCCAACCCCAACAGCGCCTAATGCCAAGCGCTATATCCTCCAACATCTGACAGGTTCGCCAAATCTGTCAGGTCTCGGTACAAGCTTTAGTTTCCACGCATAAGAAGCTGTTGGCAAAATCGCCAAGCCGCTCTTGAGCCTGTCAAAGCGATACCCTGAGCGTTAAAGTCTTCAACTATCAGGCAAACAAATTTATTTCCAATACATTACACTTAACAATCAGTCGCTTCTAGCGGGCGATTGTTGAGTCTGATGTTTATTGGTATAAGATCGTGTTTAGGCAAGCTTTTCAAGTTTCTTGCTAATAAAGGAGACAAAATCCCATGTCTGAAAATGTAGAGTACCCAGAAAATTATCAACATCTATTGCAACATTATCAGTAGTTACTTTTAGAAAACGCACAATTGCAAGACGAAAACGCACAACTTAAAAACCCGGGGCAAGATTTAGCCCATGCGTTAGAATCTTTATATCAGCATCAAGAAGAACTACATTCCAAAAATGAAACCTTAAAAGCGGTTCAATCTGAATTACAAAGCTCTCGCGCTCGTTATCAAGTGCTTTTTGACTTTGCACCCGTCGCTTATTTAAGTTTAGATTCAAAAGCAGTGATTAAAGCGGCTAATATTACAGCAGGTATTTTGCTGCAAAATGAGGGTAAAAGTTTAATCCGTACTTCTTTTTACAACTATTTAGAACAGCTTGAGCAACTGAGATTTAAACAATTTTTACAGCAAGTTTTTCAAAGTAAAGGGCTGCATACTATTGAATTAAATTTACGTTTGCAGCAAGAAACAAATATGGCTGTTAGTTTACACGGGCGGTTATTTCATCCGGCTAATCATAATTCACGGGTATGCTTTCTTGCACTCAGCGACATCAGCGCCCGCAAGCAAGTAGAAATTGCATTGCGTGACAGCGAAGCTCGCTTTCGTTCTCTAGTAGAAAATGTCAACGCTATCGCCTGGACCTATAGTTTAATCCAAAATCGTTTTACCTATGTTTCTCCTCATGCAGAAAATATGCTGGGCTATTCCATTAATGCCTGGCAAAGCCTAGATTTTTGGGCGCGGCACGCACACCCAGACGATCAAGAAACAGCCCTTAACTTTGCTCGCCAGCAGATAGCCGCCGGACAGGATCACGAATTTGAATACCGGATGCGCACCGCCAATGGCGAATACATCTGGTTGCGCGACATTGTAAAAGTCCATAAAAACGCGCAAGGACAAGTTGCTTCTTTATCTGGTTTTATGGTAGATGTCAGCAAACTGAAAAAAACTGAAACCGAATTGCGCCAAGCCACCGCCGAAGCAGAAAGCGACAATAGAGCCAAAAGTGCCTTTTTAGCCAATATGAGCCACGAACTGCGCACACCGCTCAACGCCATTTTAGGCTACACCCAACTTTTGCGCCGCAATCCTCTGGTAATGCCTGATATTCGTGAACAAATTCAAATTATCCAACACAGTGGCGAACATTTACTACAACTCATTAATAATGTGTTAGATTTATCTAAAATTGAAGCCGAGCGTTTAGAACTATTGAAAACCGAAGTTTATTTACCCGGTTTCATGCAGGATTTAGTACAGATTTTCAACCTACGCGCCGAACAAAAACAACTGACCTTTCAAGTGGAACCACCACCTTATCAAGAATCTTTCCATGTTCATCGTCTCCCCATGTTGATTAAAACTGATGAAAAACGCTTGCGCCAAGTATTGTTTAACTTATTGAATAATGCCTTTAAGTTTACTGACTACGGAACAATCAACCTGCATATGCACTGGCATGAAGGGCTGTTACATTTCTCGGTGCAAGACACCGGAAGAGGCATTGAAAAACATGACCTGAAAGTCATTTTTGAACCCTTTCGGCAAGTAGGTACACAACAATATATTGAAGGCTCTGGCTTAGGTTTATCTATCAGCCGTCATCTAGTCGAAATGATGGGGGGACATTTAGAAGTAGAAAGCCTCATTGGACAAGGAAGTTGCTTTAGATTTTTTATTCAAGCCCCCGTCTTATAGTGAAATTCCTATAAATTTGTTATGTTTATTTTAAATACTTCACTGAA